>CAZLRW010000001.1:0-185064 GCA_964561925.1 uncultured Flavobacteriaceae bacterium
GACGCTTCACCGCTCAAAGAAAGAGCCGGCTGGAAGCCGGCGGTCCCAGGAAGAAGTCGCTTCCGGGAATCCCCCACATGCCCTCACCGAACTTCCTGGGACCGCCGGCATCCCTGCCGGCTCTTGCTGACGCTTCACCGCTCAAAGAAAGAGCCGGCTGGAAGCCGGCGGTCCCAGGAAGAATTCGCTCCTAGGAATTTCACACATGCCAACCCTTACCGAACTCTCCGAGGTCGCGATCTGCAATCTCGCGCTCCAAGACGTCGGCCGTGGCTTGGCCATCACCGCGCTCGACGAGAACACGCAAGCCGCGCGCGTGTGCCGCCTGCGCTATCCGTTCGCGCGCGACGCGTGCTTGCGCGCGTATGATTGGAATTTCGCGGCCGCGCGGGCGAGCTTGCCGGCCTTGGCGACGGCGCCGGCGTTCGGTTTCGCCAACGCGTATGAACTGCCGCCCGATTGCCTCTTTGTCCGCACGGTCGGCGAGGCGGACGACTGCACTTGGCTGGTGGAGAGTGGCGCGCTACTCACCGACGACGGCGCGCCGCTCAAGATCACCTACACCCGCGCGGTGACCGATCCCGTGCTATTCGATCCGCTGTTCGCCGAAACGCTCGCAGTCCGGATTGCGTCGGAGATCGCCGTGTCGTTGACCGAGAGTACGGCCAAGGCGCAGGCGCTGTGGCAGGTCTATCAACAGAAGTTGGCCGAGGCGCGGCGGCGGGATGCGCTGGAACGCGGGCGCGACGACTCCGTCGACGGATACTGGGTGCAAAGCCGGTGACGGTGCCAGTCTTCCTGGGACCGCCGGCATCCTGCCGGCTCTTTGTGCGTTGGAATTTCAACAGGAACCGATGCTCCCGGGGAACGCTTGAGGACAGGACGTTGCGCCGCAGACACACGATCGTCGCATATGCTGTGGCGACCGGTGGGGGCTGCAATGACTGCAAACAACATCTTTCGTCTGCTCGCCATTGTGGTCGGTGCGCTGTCGGCGCTGCAACTCATCAGGAGCGGGCTCGGGTTTTCGTTGTCGGAATTCCTCAACGCGTTGCTGAACCGATTTGAGGTCATTCTTTCCGTTGTCCTGGAGAAGGTCGAACCGTTCATCCGTGATCTTCTCACTGCATTGCGACGCTGGATCGGCGACTTGGATCTGCAGCGTCACTGGAAGCACGCATTCATCTTGTTGTGGTTGTTCCTCGGTGCATACGCGCGGACCACGACGGATTGGTCCGCGCATCCCGTCCGAACAGTTTTCCAATACGCCGTCGCGTTCCTCTGCGCGGCAGCGGCGGGCATCGCCGCCGGGACAGTGCCACTGCAGCATCCGAGTCTCTTCTTGTGGCCGGTCGTCGGCTTCTTCGCCTTCCTACTTGCAACACGTGCCTGGGACGCGGTGTTCGTTCATGGAACAATGCGCGCATTCGGCCTTCTTGGGCTTGCCCACGCAGCGATCGTCGTTGCCGCGGTGTGGCTTGCGGCCCAAATGTCGATCACAGCGGAGATTGGGATCGAGGTTGTACCGAACGCCGGTCTCCTGGCGCTGACCGCAGTCGTGATCCTGCTGGCTGTCATGCTCGTGGCGTTTGGTCTACCGGGCCGCGATGGGCACGGCGCCACGTGGTGGAAACGCCGCCAGGGCAATCCAGGCCGTTCAATGGGGCTCGACATTCTCGCAGTCATCGGCCTTGCCGTTCTTGTCGTCGCGTTGGTCCGGGTTGCGCCGCGCGCGGCGGAGGACCCAAAGCAGAATGTGGACGGCACTTGGAGCGACTGCGACGAGAAGGAGGTGTGGTGCCCGCAGATGGTGCGGTTTCCCACCGGGACCATTCAAATCGATGGGCGCCGCGTCGAGGTTAGGGCGTTCGCACTCTCCGAGACGGAGGTGACGTGGGCTCAGTACAATGAGTTTGCGAAGGAAGTCGGGTATTCGGAAGGCTATTGCTATGCAAGCGACGAACAGCGCGGCGGCTTCGGCTATCAAGGTCGAAGAGATTGGAGGCAGCCTGGGTTTGCACAAGGCAGGGACCACCCCGTTGTTTGCATCAGTTGGTATGCCGCGAAGGCCTATGTCGACTGGCTGAGGATGAAAACAGGTCACGCGTACCGGCTTCCGACCGATGTTGAGTGGCTGTACGCGGCGAGTACCGGCGTCGAATTCGGGCTGCCATGGAACTCGGAGGAGGAAGGTTGTGCTTACGGCAATTTCGGTTCCATCTACTGCAAAGACCGGTTCGCATTCACAGCACCGGTTAAGCAGTTTTCTGCGTTTGGCCGCGATGGCAAGAAACTGTACGATCTGTTTGGAAACGCATGGGAGTGGGTCGAGGATTGCGACGCCGGAGCGGACGAAAGTGATTTTTGGCCCAAATGGCTTTCGCCGTGTTCCCGGCGCGTGCTTCGCGGCGGTTCTTGGAACTACGATCCGGGGGACGCATCGTTCCGCGGCAGGTACACTGCAACATTCCGGAGCGGCAACTTCGGTTTCCGGGTGGCGAGAACCTATTAGGTCCTGAATCTTGCTCTCTTTACTTCCTTTGGGGGGCGGGGGCGTAAGCCCCCGCTGCTTTTTCTGTGAACGCGCGGGATGACGCATCAGCGCCACGTCGCACCAGCGAACGCGAGAGTGCGCGCCGCGGCGGTCCCGCGGTGGAAGCGGCGTATCGGCTTGTCCTTTGGGTTATTCCAACGATTGAGAAGTATCCGCGCGCACTCAAGTTCACGCTCGGTGACCGCACGATCGCGACAAGCCTTGATGTTCTCGACCGCCTGATCTCAGCAACCTACGCGCGGGACCGGCAATCGCACTTATCCGCAGCGAATTTGGCGATCGAGAAGTTGCGCTTCTTCCTGCTGACGTTCCACCGCACGAAGAAGAGCCGGCAGGATGCCGGCGGTCCCAGGAAGAAAGACGCGTGCGACGCTGTTTGGGCCGTTGATCGGTCGTGTTCCTGGGACCGCCGGCTTCTAGTCGGCTCTTGCTGACGTTCCACCGCACGAAGGGCCGGCAGGATGCCGGCGGCCCAGGAAGAAAGACGCGTGCGACGTTGTTTGGGTCGCTGATCGGTGATGTTCCTGAGACCGGCAGCTTCTAGCCGGCTCTTGCTGAATTTCCACCGCACAAAGAGCCGACAGGATGCCGGCGGTCCGAGGGAGTGTGCCGCGCGCGCGAAAACTCGGGAGCCCTTGCCCGCCGGGGGCGAACCTCGACGAGCGTCGTTCCGGTTCCTGTCGTCGTACCGTCTTATTGGGACGATAGCGTTGCTTGACTGTGAGCTGACGTTGCATGGGGGAGAGCCAATGCCGATCTATGTTCTGCTTTCTATTGCGTTGAAGTTGTCGCTGATCGCCCTTGGAATAGCGCTCACGTTGCTTGGGTTCTACGTCGTTCCGGCCGAAAGCGGGTGGTTCAGCAGCGTTCCACAATTGGACGAGGTGGTCATTCAGGTGATCGGTGCTCTTGACATTCGGATTCCGAGGCTGACGCTCGGCTTCGCGATGGTCGGTGCGGGACTCTTGATGCTTTGGCTCGGTGTGCGGTGGCGCATCGTCTTTAAGAACGGCAACATGTTGCTCGATATGTTCCATAACATGATCGGGAATCTGCTTCGCTAGGCGCGACCAAAATTCGCATTTGGGGGCAGCATACCTATTCCCGTCGGTTCCGTAGTGGGGAATAGGTATGCTGTCCCCCAATTCAGTCACCTACACACGCGCTGTCACCGATCCCGTGCTGTTCGATCCGCTGTTCGTCGAGACGCTCGCGGTCAGGATCGCGTCGGAGATCGCCGTGTCGTTGACCGAGAGTACGGCCAAGGCGCACGCGCGTTGGCAGGTCTATCTGCAGAAGCTAGCCGAGGCGCGGCGGCGGGATGCGCAGGAACGCGGACGGGACGACTCCGTCGACGGATACTGGCTGCAAAGCCGGTGACGGTGCCGGCTTTCCTGGGACCGACGGCATCCTGCCGGCTCTGGGGCTGCTGCAATACAAGAGCGTTGCCCGTTCTCGCCGGCCGTTTCTCAAACGACGTGCCGAAATTTAGACACAATTGGTGCCGTCAATGAAGTGCGGTAGCAGGGTCGAGGGAGCGGGGTATGACAAATTCAAGGTTGTTGGGCTGGCTGTTCTTTTTGTTCAGCGTGGCGATCGTCCTTCCCTCGACGCTCTACTTCGCCCGGAACGGGCTTGGGCTCGCGCTCTCGGATTTTTTCGATCAGCTGGTGAACTGGGTCGACGACGAACTCGCCAAGGTCCTGCGGCCGCTCGTCGAATCCTGGTTGAAACCTGCCTTTCAATGGTTGCGGGAGCAATTCGGCTTGCCGCTGCATTTGCAGCCGCACTGGCGTCACGTGTTCGTGGTGCTTTGGTTGTTATTCGGTGCCTATGGGAAGGCGACAACGCCATCATTTCTCGGCTGGATAGCGTCGTTGAAATTTTGGAGCGCGCTCACTTGCGCGCTCGTCGCCGCGATTGCCGCCGGAACGGTGGCGTTGACGGGATTCGGCGTCGTGCTCTTTCCCCTTGCGGGCTTCTACACGTTCCTTTGGCTCAATGGTCTCGGTTTGCAGGGCACGAACTATCTCTACGGCGCGGTCTTTTTGAGCGGGTTCGGAATTGTAACTGCGTTCTTGGTACCTTCTGGTTTCCCGCTCTTGTCCAATTTGGCACCAAGCGTGCCGTTGCTCGGGCTGGCGTTTGCAGTTGTGATCTTCGCTCTATACCTGTTGTTCTTAGGAATGCCTGGTCACGAGGCAGCCGAGGGCACGTGGTTGGAGCGGCGCGTTGCGAATCCGGGCACGCGAATTGCAGGCATTGTCCTGACACCCGTGGTGCTCGCAGCGTTCGTCACTTGGCGGAGCGATCTATCTCCGGATCAGATGCGACAGTTCGAACCGGCACGAGATTTCGGTGACGGTACGTTCCAGGACTGCGAAGACTGTCCCCGAATGGTCAAAATTCCTGCGGGCGAGTTCCGTATGGGGTCGGACGAGACCGAAGTCGCATGGGCGACAAAACTCGGCGCGCCGAAGGGATTCGTTGCGCGTGAGACGCCCACTCGTATTGTTAGAGTTGGTGCGTTCGCGCTGGGCGCGACGGAGGTCACGCGCCGTCAATTTGAAGTCTTCCTGAAGGAGGCGCATCACGATGTTTCGGGTCATTGCACGGGCTGGGGCGGCGCCGTCACGACGACGGGTGCCGGTTGGAGTTCGCTTGAGCCCGGATTTCATCAGGATGCCGATCACCCGGCTGTTTGCGTGACACACTGGGATGCGGTGAAGTACGCGGAATGGCTCAGCCGAAAAACCGGTCACAGGTACCGGCTCCCAACTGAAGCGGAGTGGGAGTACGCGGCTCGAGCCGGAACGACCACAAGCCGCTATTGGGGGCAGGGCAATGAGGACGCCTGTCAGTACGCCAATGTGTTCGACGCATCGGCTGCTGCGTTTTTCAGGTCCGATGCAAAGCATGAAAGCATGGTGTTCCCGTGCGACGATGGTTATGCGTTCACGGCGCCTGTCCGCAAGTACAAGCCGAATGCCTTTGGTCTCTACGACATGTTAGGCAATGCGTGGGAGTGGACGCTCGATTGCTATCGCGTAAACTACAATGGGGCGCCGTCCGAAGTGTCTATCTCGTGGGCTGAGAGTTGCGGTGGTTTCAATTTCTCGGAACTTGTCGGCTTGCGCGTGTTCCGCGGCGGCGGGTGGTACAGCGGTCCATGGAGGGTGCGTTCCACCAACCGGGGCAGGCAAAACGCTACTGAGCGTAACTTCAGTGCAGGCTTCCGGGTTGCGAGAGTCGATTAGGTCTTAGTTCTTGTCATCCTGCATGTCTTCTCGGATTGTGCGAGGCGCGTCGCAAGGGGGACTACCAGGGAGTCTGTCGGGCGGGCCGGTTGAACAAGAGGGCTTCTCATTGCGCGACTCGACTTGGGAACGCGCTCACTTGCATCTGTGGTGGACTAGCCCTTTCGCGTGCGCGGCGCGCGCCACGCGCCCGGATACAGCGCCTGCCAGTCTTTAAGTCTTTTTGACCGTTCAACGGTGCGAGTTTGCGTCTCCGAATCGTTGTCAATCAGTTCGGACTTCGCGTGACTGCGCAGTATTTGATCTATTTCGTCTGCAATTCTATCCGCAACATCAGCCAGCCGCTTCACATAAGTGGTCGCTTTACCCTTCACAGTCGGTGGCAGACGGTCGATGGGAAAATGACGAAGTGCCCGAATGCCTTCCGCAATGAATGCATCGCTGTCGCTCAGTCTCATCCGAATGTCACGCAACCTTCGAAGTGCCATCCGATTCAAGTCCAGCGCCTCAATCGTATATTCTCCGGTGGGAGTTTTTCCCTCTAGACGCTGATTTGAGACGCGAAAATGGTCGGCGTGCACGTCCTCGTCAGCCTTGAAGAAGCGAAGTCCGATTGCACGAGCGTCTGCTGGAGGACATCTATCGCCTTTGTATGTGTTGCACGGTTCACAAGAGTAGATGAGGTTTGCGTAATCGTGCTCCAGGTCGCGTCTAGCCGCGCGAGGTTCATAGTGGTCGATTGAAAACCTAATCGCCATTGCTTCAGCTTCGGTGATCGAGCAATACCCGCACGAGTACCAGAAATCGTAGCGCAGGTACTGCCGATACTCTTCATAGCCCTTTCCGGGCGGCACGGCCGACCTGATCACGCGAGGCATGGACTCACTAGGCAGCGGCGAGACTAGCTGATGCTTCGCTTTGGACTCTGTTTCGCCGGTCATTTTTTTGGAAGATGCTGTTCGAGTTGTAACCGAAAGTTCTGGATATCGTCGTGAAGTTGCTCATACTGCGCAACGGCGCTCTCCAGAGCATCTAGTACAAAGCCGTTCTTGGCGTCTTCTATTCGATCCAGCGACCAGCGGACGTAATTCAGCCGATTCTGGTCCTTTCGGCTCATGTTGCCAGCGAACTTCTTGTCGAGCAAAGCCCGTCGTTCGTCTAGCAGCGCTTGGTGTTCGTCATCCGAGATGCTTGCAGCATTGATGCGACCTGCGACACGTGCGGCAAGAGCGTACGCATGGTTTGTCTGTTGAGAATTCGTGCCACGAACCATACTGGCCGTGTCGGACTCGCTGGTCGTGATTACTTCGCGGGTTGTCGACCGGACCTGGTCGATTCGCGAAGAAATCAAACGGTCTTGTGTTTCACGGCTTGTCGCTGACGATGTCGGCATCGAAACGATTTCCCTCCGCTAGTTCCTCAAAATATGTCAGGGCCGCTTGTTGTGCACTTCGCACAATATCTTCAAGGCCGTTCTGTGAACGGGTGTTAACGCCGGTGCCGTCGAAAGTCCGCTGCCAATCGAACGATAGGTTGACCAAATTGTCGGCTCCTTCAGTCTTAGTCAACGTGTGTATGCACCGATCTTGCCACGCGCGCGTCGTCGCGAGGTTTGTCGTGATGTTGAACCCAAAGGCGTGCGGCGCCATACGCCATGGGCGAGCAATATGATCGATGAACTTGAGCACTCCCGGAGGAAGTTCGTCTTCCGCAACGGCGGATTGCGAAACAATTCCGATGCGGCGTACGCCTCTCTGCGCGGGTCCGGGCAGCAGCAGAGTCGTAGCTATCAACTGCCGTAAGACGGTATCAAGCAGCTGGGTGTATGGCGCGGCACGCGAGATGAGCTCCGCGACAGGTGGGCCCGCGCTAGTCGGCCGCGCTTTGAGTCGATGCGCAAATGATACGATGATCTTCGTCGGCTCCACGAAAGTCTGATACCCGTCCTCGGTGCTGTAGCTAAATGCATTCGACGGCGTCGGATCGAGCGTGAACATCTGCCGATCGCCTTCGAATCTTTGGTTGAGGATGGGTGCGAGGGCGTCCATTAACGAAGCCGCTGACGCAGAGTATGGCTCAAGAAAGAAGCCCACGACTGGGGTCGACGCGAGTTTATCGCACCAGCTAGTACCCACAACGATCCTCCCAAGTTATTGCCATCGCGACTTTAACACCATCCGGCTCCAAATTCGCCTGCGTGAGTGCTGTTTGCCCAGTTCTGTTAGCCGCACAAGAGTCAGATGCCTCCAGCACACATCCAACCCACCTTCGCCGGCGGGGAAATCTCGACGCGTCTTGGCGGGCGCGTCGACCTCGCCAAGTACCACACCGCCGCGGTCGCGATCGAAAACTTCATCGTGCGGCCGGAGGGCGGGCTGATCCGGCGACCGGGCACGCGGTTTGCCGGTGCAGCGAAGAATACGAACAAAACTTGCCGCATCGTGCCGTTCCAATTCTCTACCGTGCAGGCCTACATCCTCGAATTCGGCGATCTCTACCTCCGCGTCTGGAAAGACCACGGCCAAGTCGAATTCGCGCCCGGCGTGCCGTACGAAATCTCTACGCCCTATGCCGAGGCCGATCTCCCCACGCTCGCCTTCGCGCAATCGGCCGACATTCTCACTATCGCCCACGCCAACCACCAACCGCGCAAACTCTCGCGCACCGGCCACACGGCGTGGTCGCTGACACCCTACCAACCGAACGACGGCCCGTTTCTCGAACGCAACATCGACCCCGCGAAGACGATCGCGGCGAGCGGCGACACCGGTACCGTCTCGCTCACCGCCTCCGCCGCGCTGTTCGATCCGGGTCACATCGGCGCGTTGATCTGGTTGCAGATGCCGGATCTCGCCGCCGTGTCCCCGTGGGAGTCCGACGTCGCGGCGCCGGTGGTGGGGTCGTATTGCCGCTACAACGGGCAGTACTACAAAGCGCTGACCGTGGGGGCTTCGGGCAAAACCGGCACGGTGCCGCCCACGCATGACGAGGGCGCGGGGTATGACGGGCTCGGCACGAACAATGTACGGTGGGAGTTTCTGCACAAGGGTTTCGGCGTCGCGCGCATCACGACCTATCTGTCGCCGTTCGCGGTGAACGCGACCGTGCTCAAGAAACTGCCGCACACGGTGGTGGGCGCGGGCACTTCAAAATGGGCGGAGGGCGCGTGGTCGCCGCTGCGCGGGTGGCCCGCCGCGGTGGCGTTCCACGAGCAGCGTTTGATCTGGGCAAACACACCCGCGCGGCCGCAAACGATTTGGGGTTCGGCGTCCGGCGATTACGAACGGTTCGAACCGGGCACGCGCGACGACGACGCGTTCACCTATGGCATGGCGAGCGCGCAGGTGAACGCGATCCGCTGGCTCGCCTCCGGCGCCACGCTGCTCGTCGGCACGTCGGGTCAGGAGTTCGCGGCCGGCGGCGGCGCGGCGGGCGAGCCGCTCACGCCCGCCGCGCTCCGCTTCGTGCCGCAATCGGGCGAAGGGTCCGCCGCGGTCGAACCCGCGCGCTTGGGGTCAGAGACGCTGTTCGTCAACCGCGCGGGGCGCAAGGTGATGGCCATGCTCTACAACGTGGACGCCGACGCCTATCTGCCCGTCGACCTTCTGCAATTGGCGGAGCATTTGACGACCGGCACGGCAACGATCACGGGCCTCGCCTGGGCGCGCGCGCCGCTGAACACGTTGTGGGCGGCGCGCAGCGATGGGCTGCTGCTCTCCCTCACCTACAAACGCGAGGAGCAGGTCTATGCCTGGGCGCGCCATCCGCGCGACGGCGCGGTCGAAAGCATCGCCGCGATCCCTGCGCCGGGCGGCGCGGCGGACGAACTCTGGCTCGTCACGCGGCGCGCGGTGAACGGGCAGACGGTGCGCCATGTGGAATTCATGGAACAACCGTTCGAACCCGCGGACGCGAACGACAAGACGGCGATGCCCTATCTTGACGCGGCGCTCACCTATGCTGGCGCGCCCGCGACGGTGCTGTCGGGCTTAGGCCACTTGGAAGGGCGCGCGGTGAAGATCATTGCGAACGGCGCGCTGCATCCCGCGCGCACGGTCACGGGCGGCGCGGTGACATTGGAGGCGCCGGCCACCACGGCGCGCGTGGGGCTTGCCTACACGTCGCGCCTGAAAACGCTGCGCCTCGACGGCGGCGCGATGGGCGGGGTGCAGGGCCGCGTGAAGCGCATCGCGAAACTCACCGTGCGCGTGCTGAACGGCATGGGCGGCAAAGCGGGAACGAGCGAAACGGTGATGGAAGACCTCATCCGCCGCGACGCATCGGATCCAATGGACGCTTCACCTCCACTGCGCAGCGGCGACTTCGACGTGACGCTGGCCAGCGACTACGACACAGACGGGCAGGTGGTGATCGTGCAGGACGAGCCGCTGCCGCTCGACATCCTCGCGGTGATGCCGCGGGTGGTGGTCAGCGACGAGTAATTGCCTTTCCAGGACATTGTTCAGCCGACTTTGATGAGCATTTCTGCCGCCGTGGTTGTTTGTCGCTCGCTTCGTCCGGTGTTGAGCCCAAGTTCTCGTCGTTGTCGCATTGCTGTGCAGCAAATCCCGTACCGCTAGTATCGTCTGTTTCGTTCGCACCTAAAAGTGTTGCTTCGAAACACCTTGTGCGCGGCTAGAAATGATGAGTTCCTAGTCTAGAGATAAATGCACTGGTCGGTGTAGCTGTTGTCGGGGGGGCACCATGCGATTTGTTTTCGTTTCCGCCATCATTTTCATCGGGGCGATGGGGGCTGATCATGCGTTGGCTGCGCCGTCGCCCAGCGACGACGCCGTGTCATTCGCAGAGACAGGAAGCCGCCCGTTGGGCATTCAGGGCAGGGTAATCAACGGAACGGAAGTTACGACGGAAGCACGGTATCCGTGGGTCGTGTCGCTCAGGTACACTTATGATCCGAAGAAAGCGGCCGTCCACTTTTGTGGCGGCTCGATCGTAGGTCCATCGTTGATCGTCACTGCAGCTCATTGCGTCGATCGGTTGGTAGGCCGAGAGGGCGCTCTCAGCATTTGGTACGGCAGCACTCGCCTGAGTCGTGGCGGATCGTCTGTTCAAGCTGCTGAGATTCTTGTTCATCCGGACAAGCGCGTTGTCACAATTCCGCTCGCGGGCGGTAAGTTTTACGAGGTCTACGACAATGACATAGCGCTTGTGAGCGTACGCGGAACTTTTCCGGATTCAACGCATGCAAAGGTGCTGAAACCCGTCAACGAGTCACTCATGTTCGGGGATGGTGCGTTGGTAACGGTAGCAGGTTGGGGGCTTACTGAGACCGGCCAACCTGCAGAAACGTTGCGCCACCTGGGCCTGAAACTAGTGCCGAGAAGACTCTGCAACAGTGTGGGATCCTATGATGGCAACATCACCGAAAACATGGTGTGTGCCGGGTTCATCGAGGGGGGCAGGGACTCATGCAAGGGGGATAGTGGCGGACCGCTAATGGCCTACGACGGCGAAGGTGGACTGGTGCTTGCTGGCGTTGTGAGTTGGGGGGAGGGCTGCGCAATGCCAAAGAAGTATGGGGTCTATGTTCGCGCCCCTCGCTTCTACAGTTGGATAATGGACGCGCTCGCGGCGTCAGGGCGATAGGATGAGGCAATGGCGCGCGTATCCTACTTCGCGAGCGTCCTTGGGGCAGTTGTGCTCAGCGCCGCCGCTTTGTCGGCGTCGGACCAGCCGTCGCCGCATTCACCCTCGGTTCTTGCGGCGGAGATTGCTTCTGACCCAATCTTGTTTCGTAAACACTTTGGCGCACTCGATGGGCGTTACTCCAATGTTGTAGCGGTCATGAAGCGCAATCCGAACGGGAGTGAAGAGCAGCTGTGTTCCGGAATCTTGATCGAACACGACTGGGTTCTCACGGTAGCGGAGTGCGTTCTGGGCCAGCATGGGAGTGACATTTCGATTGCATTGGGCGGCATAGACATCGCGCGGATACAGCGCTCGCGAGTCGCTCAAGTAGTTCTCTACGATAATCAGAGCCTGAGACGGAGCGAACCGGCTCTACTCCGACTTGAGCGACCTGTCGAGTTCAAGCCACTTCGTGTGAGCGACTTTTCGGAGACCGTAGAAACCCCGGGTCAATTCTATCGATTTGGCATCGTCGGTTGGGGGAGAGTGCCGGTCGCGCCCTCCGCACTGCGGAATGAGCAAAAAAGCTTTACCGTCAGAACACTACCTGTTGGCATGTGCTTCCCGGATGCTGCGCCAGCAAAGCTTGCCGAGCTATCTACTCGATACATTTGTGCGTCATCGCAACATTATGACCTAGTGCCCTGTGATGGCTTTCGCGGCGCGCCATTGATTTCATTCAGCGGCCCGAAAGCGCCTCCGCCGGTTGTCCAAGAGTTTCCTGTTGCGCAGTCATCGTCAGGTCTTCCTATCGCAAGTGGTCTAAGTGTTGGCGCCCGATGTGATGCGATGGACGCTGGTAAGGAACCAGTCGCGGTGTTTCTCAAGGTGTGGCCATATCGTAATTGGATACGCGCTGCGGTTCTCCACGGCTTGAACGAGGGGCGTGATAGATTTCCTAGGACGCCCTTGGGTGAGGAGTTGAGCGTTGCGAGAGGCAAGTCTCAACCTTCGACACCGCCATTGCTAGAAGACGTGGGTGAATTGCCGCCGCCACCGCCTGTTTCGCGCGACGACGTTGTCTCGACAGCTTGGGAGAACGAATTTCCTTTCATGGCAGCAATTGGGCTTCTCTCAGGCGATGCCGCGGATGATGCGACACCCCACCAAAGAAGACACCGTTGCTCCGGAGTTGTTGTTTCTAGGCGCTGGGTGCTGACTGCTGCGCACTGTGTCGCCGAATTCAAACACCACCCAACGCTCTTGTATGCACGCGTCGGATCAATGGACGTCAGGACCAAACTCTCCGATGCAGTGAAGCAATTGAGGGTTGCTCAGATCGTGATTCATCCCGAGTTCCTGCAATCGGCCCATGGTCACTTCATGAACGATCTCGCGCTGTTGCGACTGGAGGAACTCGTGCCGCGCAACGTATGCGCTGAGCGACTACGTTCCTTCGATGAGATGGACAAATTGCTGCGTCGACGACCGCATGGATACATGGCCGGTTGGGCCAGCCATGAAACGCATGCAAGCGGAAATACTAGGTTGGAGTACGTGAAGGTGAACCTCTACTATCCATCGGCGGCATGTGTTCAGAAGGCCAATAATGACTTCAAGGACTTAGTGCGCGACCGTACGGTCATTTGTGCCGGAGACGAGAAAGGTGACGCGCTAACGGGTGATAGCGGGGGCCCATTGATGATCGTGGACGAAGGACCTTATAGGGTCGTTGGCATTGTCAGTTGGGGCAGGGAGTCGCGAGATCCGAACTTGCCAGGCGTGTACACGTTTCTCGGCACACCCGAGTACCGACACTGGATCGCTCAGCAGATTGCGCAAGACATCGACGCAGCGGACTTTTGTCAATAGTTGGGGAGATGGAGGCTACCATGATGGCGCGGTTGGTGATGGGCTTGATCGTGATCGTTGCAACGATTGGCGCGGCGAAAGTCGGGCGTTGCGACGCGCCTAACGAGCAATCGTCGGATCTCGTTGCAACGGTGGACGCCGAATGGCTTGCAACGGTTGCCACGAAAGCGACCGGTTCTGCCGCAGAAATCAAGAGATTCTCCTCGGGCGGTCGCTACTTGGTTTTGAATCGCGACGGAGTTGTTGTATTGATTGTGCTTCGAGTCTGTAATGACAAAAATAAGTGTCGGGGGCTGTGGTTTCTTTCGCCTATGAAGCAACCAAATCCTCCGTTCACCTTCGAGCAGCTCAATTCATTTAATATCTCACATCCCTACGCCTCGGTGCACTTGTTCGACGCGGATCTGCTAACTTTGTCTCGATATGTTATCACGGACGGTGGGGTCACGTCCGCTAACCTGGAAGAGAACATTCGAATTTTCATGAAGATGCCCCAGGCAGTGAGGGAGGATCTTCGCCTTCGTGACAGTGCGCCGCCAGCATCGCTCGGGCTACAGAAGCCCTTAGCGTCTGCGTCCATTGTAGATGACGTTGCGGACATTATCCCAGTTCTTCGTGGCCTCAGGGACGCCTTGCCTTGAAATGGCGGCAAGTTGCTGAAGGGTGCCGGAGGCCGCCGATCAAGCGCGGGGTTACGTCGCGGATTTCTCGCAATTGGAGTTCCGAGTCCGTTCTTGATTTCCTTGAGTTCCGGGGTGCGGCGGCCTTGGGCTTGGGTCCGGGCTTGCGCCTGCCGAGGGCGCGACCGAGCGCTTGCTCCAAGCGCATGACAAACGCCGCATTGCCCAGCGGCTGGCCCGTTCGCGAGCTTGCGCGCATCGCGTCATACTCGCCAGGCGTCTGCTCGACCGTGCTGAACGGCATGGGCGGCAAGGCGGGCGTGAACAAGGCGGTGGTGGAAGACCTTGTCCGCCGCGACGCCAGCGATCCGATGGACGCCTCACCGCCGCTGCGCTCAGGCGATTTCGATGTGACGCTGCGACCACGACACGGACGGGCAGGTGACGATCGTGCAGGACGAGCCGCTGCCGCTGGACATCCTGGCGGTGATGCCGCGCGTGGTGGTGGGGGAGGGGTGATCTTCCTTCCCGGGACGGTCCCCGACCGCTCTGTGCGTTTCGAGAGGCGCCAACATCCTGACGAGCCGCTGCCGTCAGGCATTCGCACTGATGCCGCGGGTGACTGTAGGAGCGGCCGTGTAAATTCGAGTAGGCAACTCCCGCGAGACGGCAACCCAGAGCAAACAACCGCGCTGACGCCGGATGCATGGCTTTTTTTGTTGACGAACAATTGACGATGCCTCAGCGTGCTGTTGAACAAGTTCAATCGAGGAGGTTTCGATGAAGAGCTTCGTCCCAATGACTGCTTCTCTAGTGTTGGTGCTCTTGAGCCAGACTGCGGTGGCTGACAATTCGGCGACTGACCGAAAGTTCTCGCGCGGCCACGGCGCCGTCGCCAAATCCATCAATGACGCTGCGCCACAACAGACGGTGCAGCTTCCCGCGAACGTGCAGCGGCTTTTCGACGAGCTTTCTGCGCCTGTGTCAGACAGCCGCCCAACACGCGTGACGTTTGAGAGCAAGGCGGGGGCGCGCGCAGTGCTGCAGGTCGACCTCGAAAGTGGAGCCAAGAAGGTGCGCGTGTTCGAGTACGGCACCGGGCGCGTGAGGGGCGATTGGGCTGTTACCGGTTCCGACACGCCCGAACAGCGGCAAGCGGTGGCAGTCGACGTCATCGACACACTTGGCCTCTTTCCCGACGATTTGCGCCATGCCACACGGACCGCGCCGTTGCCGAAGTCACTGAACTGAACTGAATTTCAACAAAGAAACAAGAACGAGGGGAATGTAGGATGAGAGTGTTCGCAGCGATGCTCATCGCGAGCATTGCGAGTGTTTCAGCGGCCAAAGCGGACGTCACCTTCTGCAACAAGACTTCAAAGCGCTTGGGGGTAGCGGTGGCAGCGCGCATTGACGTGCCTACACCGGCCTGGGAGGCGACGGGCTGGTGGATATTGAGCACCGGCGAGTGCGCGATAGCGTTTGAAGGCAACTACAGTAGGGAAAACGTTTACTACTATGCGCGCTTGTTGGACGACCGTATTGATTGGGAAGAGGATACGACTGACGTCTACCCGGTCTGCGTCCCCGAAGACGGTTCAGCGTTCAAGCGACGCGGCTCGGGAAAATTCATCCAGACTTGCCCCTCCGGATGGATCAAAAAGGATTTCTACAATAGTTGGTCGGACTCGCGAGATCGGATTATCAACTTTGTAGGCATCTAGGGGAAGCAAGGTGAGGCGGCCCCGTCGTGGGCCGTTTTCATTTGTTGTGCGGTCGAGACAGCAAGGGCCGGCTGGGCCGTTGCACTAAGCTATGGCGGCTCTCGATGACCACTCGCTCGCGCCCCGAAGTCTTGGAAAAGGGGGAAGCCGGCGGTCCCAGGACGCCCAGCACGCTCAATCCACGCGCCATTCCTCGGTCGCGTCGATGAAGACCGTCGCTGCAAGCAGCGTGTCGGGGTTCTGTCCGTCCTCCGACAACGGCAAGTGGATCGACTCGACCTGCGCGAAGCTCATCTTTTCGACGGCGGTCCGCTCGGCGCGGGCGATGAGCGGACGCTTGCGTTTCACCACCCGGTCGATCACGGCGAACATGCGCTGCGTCAGGCGGTCGTCCGCAGACCGCACGACCGTTTGTGCCGTCGGGTCCTCACCCAACGCCTGCGTGATCTTGGTGCCGAGCAAGCGGACGCGGAAGGCCTTGCCGCCGTCGATCAGGTCGTAGAGTTGCAGCATCGGCAAAACGTCGCGCAACTCCGCGGGATTGATGTCGCGCCGCGCGGGCATCTGCCGGCCTTGACGCTTGGACTCCCAGTGGTCGCGAACGCGCGCGATCGCCGCTTCGCCGGTGCGACAGCTCCAGTCCAGTTGCATGCCGTCGAACCATTCCGGTTCCAAGTCCAGTGCATTGCTCATGAACTCTTTGCGCTTTCGGCTCGCCTGAAAAAGAAACGGCGTCGAACATCGAATGGAAATGGTTCACGTGGCTGCGTTGGCAAGGTCGCCCGATTCCATTCTGAGGAACAAGACACCCGGCCGCGGATGTTTTCGTGTGCCGGTGACTTTTCGTACAATCATGATTGGAGGTTCGCGCGCATGTGCCTTCAAACGGCGCTCACCATCGCGTCCGTCGGTCTCAAGATCGCCGAGGGTGCGCAGGCCGCGCGGGCGGCAAAGGTAGAGGCCGCTTACAGCGAACAACACGCGCGCCTTGCGCGGCAGACGGCGGCGGCAAATGCCGTGCGTCCGCTAGCGGAAGGCCGCGCACGCATCGGCCGGCATCTCGCACAGTCCGGTCAGGCCAGTGTGGATCTCGCGCGGGGTTCGCCCGTCGACGTCGCGGCGGCGATCGCCGCGGACGCGCAACACACACATCTCACAACGCTCCATGGCGGCGATGTTGCGGCATGGGAACATGGCGTCGCCGCCGCGGGTGCACGCACCCGCGCGCGCAACGCGATGCGAAGCGCCGTCGCCGACGGTGCCGTGACTCTGCTTGGCCAGGCGGCCACGGAGAATTGGTTCGGCACCACACGGCGAAAGCGCGGCGGGTTCACGGTGCCGTATTGATTCCGTGCCCCCTGGGACCGCCGGCTTCCAGCCGGCTCTTCCTTGAGCGGTTGAGACGCAGCAAGAGCCGGCTGGAAGCCGGCGGTCCCAGGGGGGCTATCCCGCCGACGCGACCAGCGCGTAGCGCCGGTCCGGATCGAGCGCGGCCACGGTTTGGACGATCGCCGGCGGAATGCCGTCGCGGCCGTAACAAGCGACCAAGAAAGCGTGCACGTCGCGCGGGGTCACGACGGCGGCGCGCGCACCCCAATCGACGCGCCGTCCCGTGAAGCGTCCTTGCGCGTACCACTCTGCGAAAACGTCGAAAGGATCCGACGCGGTGCCGCGCGGGAAGATGGCGCCGATACGCCGCGGCACATTGCCGACATCCGGATCGCCGCCCCAGTCGAGCGCCTCCGCCGGCCCAAGTTCGCCGAGGAAGACTTCGCGGAAGAGGGCGGGCGCAAACGGTTCGGCGCGGGCGGCGGTCATGACCGCCATCGCATAGCGCAATTGTGGCGACATGTTAGCGATGCGGTTGCCGCCCCGATCCATTTTTTGCAGAAGACACAGCTCGCGATTGCCGGATTGCCAGCGCATGCGCCTCAGCGGCGAAACTCTTCCTGGGACCGCCGGCTTCCAGCCGGCTCTTCCTTGAGCGGTTGAGACGCAGCAAAAGCCGGCAAGATGTCCGTGGTTCCAGGAACATAAGTATTGCTGATTTTCTTCTTGACTTGATCGGCGCTTTCGGCGATATTCGGCGGTGTCATCGCTCAAGGTGGCGGGTTGCGTCAGATGTGATGCGACCGATCAGCCGATCTCTGTTTGGCTATGCCACTGCGGGTCTCACGCTCATTCGTCACTCCCGCCAATAAAGCGACTTCCCATGCCCGCAAACACGACGCGATGCGCCGAACGTGACGCGAAATTCTTCACCGCGCTCGAAAACGGTCACCCGGTTCGCGCCGCGTGCGACGCCGCCGGCTACGTGCGCAGTTGCGTCTATGACTGGCGCAAGCAAGACCCGGATTTTGCCGCCCGCTGGGCGCACGCGCTTCACATTGCGGGCGACTTGCTGGAGGAGGAGGCCGATCGACGCGGTCGCGACGGTTACGACGAACCCGTGTTCTTCCAGGGTGAAGAGCGCGGCGTGAAGCGGAAATACTCCGATCCGCTGCTGCTTGCGCGGTTGAAAGCGATCCGGCCGGAGCAGTATCGCGAGAAGATCACGATGCCCACGGTCGGCCAGCAGAATGTGACGGTCGTGCTGAGGGACTTTTCGCTGGAGGCGCTCGTGCAGAAGGCTGTGCGCGGCGAAGCGATCGACCCGGCGGAAGTGCCGGCGCGTTTGCGGGCGTTGGTGGAGAAGTGAGCGCTGGGAGCGATTCCTGGGACCGCCGGCATCCTGCCGGCCCTTGCTGAGTTTCAAGTGCACAAAGAAGAGCCGGCTGGAAGCCGGCGGTCCCAGGCAGGGAGCGATTCCTGGGACCGCCGGCATCCTGCCGGCCCTTGCTGAGTTTCAAGCGCACAAAGAAAGAGCCGGCTGGAAGCCGGCGGTCCCAGGCAGGGAGCGCTTCCTTGGACCGTCGGCATCTTGCTGGCCCTTGCTGACTCTCAACGCACAAAGAAGAGCCGGCTGGAAGCCGGCGGTCCCAGGGGGGCCAGGATGTCCCAACACTTTGCGCCACTCGTGCCGGGGCAGGTGGTTCTGCCTCACGATTGGGTGCCGCGCGCGTATCAGACCAAAGCCTGGAACGCACTCGTTCACGACGGTATCCGCCGCGCGGTGCTCGTTTGGCATCGGCGCGCGGGCAAGGACCTCCTGCTCCTGAACGTCACCGCGTTCCATGCGATGGTTCGCCCCGGCGTCTATTGGCACATCTTCCCGACGGCAAAGCAGGGACGGAAGATTCTCTGGGACGGCGTCACGAAACACGGCCGCCCGTTCCTCGATCATTGGCCGCGCGATTTCGTGACCAGCCGCAGCGAAACCGACATGCGGCTGAAATTCACGAACGGCTCCGTCTGGCAGGTCGTGGGCTCCGACAATTTTCATGAGGCGCTGATCGGCGGTAATCCCGTCGGTCTCGTCTTCAGCGAATACGCGCTGCAGAACCCGCGCTGCTGGGAATATCTGCGCCCCATCCTGGCCGAGAACGAGGGCTGGGCCGCATTCGCGTTCACGCCGCGCGGCTCGAACCACGGCGAGGCGCTGTTCGAGATGGCACGGCGCAATCCGGCGTGGTTCTGCGAGCTGCTGACGGTCACGGACACCGGCGCCATCCCGCTGTCCGCCATCGAGGAAGAGCGTCTGTCCGGCATGCCGGAGGAGCTGATCGCCCAGGAATTCCACTGTTCCTTCGCCGCCGCGCTGGTCGGCTCCTATTACGGGAAGCTGATGGAAGCCGGACAGAAAGACGGACGCCTCACCCTTGTCCGGCATGTCCGGGATCAACCGGTCGAAACGTGGTGGGACCTCGGCATGAACGACGCCACCGCGATCTGGTTCGTGCAAAAAGTGGGGCGGGAGCTGCACGTCATCGATTACTACGAGGCGTCGGGCGAAGGGCTCGACCACTATGCCGAGGTGCTGCGCGACCGCGGCTACAAATACGACCGGCACGTGTTGCCGCACGACGTGGCGGTGCGGGAGCTCGGCACCGGGCGCTCGCGGATGGAAACGCTGCGGTCGCTCGGCGTCATCGGCGCCTCGGCGCGCGCGGTGGTCGCGCCGCAATTGCCGCTGGCCGACGGTGTCAACGCCGTGCGCACGATTCTACCGCGCTGCTGGTTCGACGCGGCGAAATGCGAACGCGGCATCCAGGCGCTGAAACAATACCAACGCCGCTGGAACGACGAGCGGCGCCTGTTCGAAGATCAACCGCTGCACGACTGGACGAGCCACGCGGCGGATGCGTTCCGCTATGGCTGCCTGACCGTGAAGGACATCGGCCGCCGCCCCGATCCGCCGCCCGGCTGGGTGATGCCGGACACGCCGGCGAGCGGCACGGTCGTCTGGCCGCCGTGGGAATGGGGCGCGTGGGACTATCCGCGCACCGTCGAAATCCACGACGACCCGGATGGGTTGTACTGAGCCCCTGGGACCGCCGGCATCCTGCCGGCTCTTTGTGACTTTTCGATTCAGCAAGAGCCGGCAGGATGCCGGCGCTCCCAGGAAGGACGAATGACGCTCTCTACCACCGCCTCCCGTATCGCCTACGCGGCGGACGGGGTTTCGACCACATTCGGCTTCGCCTTCAAGATCTGGGCAGCATCGAACCTCAAGGTCTATCTGCGCAACAACGCGACGCTGGCCGACACGTTACAGACCTTGAACAGCGACTACACGGTCGACATCCTCGCCTATCCAAACACGGGCAATGTCGTGTTTGCGGCGGCGCCTGCGGCCGGGCAGACCGTTGTGATCGTGCGCGACATGCCGTTGACGCAGGATCTCGATCTCATCGCCTCGGGCGCGTTCGCGGCGGAGAACGTTGAAGTTCAGCTCGACAAGCTCGCGGCGCAGGTCCAGACATTGCGGGAGCTTGTTGCGCGCAGCCCGCGGTTCGGCATCGGGACCGCGCTCAGCGATATCGGGTTGCCGGAGCCGCGCGGGGCCGTCGCTAATCAGCTCCTCGGCGTAACCGCCGCCGGCGATGCGTTCGAGTACAAGGTGCCGGCGAACCTTCCGCTGCAGACGGTCTCGTCCTATATCGGCACGCTGCTCGACGATCCGGACGCCGCAACCGCGCGGGCGACATTGGGCATCGGCAGCAGCGTCGATCTCAACTTGCTTACGACCGACACGACCGGCGGCGCGACCGGCGACTTCATTCCGTTCGTCGACGTTTCGGAGTCGAACGCGTCCAACAAGGTTGCGCTCGATACGCTGCTCTACAATGCCATCGGCAACCTTACGCAGTTGAATCCGCCCGACCATGCGGCAGACTTCGTGCCGGTCAGGGACGAGGGCACGGCCGCGCGCAAGGTGCTGGTCGGGCACATCGGCGTCGGCAAGCAAACGGTTTGGATTCCGGCAGGATCGATGACGGCGCGCACCACAAACGGCCCCGCTTCCGGGTCGGTTGAAACCACAACGAACAAGGTGATGATCCGAACGCTCGATTTCGATGCGGCTGCGGCCGAATACGCGCAATTCCAGATTCAGATGCCGAAAGGGTGGAACGAAGGAACGGTGTCGGCGCTGTTCGTCTGGTCGCATGCGACGGCGGCAACCAATTTCGGCGTGGTTTGGGGGCTGCAGGCGCTGGCACTGTCGGACGACGACGGAATCGACGCTGCGTTCGGAACGGCGCAGACCGTGACGGACACGGGTGGCACTGCAAACGATCTCTACCGGTCGCCTGAAACCGCCGCCGTCACCATTGCGGGGACGCCGGCCGAGAACGACGTCGTGGTGTTCCAAGTCTACCGCGACGCGGCGGTCGGTGCCGATACACTCGCGGTCGATGCGCGGCTTCACGGCGTCGCGCTGTTCTATACGACGAACGCGAACACGGACAATTGACGATGCTGAAGCTCACGCAACTTGCAGGGTTCGGTTCGGGCGGCGGCGGCACCGATGCGACGCCGGATGCGATCGACTTCGACGACATCGCCGACACCGCGCCCGATGCGGCGGCGGCAACGAACATCGTCACGATCACCGGCATCGACACGACGATTACATTGCGCTTGACGCTCACGACGAACATGACGGGCCAGCGCGTTGTCTCGATCTACCGCAACGGGGCGTTCGTCGTGCAAGGCACATCGGGGACGACGCTCGATGTGAGCGTAACGAACGGGCAGACGCTGCAATATGCCTTTACCAACGTGCAGGACAATTCGACATGGTCCGGTACGGCGACGGTCTCGAATTTTACGACGGGCGGCACAGTGCTGGATACGTTCGGTTATACGCTGATCGACACGGGGTCGGGCGGCGTCGGCGTCGATGTCGTGGTCACATTCTGACGTCATGGCGGGCGCGTGCGATGACGGCGTACCCGAATGGGCGCGCGACAGACTGGCGGTCTATCCGGCGGCGGCTTCAGCCGACATTTGCGACCGCATATTGGCGGCGGGTGCGGCTTTACCTTTGGCGCAAGGACCGCTGTTCAGCGAGCGGAGCGGCGAGCGGTTCTTCGATCCCGAGATAAGGCTGACCAACGTGGGGTGGTTCACTGCCCGCGATTGGTTGTTCGAGTTGATGGAAGGTTTTGCCGGGCGCGCGAATGCGGGGTGGCAATACGCGATCGACGACGCCGACCCGATGCAATTCGCAGTCTACCGCCGCAACGATTTCTTCGAGTGGCACAAGGACATGTTGCGCCTGCGGCAGTCGGCGATCCGCAAGATCAGCGTCGTGCTGCAGTTGACGGCACCCGATCAGTACAGCGGCGGGAGGCTCGAGTTCTTGGACAACGATCACGGCATTTTCGCGTCGGACGCGTTCGTCGCCCGCGGAAGCGTCGCTGTGTTCTCGACGCTTCTGAAACATCGTGTGACGCCGATCAAGCGCGGCGAACGGTGTTCGCTAACGGCGTGGTTCAAGGGTCCGCCGTTCCGTTGAGCGCACGCTTAGTGGAGGCAATCTATGCAACTTGACGAGAAGAGTCTGTCCCGTTTGGACGGCGTTCATCCGGATCTCGTTCGGGTGGTGCTTCGCGCCGCAGAGATCAGCGACATTGAATTCGTCGTGACCGAGGGTGTGCGCACGATGAAGCGGCAGCGCGCGCTGGTCGCTTCGGGTGCGTCGCGAACGCTGCGGTCGCGCCATCTCACCGGGCATGCGATCGACTTCGCGCCGTTGGTTGAGGGGGAGGTGACCTGGAAGTGGCCGCCGTTCCATCTGATCGCGGCTGCGTTCAAAGCGGCGGCGGCGGAGCTTGGTGTTTCGATTGCCTGGGGCGGCGACTGGCCGAGATTCAAGGACGGGCCGCATATCGAACTCGACCGCAAGGCCTATCCTTCGGTCAAGTCGGCGGAGGCGGCATGACACATCCGATCGCCGAAGTTGCGGCCGGCATCGCCGTCGTTGTCGCGATCGGTGCGGGTGCCGCCTTGGTCATCCCAGTGCCATCGAAGCCCGAGCCGGCGGAGATGAGCGAGGCCGAAAGGGTCGAGAGACTAACGGCCGAACTGCGATTGATCTCGGCGGAGCACAGGCGTCTTGCGGACGACATCGCCGCGCTCCGACGCGAGCGACGCGATCGCGAGGGGCGGTAGTGCCATGGAAAAACTCATCGGACCGGCGACCGTCGTCTATGTCGTGAGCGTAACGGTCGCGGCACTTTGGTGGGCAAGCGACCTCACGCGGCGGGTGACGACCATCGAACATTCGACCGTGAGTGCCGAGCGTCTGGCGCGACTCGAGGTCGAAGTCCGTACGCTGGCGCAGAATACAGGCGAACTGAAGGCAAGCGTTCAGGCGCTGGCGGCCGAACTCAAGAAGTGATCTGCGGCAGGGCGTGACGGCTCCCTCCTGCGCGCGCGGCGAGTTGCGGCCGCTCTTTCGGCGAAAAGCCGTACCCAACAATCAAACAAAGGATGCAAGGCATGAACAAGTACTTTGTCGTGCGCCTCGACGAAGACGGCGACTACGTGGACGAATGGGAAGGAGTCGCGGATTCCTTCGGCTCGCTCGAAGAGGCGAAGGACTTCATTCGCCAGAACGCGGGAGCGCATCCCGGCGTGAAGTATATCGCGGCGCAAGCGATCACGATCGGTGAAAGTCCGATCCCGGAGGTGACGTTCACCGACGTCGCTTGATCGACTGCGTTCGCATTCGGGAGCGAGATCGCGGCTGCGATCTCGCTCCTCTTCGTTGGAAAGGGATCGACATGGATGGAACCAAACTGTGGTGGCGATCGAAGACCGTGTGGGGTTCGATCGTCGCGCTTGTGGCAGGCGTCGCGACGCTCGCCGGATTGAAGCTCGACGCGACGCTGCAGGATCAACTCGCGGAACTGATCACCGGTGCGGCGAACCTCGTTGCGGGGGCGCTTGCCTGGTACGGGCGCGCGAAGGCTCAAGGCGCATTGACCTGGGTGCAAGGAGGGCAAGCGTCGTGATGCAGAGATTGCGTTACATCGTGAACACGATGCTGACCGCCGGTATCGCCGTCGTGATGGCGGCGTGCGCGTTGCTCGCACCTGCCGGCGTGGACGATGAGGCACGACGGGCCGCCAAGGTCACGCTCGCGGCCTATGAAACGACACAGCAGGCGATCTTGATTTATGGGCGGCTGCCGACGTGCGATGCGCAGGCGGGCGCCGTGCGCTTGTGCAAGGATCGCGCGACCTGGCAGAAGTTGAAGATCGTAGAGCGTGCAGCGACCGCGGCGATCGCGGAGGCGACGCCCGTGCTCAACGGCGCGCAGGCGGACGCGGGACAGCTTGTCGCGGCGTTGATCGCGGTCGAGAACGTCAAACGGACCGTCACCGAGGCGCATGATCGGCTGAAGGGTGTCGCGCCATGAGTGCGGCCGCGGTTGTCGCTCTCTTGAGCGAGGTCATCGTCAACCTGCCTGCCGCAATCACGACGGGTGAGCAGGTTATCCGGCTGGTCAATGACGGCTATCGTCAGCTCCAGGATGCCATCGGCGATCGGGACGTCACGGCCGCCGAGATCGACGAACTCGTGCGGCAGATCGTTGCGAACAGCGCGGAGATTCAGGCAATCGATTGAGGGCTTGCGGAACTACCCCGGCAATTTCGGTGGCGGCAAGCACGCAGGAAACGGGCCGTCCGCGTCAAGCGGCGCGGACGGCGCGAATAAGCCGCTCCGGCGGGAACTCGACCCAAATTCGCGAGCCGACGTTCGGGGTGCTTTCGATCCGCAACCGCCCCTGGTGGGATTCGATCAGGCTCTTGACGATCGGAAGGCCCAGACCGGTGCCGCGGCCTTCGACCGTGTAGGCGTCGGACCCTTGCGCGAACGGGTCGGCGGCGCGGCGGCACAGTTCTTCGGTCATACCGATGCCGGTGTCCTTCACGCCGAGCGCGATACGGCCGTCGGCAAGCATATCGCAGAACACGACCGCGATCCCGCCGGGACGCGAATATTTGACCGCGTTCGAAAGCAGATTCGTCACGATCTGTTTGACAGAGCGCGCGTCTGCACGGACGACGACCGTCTGTCTGAGGTCAAGCATCACGCTGACGTGCGCCTTGCCAGCCTGCGGTTCGACCAGCTTGACGGCTTCTTGTGCGACCGCGTGCAGGTTGACCGCGGTGAAGGCGAATTCGCGCTTGCCCGCTTCGATCTTTGCGAGGTCCAGAAGGTCGTCGATCATGCGCAAGAGATGATCGCCGCTCGCGTGGATGTCGTCGACGTAACCCGCGTAGCGAGCCGGCGCGATCGGGCCGAACGTGCGCTGACGCATCAGGTCGGCGTAGCCGAGTATGGCGTTCAACGGCGTGCGCAGCTCGTGGCTCATCGAGGCGAGGAAGCTGCTCTTGGCTTGGTTCGCCTTCGCCAATTCGCCCGCCAATGCCTCCTTCTCGAAACGCAGGCGGAGTGCCTGGTCGTAGCGCCGTTCCGCTTGACGCGCATAGTTCGCGAGGATGAGCATGAAGCCAGGCAGCAACACCAAGAACACGTTCGACAGTATGCCGCCGGCAGACAGCATCTGCAGCCACGCGATCCCTGCGATCGTCATAAGCGCTGCGAGCAGGACCGGAAAGCTCGGCGCCAGGAAAAAGAAATAGGACACCATCACCGCGAGCACGATCGTACAGAGCACGGCTTGATTGGCCGCGTTCGCAGCATCCCAAAACACGATGACCGCGCCGCCCCAGACCATGGCGTGCACGATCCAGACGCCCATCAAGGCCGTTCTCCAGCCACGCGTGCCGTGGTTCTGGGGCATGCGGAAATACTGCTGAGCAACCAGCGATGAGATCGCCGCCCAAGAGACATCGGCTGCGAGCCAAAGGGCTGCGACCGCAGGCGACGTTTGTCCGAGCGCCGGGACCGGGCCGCACATCAGCACGGCGAGCAGAACGGCGAATATTCGCCCGTCGACGTACTGTACCCAGGTGCCGTACGCGAGACGAACCTTCTCGCGTTCGATCAGGTCCGCAGTGTGCAAGGCCTCTGTCGGGCCGCCCGTCATGGCTTCATCCGGCTTGGGTGTCGCCGAGAGTACCGAGGCTGTGTTAGGAATCGGTTAGGCCGAGGCCGGTTGTTTACGCCTTGTTCAGAATCGAACTCGGCCGGCGCAAATGGTCGGAGAGAGAGGATTTGAACCTCCGGCCCCTGCCTCCCGAAAGCGAAGGCGTCGGTTCGTAAGTCATTATTGTAGCAAGGTTTCGCACAAACGCTAAGACGCCTTTGCCCAGCGATTGCCCAAATCCTCGAGTGAGGCGGCTACATCATCGAGCACGATCGCGGCGTAACGCTGAACGCTGGAAAGGTCCTCCCAGCCGCCGACTTTCTGCAGCTGCAGCAGGTCCCAACCAAAGCCGCCCTTCTCGACCGGTCGCATGGCCCAGGTCGCCCAGTGGTGACGCCAGTCGTGCCACGTGAAGTCGGTGATTCCAGCATCCCTGCAAGCTGTGTCGTGAGCCGATCGGACAGGATTGCCACCCTTGCGGCGCGTGTCGGTGTAGTCACCCCGCAGGCCCGTCCATAGGCGCTCGCCGTCTTTCCTACCTCGTAGCCGATTTAGAACGACGACACGCACGTCCGCCGTCCAGGGCACAACTCGATCACGACCGTTTTTGGGATTGGCGATATGAAATGCTCCGTGCGCTCCCCATGAGGGATCGCATCGGCCGACTTCCATGAGGATATTCTCACTCGCGCGAAGGCCGCTGTCCCTTGCCACGAGCGCGATGGGTTGGACCCGTTTGTTGTACCAGCGAAGAAGCCACTCAGACTTGGGAAGCGTCAGCCAGCGAATGCGCTCTTTGTAGACTTCGTAAGAGGGGATCTCGGGAAACTTGACCCCGGACGCCTTGAAGACGCCTGCCAGTACGACGCGAACCCGCTCATGCGTGTTTGGCGACCGGCCGGGCAGCACGTCCCTGGTGAACTTCGCAAAGGAAGTTGCGTCAATGTCGGCGAGTCGTTTCCCGCTAAACGCTTGCTGAAGTTGCCGCACGCGGAGCACCTCCGAGAGGTGGCGATCAACTTCGAGGTAAGCGATGGCAGCGTCATCGAAGGTGATTTGGCGAGTTATCGAGGCCGCGCCGTGGAGGAGTTCTTGCTGCTTTTCGACTTGGAAATTGACGCGATAGCTTTCTGCAGACGCTCTGTCAGCAAATCCTGTGCTGTGTTCTTCGACCTTAAGCGTCCGCCGGCCGACCTTAACCGACCCTCTGACGTGCCAAAATTTCCCGCGTTTGCGTAGCGTGAGCATTTGAGGGCCTCCACCAGGGCGGCCAGATCACTCTCGGTAAATCTCCACTGGCCGCCAATTCGACGATATGGCGTTCCAAGTGTTTTCACAATTCGTTTCACCACGCGCGGAGTGTTATTGCTGTGTATCTGAAGGCGTGCGCTCACGTCCGCGATCGTGAGCAGGGGCACGTTGCTTTCTGGCATCTCGGGACGGCCGTCGATAGCTGACTGCGGCTATTGTCGCCCACAACAACGCCGACTGATATTCCCGTTACATACGCCCTTGATGGATTGAGTACTTGGAGCGCGACGTGTGCAGCCTGTGTGCAGTGCGACAGCGAAACTCAGCGTTGCTCAGACAATTTGCTGGGACGAGGAAACGACGGCAAGCCATCTCGATCACGTTGAAGACATCGTGGTTTCAGACAAATCCGTCCGATGATAGATTTACCCGATCCGCCTTCTCTTTCAATCACTTGCAATACTCCGTGTGCTGAGTGTGTGCAGAAAGAGAGCGTAGGTGATCGCAGGTGGTGCGCAGGTGCGCACGCTTCCAAAGCGGATGCACTCATTCGATGGCAACCGGGAACTTCATCCATTTTGGCAGGGCTTCGCCGCTTTGTTTTCAGCGACGGATCGCGCAAGAGGGCCACGCCTTGCTGGCTCACCTGCGTCCCGCTACCTCTGTCTCGGTAACAGGCCGAGCCCGATGATCTCATTCAGTGTCATGAGCGCCCGGTCGAGAGGCAGTGCCGCCTCATCTTCGAGTTCGGCACGCACGATCGCCCAACCGATTTCGAAGAGGATCGCCGCGGCGGCAGCCGGATCTATGTTCGTGCGCACCGCGCGTTCGCGCTGACCGGCGACAAGAGTTTGCTCCAACAGGGCGATCATGCGTTCGCGCTGCACGGTAGCCGCCATTCGCGAGACTTCGCCTTCGACCAGGTCCGAACCGAAGAGCGAGGCGTGCAAGAGCTCGTCCCTGCCATAATGATCGACGGTTAGGCGGATGAGGTGTTGCATGCGTTGCGGCACCGGCGCGCTGCTCTGCAGCACCTTCGCGGCGCGCGCCACGAAGCGTTCGAGCGTGCGGCGGACGACGGCGAGATAGATCTCCTGCTTCGATTCGAAATGAAGATAGAGGCTACCCTTACCCGTGCCGGCTGTGGCCGTGATGTCGTCGATTGTCGTACGCTTGTAGCCGTGCCGACGGAACTTCTCTTCCGCCGCATCCAGAAGCCGCTCGCGCGGCTCGTCGATCACCGTGGTCATGAATCGCAAAATATCACACCCGGCGAGGCTTGACTATGAATGACCAAACTAATAGTTTGGTCATAATTAGGAGGCCGTCATGTCGGCTGGCTATCTGGCCAATGCGCCCCGTTATCCGCGCCCGCCCTCGCATTTCGCGAACGAGGAATTGGAGACGTTTCGCCGCGGCGTTGCTCGTTTCGTGGCGCAGGAAATCCGCCCCCATGCCGATCGCTGGGAGCAGGCGGGCGAGATCGACCGCGCGCTCTACCGCCGCGCATCCGAACTCGGCTATTTCGGCCTGCGTTACGATCCGGCCTATGGCGGCGGCGGCGCCGACTTCATGGCGACGACCGTGCTGTGCGAGGAACTCGCGAAAGGCGATTCCATCGGCGCGGCGGTGGCGCTGATGGCGCATTCCGAATTCGCGCTATCGGTGATGGCGGCCGAGGCTTCGCACGACATCAAAAGCGAATTCCTTACCCCCGCGCTCAAGGGCGAGAAGATCGGCGCGATCGGCGTATCGGAGCCGGGGGCAGGCTCGGATGTGGCCGCCATTCAATGCCGCGCCGAGCGCGACGGCGCGGACTTCCTGATCACCGGACAAAAGACCTTCATCTCGAACGGCCCGCGTGCCGATTTCATATCGCTGGCCGTGCGCACGGGCGGCGGTGGTTCGGGCGGCATTTCGTTGATCGCCTTTCCGACGAACACACCTGGGTTCACGATGGGGCGGCGCATGGAGAAGTTGGGCGCGCGCGCCTCCGACACCGGCGAATTGTTCTTCGACCGTTGCCGCGTGCCCCAGCGCAACTTGATCGGCGAGGAAGGGCAGGGGATGAAATACATCCTCGCCCATTTCGCGGGCGAGCGCCTGGTGATCGCTGCCTTCGCCGTCGGCGTCATGGAGCGGCTGATCGAACTCGGCATGGCGCACGCCACCGCGCGTAGCGCCTTCAAGACTCGGCTGCGCGACTTCCAGACCTGGCGCCACCGTTTCGCCGAAATGGCCACGAAGCTCGAAGCGACGCGCCTCCTTGCGCATCAGGCGGCCGCGCTGCTCACCGCACGCTCGCCCGACGGCGAAATGGCGGTATCGATGGCCAAGCTGCACGCCGCCGCCGCCGTTCAGAGCGTCGCCGCTGAAATCCTGCAGCTGCACGGCGGCTTCGGCCAGATGGAGGAATCGCCGGTGCCTCGCTACTACCGCGACGTCGCGGGTTTTTCGATCGGCGCCGGCACGTCGGAAATCATGCGCGAGATCATCTCGCGCACGCTCGTTCGCGAAATGGAGAGTTGAACGATGACCACAAGCAAGATCGGCGCCATCGACGCGTGGATGTCGGTCATGGCGCCCAAAACCGCGGCGCGCTGGCCGGATTCGTTCTGGCACATCTTTAGAAAGTACGGCGTCGAGGAGCGTTTCCGCAAAGGCTTCACCCTCGACGAGATCATCCGGGAAATGGACGACGCGGGCGTCGAGATCGGCGTCGCTTCGTCGTTCAAGTGGCTCGACACCTGGATCGTCGACAACGACGAGACGGCGGCCTATGTGCGCCAAGCGCCGGACCGCTTCATCGGTTCCTTCACCGTCGACATCCGCGATCCGATGCCGGCGATGCGCGAGTTCCGCCGCGCGGTCGAAGAACTCGACATGAAGATCTTCCGCCTGGAGCCTTATCAATACGGCGACGGCCGCACCACCGCGCCGCCGCCGACGCACCGCATGTATTGGCCGTTCTACGTCGCGTGCTGCGAGTACAATATTCCCGTCGCCATCCAGGTCGGACACACGGGGCCGCTGCTGCCGTCGGAGTGCGGGCGGCCGATCTATCTCGACGAGGTGGCGTTGACGTTCCCCGAGATGAAAATCCTCGGCACCCATGTCGGCAATCCGTGGGAGGAGGAAATGATGATCCTCGCCTGGAAGCACCCCAACGTCTATGTCGAGACGTCGGCGCGGCTGGCGCGGCATTGGCCGGCGCGGCTGAAGGAATTCGCGGGCGGTTACGGCAAGGACAAGATCATCTTCGGCACGGACTATCCGCTGCTGTCGTTCAAGCGGTCGGTGCAGGACGTTCACGATTGCGGCTTCTCCGAAGAGGCGACGCGAAAGATCCTGCGCGACAACGCCGTTCGGGCGTTCGGCCTCGATGTCTGAGCGTCTGCGCCTCTCGCAGAACGGCGGCGGCGTCTATCGTCTGACGATCGCGCGGCCGCAGGTGCGCAACGCGCTCGACGGGCAGGCGTTCGGCGAGTTGATCGCGGCGTGCCAGAAGATCGCGGCCGATCCGGACGCGCGCGTGCTGGTGCTCGCGGGCGAGGGGCCGGCATTCTCGGCGGGCGGCGACTTCGACACGCTGCAGAAGATTCTCGATGCGGGCCGCGAGGTCGCGGTCGCGGAACTGCGTCACGCCAACGCGGGCGTGCTGGCCTTGGCGTCATTGCCGATCCCGACCGTCGCGCTGGTGCACGGCGATGCCTTCGGCGGCGGGGCGGCGGTGGCGCTTGCCGCGGATTTCCGCGTGATGAGCGACAAGGCGCGGCTCGGGTTCGTGTTCGCGCGCGTGGGGCTTTCGGGCGCGGACACGGGCGCGACGTGGACGCTGAGCCGGCTCGTGGGTCCCGCGCGCGCGTTCGAGATCCTCGCCCTGGGGCGCATCTTTTCGGCGCAAGAGGCACATGCGGCGGGACTGGCGAGCGCGGTGGCGCCGGCCGAGCGCTTCGAAAGCGAGGCCGCGGCCTTCGTGGCGCAAGTTCGGGCGCTGGCGCCGCTTGCCGTGCGCGGCACGAAGAAGGCGATTGCCGGCGTGGAACGCCGCTCGTTCGCCGAACAGCTCGACATCGAGACCGAGTTGCAGGCGGCGGCGCTGACGTCGCGGGATTTCCGCGAGGGACTTGCCGCGTTCCGCGAGAAGCGGATGCCGATTTTCGGAGGGCTATGACATGGACGTTCTCCTGACGACGCAAGAGATCGCGTTCCGCGACGAGGTTCGCACGTTTCTCGATGCGGCGTACCCGCCCGAGCGCATCGCCCGGATCGAGCACGACGAGGAATATCCCGAGGACTTCTTCCGCGAATGCGGACGGCGCGGTTGGACGGGGCTGCCGGTGCCCAAGGAGTACGGCGGGCGCGACGGTTCGGTCGTCGATCTGTGCCTGCTCATCGAGGAAGTCGGCAAGAAGTCGATTTCGCTGTCGACGCTTTACATCGCCGGCACGATCTTCGGGGCGCATGCGCTGCATACTTGCGGCTCCCCGGCGCAGCGTCAGCGTTACCTTCCGAGAATCGCCGCCGGGAACATCCGCTTCGCGCTGTCGATGTCGGAGCCGGGCGCCGGATCGGATTTCGCGGGCATGGAAGCGCGCGCCGAACGGGTCGCGGGCGGCTGGCGGTTGAACGGTCTCAAGGGTCCGATTTCGGGCGCCGAGCGCGCCGACGTCATTATCACCGCGGCGCGCACCAGCGAGATCGCGGGCGACGCGCGGCAGAAGGGCATCACGCTGTTCCTGGTGCCGCGCGAGACGTCGGGTGTCGGCTTTCAGCGGCGCGAGTTCGCGGCGATGCGCGCCTTGATGGTCAACAACGTGAGTTACGAAAACGTCGTCGTGCCGGAGGAGGCGGTCCTGGGCGACGTCGATTCGGGCTGGATGAATCTGGCGCGGCTGATGGATCCCGAACGGCTGGCCAATGCCGCGCAAACGATCGGCGTGGCGCAGGCGGCCATCGACGAGGGCGTGCGTTACGCCTTGCAACGCAAGCAATACGGAAAGCCCATCGCCCGCTACCAGGCGGTGTCGCATCCGCTGGCCGAAGCGCAGGCCGAAGTCGCCGCCGCGCGCCTGCTCGTCTACGCGGCGGCCCGCAAGCGCGACGTGGAAGGTCCGTGCCCGATGGAAGCGTCGATGGCGAAAATGCTGGCGAACAACGTGGCGGCGCGGGCGACGAGCGCGGCGCTGCAGACCGGCGGCGCGCGCGGTTGGGAACGCGAGTCGCCGTTCATGCGCCGGTTCCTGGAAGTGCGCGGCTGCGAGCTCGGCGGCGGGACCAGCCAAATTCAGCGCAACATCATCGCGCATCACATGGGCATGCGATGAAAGCGCTCGTCTACGAAGCGCCCGGCCGGGTGGCGCTGCAACAGGTCGCCAAGCCGGTCGCGGGTCCGGGCGAGGTGCTGATTCAGGTCGCGGCGGCGGGCGTGTGCGGCACGGACCGCCACATCGTCGCCGGACATCTGGGCGTCGCGCCGGGAACCGTTCTCGGTCACGAAGTTTGCGGGTGCATCGCCGAGGTCGGTCAGGGCGTTTCGGGTTTCGCGCCGGGCGATCGTGTGATCGCGTTCGGGCAAGTGGTTTGCGGCCAATGCGCCGCCTGCCGCTCGGGCCGCGACAATCGCTGCGTGCGCCCGGAAATCCTGGGTATGGGGCGCCAAGGCGCGTTCGCCGAGTTCATCGTGCTGCCGACGCGCGCGCTCATACCGCTGCCGCAAGCGATTCCCGACGCGGTCGGCGCGATCGTTCCGGACGCCATCGCCACGCCGTATCACGCCGTCGTCGCCGTCGGCGCGGTGCGTCCGGGCGAAACCGTGGTCGTGATCGGCGCGGGCGGCGTCGGCGCGCATGCGGTCCTGATCGCGCGCATGGCCGGCGCGGCGCGCATCGTCGCGGTCGACACCGATCCGGCCGCGCGCGAAACGGCGCTCGCACTCGGGGCGGATGTCGGGTTCGATCCGCGCGAGGACGCCGCGCCGGCGAAGGCGTTACGCAAGCTCGCGCGCAATGCCGGCCTGGTGGTCGAGTGCGTCGGCCGCGAGGAGACGGCGGAACTGGCCTTCGCGGCGGCAGCGCCCGGCGGGCGCGTCGTGATCGTGGGCGTGGGCAGCGCGCGCCCGAAATTGCCGGCACTGCTGCAATTCGTCGGCAACGAAATTGCGGTCATGGGCTCGTTCGGATCGACGAAGAGCGAAATCGAAACCGTGTTGCAGCTGATCGTCGCGGGGCGGCTCGACGTATCGCGCTCGGTCAGCCGCTCGCTGCCGTTGACGGCGGCGGCGAAGGTTTTCGCCGAACCGCCGACGCCCGCGCGCACCGTGGTTCTGCCGGGCGCGCCATGAAACCGGAGATGGGAACGCGATGAAGGACGAGGTTCTGTTCGAAGTCGAAGCGGGCGTGGCGACAGTCACGCTGAACCGGCCCAAGCGGCTGAACACCCTGGCGATCCCGACGGTCGACGCCCTGGTCGAAACGCTCGCGCGCGCGGCGGCGAGCGAGGCGCGCGTCGTCGTGCTGACGGGAGCGGGCGAGACGTTCTGCGCCGGCGCCGATCAAGCTGAGATGACCGAACGTTCGGCCGAGGAATGGGAACTGATCGTGCGCCGCTATCTCGATCCGGTGCGCGCAATCGTGAGCATGGACAAGCCCGTGATCGCGGCGCTGAACGGCAACACGGTCGGCGGCGGATTGGGGCTGGCGATGGCCAGCGACTTTCGCATCGCCAAGGCAGGCATCCGCCTCGGCGCGCCGTTCACGCCGATCGGACTTGCGGGCTGCGACATGTCGGCGGGCTGGTTCCTGCCGCGCTTGGTTGGATTGGGAACGGCGACCGATCTGATGTTCACCGGCCGCCTGATCGACGCCGGCGAAGCGAAGGCCATCGGCCTCGTGCATCAAGTGGCGACCGGCGAGGACTTCGCGAAAACGGTCGGCGACTTCGCGGCGCGGCTGGCCGCCGGACCGCCGATCGCCCATCGTTGGACGAAGCGGGCGATCCACCGCTCGCTCTCGACGGGCATGGACGGCGAATTCGAATTCGAGATCTTCGCCCAGGTGCAATGCCTGCAAACCGAAGATCATAGGGAAGGCGTGCGCGCGTTCAAGGAACGCCGCAAACCTGCGTTCCGCGATGCTTGAGTTCACGCCCGAACAGAACCAATTCCGCGCCCAGGTCGCGCGCTTCGTAAAGGCCGAGATCGCGCCAAAGGCGCAAGGCTGGAGCCGCGAGGACCGCTTTCCGCGCGAGGTTCCGGTCAAACTCGGCGAACTGGGTTGGCTTTCGGTGGGTTTCGATCCCTCGTTCGGCGGCGTCGGCGGCGCCTTGGAGCGTAGCATTCTGATCGAGGAACTGGCCAAGGGCGCGCCGGGCGTGGCGCTTGGCGTTTATGTGCATACGGCGCTCGCCGCGGCGTCGCTCGCGCAGGTGGGATCGCGCGCGCTTGCCGACCGTTTTCTACCCGAGATGCTGGCCGGCCGGTGCCTGGGTGCGTGGGCCTACGCCGAACCGGATTCCGGCGCCGACGTGACCCAAGCGCGCCTCGCCGCGCGCCGCCAAGGCGGCGACTTCGTGCTGAACGGCGAAAAGATCTACATCACGAACGGTACCTGCGCCGATCTTATCATGGTGGTGGCGCGCACGGGCGGCGAACCGGGAAAGCTCGCCGGCTTATCGGTGTTCGCGGTCGACGGCAACACGCCCGGGCTGACGCGGCGGCCGATGGCCAAGCTCGGCATGCAGCCGTCGGAACTCGGCGCGCTGCATTTCGACGAATGCGCGGTGCCGACCGAACGGCTGGTGGGCCAAGTCGATCACGGCTTTCGCGCTTGCCTGGCCGTGCTGTCGAAGGGTCGCGTGTTCGGCGGGGCGCTGGCGCTCGGCATCGCCGCGGCGGCGTTGGAAGCGGCGCTTGCCCATGTCGGCACGCGCCGGCAGTTCGGGGCGCCGATCGCGGCCAAACAGGCGGTGCGCTTCACCATCGCCGACATGATCGCGCGGCTGGGCGCAGCGCGCGCCTTGGTCTATGCGGCGGCGCGCGGCATGGACGCCGGGCGGCCGTCCGACGCCGACGCTTCGATCGCCAAGCTGGTCGCGTCCGAGGCCGCGACGTGGATCGCCGAGCGGGCGTTGCATGTGCAGGGCGCGCAAGGTTTCATGCTCGACAGTCCGGCGCAGCGCTATTATCGGGACTGTAAGGTCATCGAGTGGGGCGAGGGCGTCAACGAATTGCAGCGCGAAATGATCTTCGAGGCGGCTGCCGCCGGCTACCGGCCTTGAGGTACGCGATGCATGGCTCAGGGTCATTGCAAACGGAAGGAAACGTGGAATGAACGACAACGAGAAAATCATCCGCGACTTCATCGCCGCTTGGTCGCGGCTCGACGTCGACGAGATCGTCTCTTATTTCGTGGAGGACGGCGTCTATCACAACATGCCCACGCAGCCTGTGAAGGGCCACGCGAATTTGCGGAACTTCATCTCGGCGTTCCTGAAAAGCTGGACCAAGACCGATTGGGATGTGCTCAACATCGTGTCGCAGGGCAATGTCGTGCTCGCCGAGCGGCTCGACCGCACGATCGTGGGCGGCAGCAAGAAGGTCGATCTACCGTGCTGCGGCGTGTTCGAAATGGCGAATGGAAAAATCAAGGTGTGGCGCGACTATTTCGACATGGCGACCTACACAAAGCCTCTGCAGGGATGAGGTGGAGCCGTTCCATTCAACGGTTAGAATTCTGACGAACCGCTGGCGACGGTGGAGCTACTTACCGAGGGCGGGGCTGGCGTAGTCTATTTTGCAAACGAAGCCATGGTCACCAGCCGGTCGCGGGAATGAACCGCATTGCTGAACCAGTCTAATGAAGGATTGATCAGCTGCTGGAAATGGCGTCTGCCTGGGACGGCGGACTCTACCAGTTCACGGACCCCCGCCCCCGGCGGCGCGTGCCTCGGATCGGCATGAACCTCGGGTTCCTTTTCGAGGTTTACGGAGATTCGAATGGAACCGCCGCTGATGCGTCGCCTGTCATGCCGCCGAAGTCGTTTCGTCGCTCAGCCGACCGTCTCTGAGGTGATAGATACGGTCGAAGCGGTCGAAAATTTTCTCGTCGTGCGTAACCGCGATGATCGCCGCTTTCTGGTCGACCGCCACCTTGCGCAGGAGATCCATCACAATCCCGGCACGTTTGGAGTCGAGCGCCGCCGTGGGTTCGTCGGCCAGGATGATGCGAGGGCTATTTGCCAGCGCACGCGCGATCGCAACGCGTTGCGCCTCGCCGCCGGAGAGCTGAGATGGAAATGCCGCCTTGCGGTGATCCACCTCGAGATACTGAAGGAGTTCGAGCGCCCGCGCCTTCGCCTGAGCCCTGTCGAAACCCGCCAAGTGAAGCACGACGGCGACATTGTCCGTCGCGTCGAGGAACGGCAGCAGATTGTGGAACTGAAAGATGAACCCGATCTTGTCGAGCCGCAGGCGTCTCAAATCGCGTTGGAGCCAATGCCCGTCGTAAACCACGTCGCCTTCGAGTTGCATCCAGCCGCTCGTCGGTTCGACGATGCACCCGACCACGTTGAGCAACGTCGTCTTCCCCGAGCCCGACGGCCCCAGCAGCGCCACGACCTCCCCTGCACGCACCTCCAGCGAGACGTTGCGAAGCGCATCCACGCGCGTTTCGCCTTCGCCGAAGTGCTTCGAGATGTCCCGCAGCTTCACCGGCAGGCCGTCGCTTCTCGTGTCGGGGGGCGACATCGTCTATCCCCCGAGCGCCGTTGCCGGATCCACACGCAACGCGGCTCTGACGCCAAGGCCGCTCGAGGCGATACAAACCGCAAACACGATGAGGCCGAGCACCAGCACATTGTCCGGCTCGAGCACGACACGGCGGGGAAAATAATCCTTGATGTTGACGATCAGCGCGGCGCCGATCGCAAAGCCGATGAAGCCCAGCGCAAGCGCTTGCTGCACGATCATGCCGACGATGACGCGGTCGGGAGCGCCGATAAGTTTCAACGTGGCAATTTGCTTCAGCTTCTCCATTGTCATCGTGTAGATGATCAATGCGATGATCACCGCCGAGACGACGAGCAGCAGTGACGTGAACAGACCGATTTGCCGGCGGGCGCGGTCGACCAGGGACAGCGAAAGTATGGCCTCTTGCTCTGCCTGCGTTATGGCGGCGAGATGCTTCCAACGCCGCACGGCTTCGGCCACGCCGTCGGATGTCGCCCCCGGCATCACGCGCGCGACCACCGCGTTGACGGTATCGCGGCTTGCGCCCCCGGTGCCCCGCGCGAGTTGGATGCGAGCGGCCGACGGCGCCAAATCGAACTGCAGCTTCTGCGCGTCGAGCAGCGTGATATAGACCGCCGGGTCACCGCCGGAATTGACTTGGTTCTGCGTGAGGCCCACGACCGTGAACGTGTTGCGCCCCAGGCTCAGCCGGTCGCCAAGGTCGAGCCCGGCCGTGCGATCCGCCACCAATTCAAAGTGGCTGCGCGCAATGCCTCGTCCCGCGATCAACCATGGCGGCCCGCCTGGACGTCCCGGCTCGTAGCCGATGACATAAAGCCGCAGTTTTCGCGCTTGGTACGCGGCCTCGACCGTTTGATAGGTGAGGCTGCCGGCGGCAAGCACGCCGGCAATACGCGCGACCGCCTCGCGCGTGTCGCCGGGAACGCGCGACGCCTCAGCAAACGGTCCGCGCGTGCCCGATTCGACCACCCAAAGGTCGATCGCAGGCGCGCGCGCAATCGTCAACGCATCGACCACCAGACCGCGATAGATACCGATCATCGCCAACACGACGCCGAGCAGCAGCCCGAGGCCGACGCACGTCAGCAGGAATCGGAACCAACTGTGGCGAACGTCGCGATAGGCAAGGTTCATGGCGCGTCCCGCACGACGCGCGCGGACCGGCCCGAGGCGAAGCCAACGCCGGTCTCGACGGCGATCAACGCTCCGTCCGGCACGCCGTCCACGACCTCGAGCCGCGCGTCTTCGGTCCGATGGCGGAACGTCACCAGCCTGCGCTCGAACCGGCCGTCCTCGACCGTCCAGACATAGCCCTTGGTTCCGTCGAAGCCTTGAACTGCCGCCTCCGGCACCAGCAGCGCGGTGTCCAGCGTCGTGATAGTGATCAAAATCTCGGCCTGCTCGCCGAGTTGCAGATTATCCGGACACTGTTCGCATTTCACGTACACTCGCCGTTCCTCGCTGACCCGGTCGCTCTCGATCCCGATGCGCACGACGCGGGCTTGATACGTCAGGTCCGGACGAGACCGCAGACGAACCTCAGCCGCCTGGCCTTCCGCAATCCAACCGGCGCGCGCTTCGTCGACATAAGCAAGAGCCCACACCGAATCCGGATCGGTCAGCGTGAAGATGGGATCGCCGGCCCGGATCACCGAACCGAGTTCCTTCAGCCGTTCGACCACGATCGCATCGAAAGGCGCATAAAGCGTGTGGTGGTCGAGGATCGCCTTTTCGAATTGAAGCTGCGCCTGCGCGTTCGCCATATGGGCGCGGGCCACTTCGACCTCTCTTGCCGCCACCGTGAGGTCGGCCTTCGAAACGTCTTCATCGCGTTGCGCTTCCTCGACCGTCTGGGGTGACACGAACCCGCGATTGGCAAGTTGCTTCTTGCGCTGGTTGACTGCTTGCCTCTGCGCCAGCACCGCACGGGCCCTTTCGACGTTTGCTTCGGCCTTCTTGATCGCCACTTCGCCGTTGAGCACGTCGGCCTTCGCTTTCGCGACCTTGGCGTCCTGTTCGGCCGCGTGCAAACGCGCCAGAACGTCGTCCTTCTTGACGCGATCGCCATGATCGGCCTTGAGTTCGATGATCGCCGCGCCGACTTCGAAACTGACTTTGGACAGCACGCGCGCTTCGACGGTTCCAAGGCCGAAAACACGGACCTGAACACCTCGTTCGGGCGACGCGACGCGAACCGCGAGCGGCAGTTGACCGAACGCGAAGAAAACGAGCGCACCAATCGCAAGCGCCGTAGCCCCCGCCAGCGCCCATTTCGCGGCAGGCTTGCCCGCCAAGCCGCCGAGCCGCGACCACACTCCAGCCGCCTTGTGCAGCCAGGCACGATGTGGTTCATCGGGCGGGTTGGAGCGGTTATCCATTGTTGCGCGTCTTGAATGTCATATTGAATCCTCATGCTCTCGGGTTGGGCAGGTCAACATAAGCTGCCGGCGTCACCGTCCAGCGCCAGCTCGAAAGACCGTCTTGATCCGGCCTGTCGTTTGTGCCGCCGGAGACCGGCGCCGCCGAGGGTCCAGGATCGCATCCGTGTTCGCGCGAATGGCACCCTCCACGATCGCCATTTCGTTCGCCCCAATGCGCGTCCAGCCCATTGTGCGGAACGCGGCCGCGCGCGCCATTCGGAAAACGAGAACTTGCCCGACGACGGCGACCGCCCGTGCGCGCGTTTCCTGTTCCGTGGGATCAAGTTCGATGGCGATTCCGACGAGGCGAACCAGCAGCGTAAGCATACGCCCCATGCCGCTCGAGAACAGGATTTCGAATTCGGCGCCGGGATGCATTTGCTCCCGCAGGATAATGCGCGCCCAGTCGTCCGACGCTTCGATCAGCAAGGCGCGTGCGATGTTCGAAAGCACGAGGTGGATCATTTCGCGCGCGTCGGCGGGGGCGATTTCGCCGGATGCCAAGCGCGCCTCGATGGCGACCGCGGCGGGCCCGACGACAGCGCTCATGCCGTCGGCGATGTGTTGAACGACGCCGCGGTATAGATCACCCTTGCCGCCGAAATAGTAGGTAATGGCCTGAAGGTTCGCGCCGCTCTCGGCGGCAATCATGCGCGTGGTCGCGGCCGCATAGCCTTCCCGCGCGAACACCTTCATCGCCGCGCGAAGAAGCCGCTCGCGCGTATCGTCGCGCGCCGATGCGGCGAGCGGCAGCTTGGAGACCGGTCGGCCGTTCCGGCCGCGGCCCTCCGGCGGCGGAGCACGCTCGTCGAAGCGGGGCGATTTTGGCTGTTTCCTACGCATCGGTGCATGGCCTCAAACCGCATATGGCGACCCAATCTGGGAAAGTCAATCGATTGATTGATACTTTGGACTGAGCTTCGAGTGGATGGCTCAAGTGATCCGCCGCAAGAGGCGCGCGCTCTGGTCTACGGCGCCGCGGCAGCGATGGATGCCGCGCGGCCGTTCGACACCCACGCTTCGATCGCCAAGCTCGTCGCGTCGGAGGCGGCGACCTGGATCGCCGAACGCGCGCTTCACCTGCAGGGCGCTCAGGGCTACATGCTCGACAGCCCCGCGCAGCGCTATTATCGCGACTGCAAGGTGGTCGAGTGGGGCGAGGGTGTGAACGAATTGCAACGCGAAATGATCTTCGAAGCGGCGGTCGCGGGCTATCGGCCCCGATTGGGACGTCCTCAACATCATGTCCAAGGGCAACGTGGTGATCGCCGAACGGCTCGACCGCACGGTCGCGATGGGCAAGAACGTGGACTTGCCGTGCTGCGGCGTGTTCGAGATGGAGAACGGCAAGATCAAGGTCTGGCGCGACTATTTCGATATGGGCATGAAGGCGTTGCAGTAGGGTGCGACGGCAGTCTCGCATGAACTTGAAGTTCCGGTCGCGCGTGTAGTTAGGCAACAGGTCCCCGCCCGCACCAGATCGGTGTGGCGGCGCATGAGGTCGATCACTTTTTCGACTGTTTGATTCAGGTCAATGCTCGCCGTTCGTGAGATGACAAATTGTCAGTTTTCGAATCGTCAAGTTGGCGACGAATGTCCGTCAACCCAACTGGCGCGCGCGCGAATATCCGCTGAAGGAGAGCCATCGACATGACAAACGCAGGTTTCCTCGCGAATTACTCGATCCAGAAATGGCTTGAGACCTGCCCACAAGGCTACCTGGAGGCTACCGTCTACGGACACAAACCGGGTGCAAGTGAAGCAGAACAAATATTTCAGAATGAAGTTCTGAGGGAGCAGCAGATTCGCACGACGGTTCAGCTTGTCGCTGGTGAACAGTGCGCTCTCGCCGCTTCTTCCGGATTGGTCAACGCCGCGCCTGATCGGGCCAGCAAGATCTTCCTGGCGACCCAAACGCTCGACGAAGCGCGCCACGTAGAAATTTTTGTCCAGCGTCTCTACGACCTTGGGGTCAAGCCCGAAGACCTCGAAGGGACGATCAAGACTTATGCGAACCCGAACCTGGTGAAGTTCGCCGAGGTGCTGCTCGAAAAGGTCGATAAGAAGGACTTTGTCGCGGGTGTCGTCGGTCAGAACATCGTCCTTGAGGGGATGGCGTTTTCGGTTTTCGAAATGCTTCATGCCAGCACCGTCGACGCCAATCCCAAGTTTGCGCAGACGCTGTCGGGAACCATCGCCGACGAGCGTCGCCACGTGGGTTTCGGTGAAAACAGAATCGGCGAGTTGATAAAGCGCCATCCGGCAAAAAAGCCGGAGATCCAGAAAATGCAACAAGAGATGGCCAAGCATATGCTTGCGACCTTTCACGATATGTTTGCAGCCAGCGCACGCGCCAACGACGCTGCGCATGAGCTGCGCGCTCCGGATGGGGGGCGACCGAAGGCGATGTATCAGGGGTTGAATCTGGCTGAGGCGTCGACCGAGCAGATGGAGGGCGTGTTGGCCAACACCGTGCTCGGGGAATTCAAGACGCGGCTTGCCCGGATCGGACTCGACTATCGACCGCCCGTCCACTGAGTGCGATCATGAGGGATATCAAGGATCCCCATGACCTCGACGTGCGGGATTTTCGCAGCACGGTTCACTCGTTCGAGTTTTGGTTCGAGACCGTGGAGGGCTACCTCCACGGTCGGCCTTATGGCGTCACGCCGCATAGTGCGGAGGCAGACCTTAGCGATCGTCAGCGTGACGCCCTGATTACGACGCTTTGCAACTATTGCGTCGGGGAAACTGCTGCGCTGGAGGCATCCAGTGGCATGATCGCATTTGCGCCCGACTTGAATGCAAAGATCTTTCTGTCAACGCAAGTCGTGGACGAAGGGCGTCATCTCGAGGTGCTGATGCACCGCATGGCGATGTTGGGCGTCACCGATCAAGAGGGAGAAATCAAGGGTCGCGCAAATAAGAGCTTAGTGCAATTCAAGGAGCGATTGCTGGAGTTTGTTGATCTGCGCGACTGGGAGGCCGCCGTCTTCGCACAGAACATCATTCTCGAATGCCTGGAATTCACGGTTTTCCAACATCACGCTACCGTGGCGGATGCGATCACGTCGCAGATGCTTCGTGGCATCGTTTCCGACGAGAGGCGTCACATGGGCTTCGGAGAAAACGATCTGGGCCGGCGGCTGCTGGCCGCACCGCACGCGCATGATCGCCTCGCCAGGGTCAAACGCGAACTCGATACGCTTGTGGTGAGCGCATTTGCGGAGTCGATGAGACAAATCGAGATCGATCCGGACGACCAGCCGGACTTGGCGGGCCATTATCTCGCGGCCGTGGCGCGGTTGGGATTTCGGACATGAAAGACCCACTCGAAAGTGCGGTCGCGTCCGGGGAGGCGCGCTTTAGGCAAAGCTTTGTGCTCGAAGAAACAGACTTCATCGAAGTGCCCAAGCGCTTTCGGCGGTTTTACCGCCGGTGGCGTGGCGTGGGCGACGTCCTTGCCCCCAACGAGGTCCTGTGCCCGGTGTGTAAGGTTGTCATCCGCTCGACCAAGGAATTGCGCGTGGGAGACCGCGTTTACTGTATGCCCTGCATGTCGCGGCTTGAGGTCGTAGAAGAGGGCGGTAAGCTCGTCGGTAGAGTCATCTACGGCGATGCGGATGTTGAACACTAGGTCCGCGCCAGTGGCGCGGATGATTTGATTTACCGCATGGCCGCGGCAGCAGCCCCGGCCTAGTCATGATGCTCGAAAGCTGATTGGGCAGACCGCAGGGCATTTTCCGGCGTTGAAGGAGCTACCACGTGACGATGGTGAAGACAGAGTTTCGGGAACGCATGGTGGGCGATATCGCCGCGCAAGTTGCCGGTGCCACGACGATATTTCGCAAACACAAGATCGACTTCTGTTGCGGCGGAGTTGTTTCGCTGGCGGAGGCGGCTGCAAGGAAAGGTTTGGACGTCGCACAGCTCGAAGCTGCGCTGGCCGCGCTTGGCGCAGCACGGCCGGAAGCGCCACAGGAGACCCACGCCCTCGTTGATCACATATTTGCGCGCTACCACGAGACGCACCGCCGTGAGCTGCCCGAACTGGTGAAACTCGCGCGCCGCGTCGAGGCCGTTCATCGCGATCACCCGGATGTTCCTCGAGGTCTTGCCGACCGACTTTTACGCGCTCAGCTTGAACTGCAGGATCATATGACGAAGGAAGAACAGGTGCTGTTTCCCGCCATGCAAGCCAACTATCCGGGGTCGCTCGATATGCCGATCTTCGTCATGCGACGCGAACACGACGATCACGCCCAAACGATCCGTGCGTTCGAATCAATGACGCGAGAGTTCACGCCACCCGATGATGCGTGCCGCTCCTGGCAGACCCTCTACACAGGCCTGGAGAAGCTGGTGCGCGATCTAACCGAACACATACATCTGGAGAACAACGTTTTGTTCCAGCGTTTCGAAAGGGCGCCGGAAAAAAGACACGAGCGGTAAAAAGAAACAACGGATGTCTGAGAAAGTCCTATGAACCCGTCGGAGCCCGCCTCGCCAGCTTGTTCCGCTCACGTTTCGTCCGATTCTTACATGGGTTATGCGGACCTTGACGAGTTGGCGAGTTCGCTGAACACGCTTCTGGAAGCAGAGCGCGCAGGGGCGCGCGTCGCCGTTGAGAGCCTCCCCGCAGCGCGCTCGGATGGAGACGCCAATCTCATCCGCATCATTCATCACGACGAAGGTCGTTGGTGCGAGATGCTTGCGGCCGAACTGCGGCGTCTGGGCGTAACGCCAACCACGCAGACCGGTGCGTTCTATGACAAGGCTGTGGCGATCGCAGATATTGCAGAGCGTCTTGCCTTTCTGAACCGCGGGCAGGCCTGGGTCGTGCGAAAGCTCGAAGAACTGCTGCCCAGGGTGCGCGATGGCGCGCTCCACGCGAACTTGGTCGCGATGCGCGACGGCCACCTACGCAACATTGCGGCGACGCATGCGCGGCTTGCCACGCGGAAGTAATCGCGCATCGACCGACTCCTGCCTTTCCGCAGGGGTAGTGCTGTGGGAATATCCTCAACTTGTTGACGTCGATCAAAGCGAAGTAGACTGCGGTTTACGAGTTTTCGGCGATGTCGCTCGTGCAGCTATCAAGAATTGATGACGTAGCTGTGGCCACCTTTGCACGGCCGCCGGCGAATGCGTTCAACCTTGATCTGGTGGAAGAGTTTTCGGCGGAGTTGGAAGCGTTAACGCGCGCCCCGCCGCGAAACGGCTTAATCGTGACGGGCAGCGGTGCGGCTTTTTCAGGCGGTGTCGATTTCAAGGAGGCGCCGCGGTATTCGCCAGAGCAACGGCGACGCATGGTGCAAGCTATCAATCGCACCATCACGCTTCTGTACGGATTTTCGGGTGCGACTGTTGCCGCCGTCAACGGTCACGCGATCGGCGGGGCATTCGTCGTGATGCTCGGCTGCGACGCGCGACTGGGCGTGCAGTCGGCGAACACCAAACTCGCGCTCAGCGAGGTGACCGCCGGGATCCCCTATCCCGCGTGCCCTATGGAAGTCGTGAAGGCCGAACTGGAGCCCCAAGCGCGGCGTGTCCTCGTGCTGACCGGGAGCGCGATCTCGCCTGATGAGGCGCGTTCGCTCGGCATTCTAGATGAACTTGTTTCCCCGGACCGGTTGATCGCTCGCGCTGTTGAAGTGGCGAAGCAGCGTTCCGCGCTTCCCTCCTATCTGCGCGTCAAGGAGCAATTGAAGCGGGATAGGCTGCGTCGCATGGGGGAGATCGTTGAAGCGGGCGACGATCCGATGCTGGCGCACTGGATATGATTGCGCGCCGGGCGATGATGCCCGTCAAAACGCAACGAGAGCACGTCTTAGAATCGAGATCGCTTCGGCTCGGATGGGCTTGAGATTCGTTAACGGATTGACCAGGATTTGAATGCTGGCGCCGAGCAACAAACTGCCGATCGTAAGCGCGCAGGCGTCGGCATCGACATCGTGGCGGACTTCACCCCGCGCTTGGCCTTGACTGAGCAGCGCGCGAAGGCTGACGCGCACGCGTTCGTGCGAGGCGGCAAAGAGTTCGCGCAGTGCCGTCGCGTCTGCGACGGTCGCAGCGAGGAGCATGAAGTAGGCCGCACCATCCTGTTCTTCGGTCTGCGCGCACAAGTGGGCATCGATATAGCGTGCGATAGCGTCGAACGCGGGCATCCGATCGATGCCCTCGGCCTGCATGAGTGTCTCGCGCTTATGGTGCAGATAGGCGATCACAGCCTCGATCAGGCCACGTTTGGACCCAAAGCGTTGCGTAACCAGGCCCCGGCTCAGGCCCGCCACTTTGCCGATTTCCTCGAACGTCGCGGCACTCACGCCGCGCTCTGCGACGATCTTGAGTGTGGCTTCGACCAGCAGCCGCTCCGACGCGTCCCGGCGCTCTGCTTGCGATCGGCGCAGGCGCGGGAGGGTGGCTGGCGTCGCCGGTTGATCTTGCGTGCCCGTCATTTCTTCTCAAACGCACGGGTTGTCGCGGAGACCGGCTGGGCGTCGGGGACTGAGGTGTCAGACGCGCTGTGCAGCCCAAGCAAGCGGATCGTCCTGAACCACGCCAAGAGCACGACGAACACGACGATCGACCACGCCATGTGAAGAAGCTGCATGAACGTCGTGTGCGTGGCGATGAACTCGCAGGCCTCTCTTGTCGAGGCTGTCTCCAGAATCTTCGCCCAGTCGTCGCGCTGGATTTTCACTTCGTATTCCCATGGCGCGGGCGAATCGACGACACCGCTCAACAGCATGATCTCATCCTTGCGCCTGATACGTGCCTTGCCCAGGTTCATGACAAGTTGGCGGTCGCCGAGTCCTTCTGACCAGAAACGCATTCTAGGCTCCCTTTTTAGGCTGCCGCCTTCCAAAAAGCAGGGACACGAGAATGCCGGGCGCGCGCAGAAGGAGCCGTCCGAGGAACGGAAGCAGCAATCCGCCGCGCTCGGCCAAGAACTTCGCCGTCTCCGGCCGGGCAAGTATGTCAAGGAAGTCGGCAAGGTCGTTTGGTCCAAGCCGGATTGCATAGCGCCAGCAAACGGGCTCGATCTCGCCTTCCATCGTCAGCAAGTCCGGCTTGACGTGCAACGTCGCATCCGGAAGTACGAGCGGGAGCCTTAGCTTGCCGAGGCCGCGTGACCAGACAATCATAAGAGGAACCCTTTCTCACGGGCGGCAGTCACGGATGCGGGCTCGTTCCACCAAATCTTCAGCCCAAGATCCTCAGCGACCACCTTGGCTGCGTTGTAGCCGCCGCCGAACGTGATCATGCCGCCGGGAAATGTGCTCGCGCCGCAGACATAGAGATTCTCGATCGGTGTCTTATAGGACGAGCACTGCACATTCGGGCGCGAATAGCCCATCTGCGTCATGATGTAAGCGCCGTGCTTGAATGAGCCGCGCTTCATCTGCGGAATCTTCATTTCGATGTGGACCGGCGTGTAGTCATAGCGTCGCACTATGCTTCCGGGATCGAAGTCGGTCATGTGGCTCGCCATCGCTGCGATCAGCCTGTCGCCGTATTGTGTCGCGAGCGTACTCCAGTCCCCGGACGCAGGTGCGTAAGGCACGCACGCCTCGATGCGGCAGACCGCACCTTCGGGATCCGTCTCCCACGGCGCGAGGCCCGGATCCACGTCCGTGGTGAAGGTGACGTGGCCGACGTCATGCAGCAGGCGCTTGTCCATCACTTCGCTGATATGACGAACGACATCCTCGGGCGTCTCCACGCCGAAGACACGGATAAAGGCCTTTGCCACGCCTGGGTCGCTGGTTTCCGCCTTGAAGTGCGGCCTCTTGCGCAGGGCGAGGTGACAAAGGAACAGTGAGCTTTGCTCCCATTCCCAATTGCGCGCCGTGTTCAGGCAGAGCTTTGAGCGTTTCGCGACTTCGTGTTCCGGGATGAACGTTCCGAAGGTTGTGACCGGATCGGTCGACGTGACGATGGCGCGTGCATTGATGCGGGTGATCGGCCCGTCCGTGCCCGTCGGCGCGATCTCCACCGCTTTGGCGGCGCCGTTCTCCACGATGAAGCGCTTGACCTCGTGGTTCTCGCACACTTCCATGCCAGCAACGATGCCCGCCTTCTGCAGCGTGGAGGACAGGCGATGCGATCCGCCCTTGACCAGGGTCGCGTTCAGCATGCGGTTGAAATAGAGCGGGACCAAATAGCTGGAATTCGACTCCTTCGGATCGATGCCCCACATGCAAATGAGATAGAGCAGCAGTGCGCTCAACGCTGGCGTCTCGAAGCCCCAGCTTTCGCAAATTTCCGCCGGCGTCATCTCCGACACCTTCAGAATTCTCTGTCCAAGCTCGCTCTCCATATATGTGGCGGCGAGCTGCGCGGAACCTACGGGGCGGCCGTAGGTCGACGGGATAAGATACTCGTCGGCGATTTCCTTGTAGGCGAGGTAAATCTCGCGATATCGCTCGGCGTCCTTCTTCGAGAAGCGGGCGATTGACGCGACCGATCGCTCCAGGTCAGCGTAGAGCGTCAGCGCGTCTCCGTTCTTCTTCAGGAGGGATGCCTCTGCCTCGGGGCGGATATAAACGCAGCCATCTTCCTCAAGGCCCAGGTCGCGATAAGGCGGCGCCACATCCAGCATCAGCATATAGTTGGCGTGGAGGTTGAAGCGGTAACCTGAGAACTCCTCAGTCACGAGAGCGCCGCCGGTCTCGTGACGGCGCTCCACGACAAGGACTTTCGCGCCGGCGCGCGCGAGATAAGCGCCTGTCGTGAGGCCGTTATGACCCGCGCCAACCACGACGATGTCGTATTGTTTTTGTTCGGTCATCTCGAAGCCCTCTCGCCGTTGCTTAGTCGACGGTGAAACGCTGCGTCACACCTTCGCGGCGCAGAAGTTCGGCCGCGCCCTGGAAAGCGACGCCTTTCCACCACTCCGGCTTGTTCTTCTCGACGTCTGCCATCACCACATTTGCCGCCAGCGTGCCGGCACCGAGGTTCGTGTAGTTGGCTGTGCCGCCGGACTGGCAGATATAGAACTTGTCGATCGGCGTGCGTGGCGCGTTGCAGCCAGCGAACGGTTTCCAACTCCACATTTGAGCTTCGGTCAGCGAGCCGCTCGGATGCATGTTCCCGCCGCAATGCGGATTGCGGCGAACATAATCATGCGGCGTATTCACATATCGTGCGATCTTCGCCGTCTTGAGGTTCGGCATGTATTGGGCCAGAACGTCTTCCACTTTGTCGGCATAGGATTCGCGCAACTCGTCCCACTTGCCAGGCCCGCCTTGCGATCTGAGTTCGTAAGGCACATTGGCCCAAGTCAGAACCGTGTACTGCCCCGGCGGCGCTTGCGTGCGGTCGGCGATGCAGTAGTTAAAGGCGGCGCCCCAGACGATCGGTGGATCGAGCGGGACGTCGCGCACCATGCACGAACTGACAAGGCGTTCGGCATCCTCCATCGTCTCGGCGCCGAAATTGTAGACGAACGTGTTGTTGACCTCAGGGAACTTCTTAGCGCATGCGAACTGCGGTCGCTCGCTCATCACATAGTAGTTCGTGAACAGACTCGATCCGCGGTAGTCGAAGCGCTTCAGAGCCACGCGCGCCGACACCGGCAGATGTTCCTCGCCGATCAGCTTGAAAAACGTAGGCCTTGCGCTGACGTCGCTCATCACAGCCTTAGAGGCTTTGAACTCAGCGTTGGGATAGGTCGCCCGGCTGTCGAGAACAACGCCGGTCGCCTTGCCGGACTCGACGGTCACCTTGTCGACAGGGCAGTTGTAAAAAATCTTGCCGCCGTGATGAACAAAGCAGCGGACGAGTGCATGCGTTAGATCATGGCTGCCGCCCCGCGCAGTATAGCCACCGTCGGCCGTGAAGATTGTCAGGAAGTTTAGCACGACAAGCGGACCGGAAAGGCGACTGCTAATGACGTCGAGGCCGGATGTTCCCGCATAACTTAAGACTGCCAGCTTGATCTGGTCGCTTTCGAACAGCGCATCGACGAGCTGAAAGCCCGTCATCCAAAGCCAATCCTTGGGCAGAACAGGAACGTCACCCAACGCAGCCAAGAAGTCGAGGAAGCCCTCGTCGGTATGCGGTGTCACGTAGCCCTGGTGAGCCATTAGCGGCACTGTTGGGCCAAAGAAGTTGGCGATTTTGCGAAACGTCTCGGCGTCTTTCGGCGATACCCGGAGCCATGCCTCATACGTCTCGCGCGCGCTACGCCGCGAGAATAGAACCGCATTGCCGTCGAGGAACGGATAGAAGTAACCGTACTTGGAGTCAGGTGGAGCCAGAAGTTCGAGTCCAAAGCGTTCGAGCTCAAGATCGACGAACGCTGGACCGTAGTGCGGCATCAGAAGCGATGCGTGAACATTGAGCTTCACGCCCGGATGCAGGACCTCTTCGGTCGAGCAGAAGGTTCCCGACTCATCTCGGCGTTCAAAGATCGCAGTGCTAAAGCCCGCTTTCTGGAGATACGCGCCGGCTGCAAGTCCATTCACGCCGCCGCCAACGATGATGACGTCGTATTGCGATTTGAGACCAGCCATACAGTCGCCTCTTCCGATGCAGGGGCTATTGTTGGCTGGCTAACAAATAAGTAGCGCCTGCGCGTTGATCTGAATCAAAGCGGTGCAGTCATCGTTGCGCGCGGCCGGAACCATCGACGAGCTCATTCACGCAAGCGGTCATGATTTGCGACTTCGACACAGTCACACCACTTAGCTCAAGAGCACTTTGCGAAGGTGCTCATTGAGGAACAGACCCCAAGGCGAAATCGTCCGGCATGCGAATGCCGTCGATCTGAATAAGCACGCGATTGCCCTCGAGCCCCCGGACGTTGAAGCCGCTGTTCCCGTCCCGCCCGAGCGACGAACTCGCGGCCGAGAAGCGCGAGGGGTTTGCGCGCACGGAAACACCCGGCTCGAAGCGCACGATGTCCTTCACGTCGGCCGCCATGTTATCGTCGATTTCTTTCGACGTGATGACGGTGACGGTGGCGGGCACCTCGTCGGCCTTGCGTTTCTGCCGCGTGGCGGGTGACGGTGACCTTTTCCACGGGCTGTTGGCGCGTCTCGCCCTTTGGCTCGGCCGCTGCTTGAGGCTGCTCGTCGTCCGCTTGAGCCTGCACCGCGCAAACAAGCGCTATTGCGACAGCTAAGACCGGGAACTTCCTTACACGGCGCCCTCTCACCAAAGTTCAGTATCGATTGCCGATCCTGAGAACGATTTCAACGTCTCTGCGCATGATGTCGTCAGCTCTTTGCATCCCAGGCGCGAGAGCGGCACGCCAAGCGCAATTCGGCGGCGAGTAGCTCGATAGGCGAAACGGCGTGCGATAAGGTCGCGAAGCGCTTCTTGCGCGACGCTCGCCGATGTGTCCGAGTCAAAGTGACCTCGCGATCAAGTTTCGATGCGTTTCATTCGTTCCGGAATAGATGCTGGCGGCCCGCGTGGCGAGTAATTTCCGTGTCGCGAATGCGCCTTCCGACAGGTGTACCGGATCCGGGCCGATCAGCACCGGTGCGGCGAGTGGACCGGCAGCGTCGAAGGCGACCTCGGTGATCTTTTGGTGAAGTTCCGACGCAAGTGTCTTCATCATAGACGCTTGCGCGTCGGTGACGGCGTCTTGCGCGGTCGCGTTCAGAGTCGACAGTTCAACGGCTTCAAACGCCTCAAGCTGGCACTTTAGCTCGCTTAGCTTGAGCGCCAGGTCGCTGTCGTATGGTGCGTAAGCTTTGATCGTGGCGGCGGCGCGACGGGAGGCGCGGCGCAACAGCCCGGTCGTCGTGTTGCTCGCGCGGGCAAAGCGCATGAGCAAGCGTGCGGCCGCCCATCCTTCGTTCTCCTGACCGACCCGATCCGCTACGGGCACGCACACGTCGTCGAAGTGAACTTCACAGAACTCGTCATCTCCGGCGATGGAGCGGATCGGCTTGACCGCAACGCCGGGCAACGACATGTCAACCAGCAAAAATGTAATGCCGGCCTGCGGCCGCGCGCCGGCGGCCGTGCGCACAAGAGCGAACATTCGATTGGCGAGGTGTGCGCCCGTCGTCCAGATCTTCGATCCGTTGACGATGTACTGATCGCCCGCGCGTTCCGCGCGCGTCTGCAGGGCTGCGAGATCGGATCCGGCGCCGACCTCTGAGAATCCTTGGCACCACAAATCGCTGCCGTCGAGGATCGAATGCAAGTACTTGCTTCTCTGTTCCTCCGTTCCCATGGCGATGAGCAGCGGCCCGACGTTACGGACGCCGCCGGCAAATAGAATAGGGGCGTCGTTCTCGGCACACTCGCGCTCGAAGGCGAGTCGCTGTGCGGGAGACCAGCCTGTACCGCCGAATGGCGCCGGCCACGCGGGCGCGATCCACCCCTTCGAATAGAGGCGGCGATGCCATTCGCGGCAAGCGCCGATGTCAGAGTGCACGCCGACCGTGTCGCGGCCCGCCTGCCGCAAATCTTCGGTCAGCGCGGCTGCAAGAAAACAGCGCACCTCACAGACGAATTCGTCGGAAACTCGCCAAGGGTTTGGTCTCGCGGGCATGGCTACCGCTAATTTTGGACAAGATTGCGGTGTTCGACTTGATTCAGGTCAATGCCCCTGAGTGCAATAGACTGACAAATTGTCAGTTATCGAATCTACACCGCTGCAGGTAGCGCGTGCAGGGAAGGGAGGCACTCATGCTCGACCGGCCGATCGCGTCAACGAAGCCGCAGCTTGATACGTGGTTGCCGACTTTGCTCGATCCGCCGCCGAGCGAGGTTCAATCCGGCTTGCGCGATGCGCTCCACAAGTTTGCCGTAGATGTAATGCGTCCGGCTGGCCGCGCTCTCGATCGCATGACGCCTCAGGAAGTAATCGCGCCCGGCTCGCCGTTCTATGCGATGCATGAGCAATACCGCGCATTCGGGATCAGCCAAGCAGCCATGGCAGAGTTGCCGCCGCAAGAGGCTGCACTGCTGCAGTCGATGGCGTACGAGGAACTCGGTTGGGGTGACGCAGGTCTCGCAATCTCAATCGGCGTAAATGGCATGCCGGCATCCGTCGCGCGCGCCATCGGCGCGCCTGAATTCGTTGAGCGGTTCCCCGAAACGAGGTTTGGCTGCTGGGCCATTACCGAACCCGATCATGGCAGTGATATGTTGGACTCGACGCGACAGGCTTTCGCCTTGGACGGTCAGTACGGCAGGCCGAGTTGCGTGGCGCGGCAGACCGGCAGAGACATCGTCTTGTCGGGTCAGAAATCCGCCTGGGTTTCGAACGGCGCGATCGCGGAACAAGCGGTCCTGTTTTGCGCGTACGACGACGGCAAAGCGGGTTTCCGCGGCTGTGTTCTCTACGTCCCCCTGGACGCAAAGGGCGTGAGTAGGGGCAAGCCACTCGACAAGCTGGGTCAGCGCGCGCTGCCGCAAGGCGAAATCTTCTTCGACGACGTGAGGCTGTCGAAGGACTATCTCGCCGCGGATCCGGACGCATATCACGACGCGCTTTACGCAACGTTGTGCCTCGCCAACAGCGGTATGGGGTCTTGCTTCGTCGGCGTCGCACGCGCGGCATTCGAACACGCGCTCGAATACGCACACGAGCGCAAGCAGGGCGGCGTGCCCATCATTCAACATCAGAATGTCCGAGCCCGCCTCTTCGGCATGTATCGCAAAGTCGAGGCCGCGCGCGCGTTGGCGCGCCGCGTCGCCATACACAACGCCACAGCGCCCACGCCCGCTCTCCAAGGCGCCATTGCATCAAAGATTACGGGCACGCAAACTGCCTTCGAGGTCGCGAGCGAAGCGGTGCAGATCTTCGGTGGCGCGGGCATGTCGCGCGAATACCCGATCGAAAAGCTGCTGCGCGATGCACGCGCTTCAATGATCGAGGACGGTTGCAATGAACTCTTGGCGATCAAAGGCGGGTCGCAACTGGTGCGCCACGAGCGCATGAACTGAAGGAGTGGCATCATGGCGCACGCACTCATCGCCGGCGTCGGCATGACGGATTTCGGAAAATTTCCTGACCGGGGCCTGAAGTCGTTGGCCGGTGAGGCGATCGTCGGCGCGCTCGCGGATGCAGGTTTGCGCCCTGGCGACGTCGAAGCAGCCTATATGGGCAACGCCGCGGCGCCCCTGATCACCGGCCAAGCGATGATCGCAGGTCAGGTGATCCTACGCAGCCTCGGCATCGGCCGCATACCGGTCGTCAATGTCGAGAACGCTTGCGCGACCTCCGCGACCGCGTTCCAGCAGGCCGAGCGGATGATCGCTTGCGGGCAATACGACGTCATGCTGGCGGCGGGTTTCGAAAAGCTGTTCCACACGGACAAGTCGCGCACGTTCGCTGTGTTCATGGGTGCGATCGACGTCGAAGGCATTCCGCAGTTCATGGCTTCGCTCGCAAAGGCCGAGAAGCCGAAAAGCGAGGGCGAGGGCGGCGACAAGCGTTCTATCTTCATGGACATCTATGCCGCCGCCGCACGCCGTCACATGGAGCGCTACGGTACGTCGGCGCGCCACTTCGCGATGGTGTCGGCGAAAAACGCATATCACGGAAGCCTGAACCCGCACGCGCAGTATCGGGACGTGTTGAGCATCGACGAAGTGTTGGCCGCTCCGACCGTCGCCCCGCCGCTGACGCTGCCGATGTGCGCACCAATAGGCGACGGCGCCGCGGCCGTCGTTCTGGTGTCGGAGCGCAAGGCGCGTACCATGGGTCTCAAAGACGCCGTGCGCGTGCGCTCCAGTGTGCTCGCCTCCGGATGGGACGGCTCTGGATCCAACGATGAATCCGTCATCGACTATGCGGCGCGTAACGCTTACGAAGCGGCCGCGATCGATCCACGTGACATCGATGTCGTCGAATTGCATGACGCGACGGCCCCCGCCGAAATCCTCTGCTACGAGTCCATGGGCCTCGCCAAGAAGGGCGAGGGCGCGCGGCTAATCGAGGAAGGCGCCACGCGGCTTGGTGGGCGCGTTCCGGTCAACACATCCGGCGGCCTTTTGCGCAAGGGTCATCCGGTCGGCGCGACGGGCGCCGCGCAAATCTACGAACTATGTGAGCAGTTGCGCGGTCGTGCCGGCGAGCGGCAAGTTCAGGGTGCGCGCATCGGCGTCGCCGAGAATGGCGGCGGGTTCATCGGCGCGGACGCAGCCGCAACCGTTGTCACTGTTCTCGAGAAGACAGGGTGATCGCCATGGCGGAGACACTGCAGTCCCAAGTCCCGCCGATCCTCGCGCACATCATTCGCGCCCGGGCGCAAACGCACGGTGACCTCAACGTCCTGACCTTCGTCGAAATCGCGGCGGATAGCGGCCTTGCCGACGAGAAGCGCACGTACGCGCAGCTATGGCGGCGCGGGTGCGCTTTGGCGCACGTCCTGGTAAACAAGGGCGTAAAGGCCGGCGATCGCTTCGCGCTTGTCATGCAGAACCACCCTGAGTTCGTCGAAGCCATGGTGGCGGCGTCGATTCTGGGCGCCGTGTTCGTGCCCATCGATCCGCGTACGAAGGGCGAGAAGCTCGCCTATATGCTCGACTTCGCCGAATGCTCGGGCGCGATCGTGGCCGACTATGCGTGGGCGAACATCGCCGAGATCTTGCCGCGCCTCGGGCGCCTGAAGTGGATAGCGACGCTGGGCGCGCCTGCCAACGCCCCAGGCGACGCGAATGTCTTTGGACTCAAAGGGGCACTTGACCGGAGCAGTAGCGACGACATGGAAATCGTCTCGAACGATCCCGACGCGACGATGCAGCTGCTCTACACATCGGGCACGACGGGCGACCCAAAGGCGATAGTGGCAACCCACCGGCGTTTTGCGGAAGCCGGCATGCTCGGTCTGATGCTGAGGCTCAAGAATAACGATCGGCTCTACACCGGCTTGTCGCTCACGCATGCCAACGCACAACTGATCACGCTGGGCATGGCGATTCAGATGGGCATTCCCGCCGTCATCAGCCGCAAGTTCACGAAGTCGCGCCTTTGGGACATCACGCGCAAGTACGGCTGCACGATCTTCAATCTGCTCGGCGGCATGACGGTCGAACTCTATAGCCAGCCGCCGCAGCCGAACGACGCTGACAATCCCGTACGTATGGTGCTGTCCGCCGGGATGCCGGCTGCGATCTGGGAGAATTTTGCCAAGCGCTTTGGTGTCCAGATCTTTGAGTTCTATGGCGCGGCCGAAGGAGGGCTGACCTTGAACCCGCCGGGCGTTGGACCGATCGGCAGCGTCGGTAAGCCACCGCCGAACCTTGAACTTGCTATCCTTGACGACGACGGCTGCCCGGTTCCCGCCGGCGAAGCCGGTGAGATTTGTTTCCGCCCGGCGGCCGGTGGCACAGCCGCGGTGCGCTACCTCAAGAACGAGGGCGCATCAACGAAGAAGACGGCGCAAGGATGGCTGCACTCCGGCGACATCGGCCACGTTGACGCGGCCGGATGGCTCTACTTCGACCATCGCAAGGGTGACGAGATCAGGCGAAACGGCGAGTTCATCTCGCCGGGCTTCGTCGAGAAGGCAATCGCCGAGCATCCGCAGGTCACCGATGTCTTCGTCTATGGCGTGGCCGCGCGCAGCGGCGCGCCTGGTGAGAAAGACGTTGTGGCGGCAATTGTACCAGCAGATCGCGCCAAGTTCGATCCCGTCTCGGTCTATGCACACTGCCGGCGTGTTCTCGAACCAAACGCTGTGCCTTCGCTTCTGCAAGTCGTCTCGGAAATCCCAAAGACGGCGTCCGAGAAGCCCCAAGAACGCATCCTGCGCGAGCGGCTCGCCGCAGGGGGATCGGACATCTACTCAGCGGAGCATGCCGCCGCAGCATGACGCACAACCTTGACTGAAAGGAACCACCGCTATGAAAACGAAACCTGCCGTAGTTGTTTACGGTGCGAGTGGCTATACGGGAAAGCTGATCACTGAGCGCCTGGTCGACGCCGGCATCCCATTCATTGCCGCCGGGCGCGACAAGAAACGCTTGGAAGACGCGCTCCGGGATTTGCCGAACGCGCGAAAGACGCAGGCGGTCGTCGCGACGGTCGAGCACAACGCACGTGCGCTAGCCGAATCGTTTTCCGGCGCTCGCGTTGTCGCCAATGTCGTGGGGCCGTTTGGTCAATTGGGCCGAGAGGTGGCCGAGGCCGCCTTGGCGGCGCGTTGTCACTACGTGGACACAACGGGCGAAACGGATTGGATCAGGCTGTTGCGTGACGAGTATGGCTCGAAGTTTGCCGACGCAAAGCTGCTGGTCTGTCCGGCCCTCGCCTATATGTGGACGGCCGGTCAATTGGCGGCGGAGGTTGCGCTCGAACAGAAAGGTATCGACAGTCTCGACATCGTCTATGCACCGGGCAGCGCTCCAACGGTCGCCTCAACACTGTCGTTTATGCGCATGGTCACGCGGACGCAGTACCGTCTCTTGAACCGTGCGCTCGATGCCTGGCCGGCAGGATCATCCGTCCTCAACGGTCTACCACACACGCACGAAGTGATGCGTAGCCTGCCGTGGGGCGGTGGCGCGGAGCCGATCTGGTATGAGCACGATCCGCGCGTACGCAATTGCCGGGTCACGGTAGCGCTGCAAAATCCGCAAATGGTCGATTGGCTGCTGAATTGCGCAGCCGAGTTCAACAAGGTGGCCGGATCGAAATCGGAAGCCGAACTCGAGACGCTGACGAACACGTGGGGCCAGGCCATGGCCTCGACACCGCCACGCGAGAACCTCGAGGCGAACAGAAGCGTGATCTCCTGCAAGTCGCGTGGCGCCGAAGCGGGTCGCGAGATCGTGCTCTACGGGACCGCGCCCTATGAGCAGACGGGCGTTTTGATTGCCGAGGGTGTGCAGCGCCTACTTGGAAAAGGTGCGAGGCGCGCAGGCTTCGCATCACCCGCAACCGCATTCGGTCATCGCGAACTCATCGATGCCTTGGTGCGCAAGGGTCTGCACCAACCGGTGCCCACGGCGCCGCACAGCGAACGGCGCGGCAAAGCGGCCTGAGGGAGGTAGCGAACATGACGCAACTCGACGGTGGCGAACTTCTTGCCCGGACGCTTGCAAAAGCCGGTGTACGCGAGGTCTTTGCGCTCCATGGCGGGCACTTGGAATCGTTTCTTCAGGGGTGCGTCCACAACAACATCCGTCTAACGGACACGCGGCATGAGGCGGCGGCGGGGCACGCCGCCGACGCATACGCGCGCGTGACCGGCGAGATCGGTGTATGCACGGTGACGGCGGGCCCCGGGTTCGCAAATGCGGTTCCGGCGATCGTGAACGCTTATCTGGACGGCGTCCCGACGTTGTTTCTGATCGGTGCGCCGCCGCTGCGCGAGGCAGAGACGAACCCGCTGCAAGGTGGCTTCGACCAGATCGCCATGGCAGCACCAGTGTCGAAGTGGGCGCACCGGGTGACGAACGCCGAGCGGATACCGGATCTCACAGCGCAGGCAATCCGCATCGCGCGAAACGGACGGCCGGGCCCGGTAGTGCTGGAGCTGCCGATCGACGTTTTACACGGCCCACTCGATCCGAATTCAGTTGTTGAGCCCACGGGCCTCGACGTGCGGACCCACCCCGCACCGTCTCCAGAGGAAGTGAGCTCCCTTCTCGCATTCCTGAGCAACGCAAGGCGGCCCATCATCTTTGCCGGCGGAGGCTCTCGCTTTGCCAACGCCGCGAAGGAGCTGCGGCGCTTCGCCGAGCTCAGCGGCATTCCCGTATTCGTGAATCCGCGCGGCTACGGTCTGTTGCCGCCCGACCACAAGCTGTTCGGGAAGGATGTGAGCAACCTCGCCACGCTGTCCATGATGGGCGGCGAGGGGCCAGATGCGGTGCTGATCCTCGGCGCACGACTAGGTCTTTTCGCGGGCGGTCGCGGTGGCAAGATAATCCCGACGCAGGCGCGTATTGCCCAAGTCGATATCGACGCCGGAGAGATTGGTCGTCTGATGTCCCCAGTCGTAGCGGCCAGCGCGGACGTTTCCGAGGCGTTGCGTGCAATGAGCGACCGTAGCGCAGGTGTTACCTGGCCCGATTGGTCGGATTGGGCAGCGAAGGCTGTTTCATTGCAGCAGGGGCATGCATTCCTGTTCGCGGGTACGGAAGAGAAGTCGCCGCTTCACCCCTACGCTGCCGCGCGCGAAATCATGAAGGCGCTGGGGCGTGACATGATCTACGTACTCGACGGCGGCGAGGCGGGCGCTTGGGCGCAAATGCACGTAAATGTCGACGAGCCTGGGCGCGTCCTGGGGCACGGCTATCTTGGATGCCTGGGCATAGGGCCTGGCATGGCGATCGGCGCCCAGCGTGCATTCCCGAACAAGCGCGTTGTCCTGCTGACGGGCGACGGTGCCGCCGGATTCCATATCCAGGAATTCGACACGATGGTGAGGCATGGCCTGCCGGTGTTGACCATCATCTTCAACAACCGCGCTTGGGGCATGTCGATCCACGGTCAGGAGGCTATGTACGGACGCAATGCGCACGTTATCACGGAGCTCGCCGACACGAACTACCACACTGTAGCGCAAGCCTTTGGCTGCCACGGTGAGCGCGTCGAGCGGCTGGAAGATCTGGGACCAGCCGTCGAGCGCGCGCTCGCGAGCGGTATTCCGTCGTGCCTAAACGTGATCGTTGACCGTGAAGCCGTGCATCCGATCACGACCATGCTCATGGGGGAGAAGGACAGCAAGAGAACGGTCATTCCATACTACGAGAACATCGCGGCGCAGTAACCGCCGCCGGAAAGGAGACCTATGCAGCGCGTTGAATGGATCGCTGGTTTTGCTGTCGCAGGATTTTTCATCGCGCTGTTCGCGTTGTACACGCCCCGGAACCAAACACAGGTTGGTGCGGCCCAACGTGAGGTGATCCCCGTCACCGTTGCCGAAGTCCGCACGGCGGTCGATGCGCAGACGGTCGAAGCGACTGGTACGCTTGTGCTGAAACGCGAAACCGTACTGTCCTTCAAAATCGGCGGTGTCATCGCATCACTTGCGGTTCGCGCGGGCGATCAAGTGAAATCGGGTCAAGTGCTCGCCAGCCTAAACCAAACTGAAATCTCAGCGCGGGAGGGGGAGGCCCGCGCTCAACTCGATTTGGCGCGCAAGGAGTATGAGCGCTCAGTCGAACTGAAGAAGCGGGGCTTCGTTGCCGACCGCCGCGTTGACGACGCGAAGGCGGCATTGGCGCGCGCGAAGGCGGCGTTCGAGGTCGTTCACTTCGACCGGAGTTGGGCCGAACTCAGGGCGCCTTGGGACGGCGTCGTTCTCACTCGCTATGTCGAGGTTGGTGAGTTGATCGCTGGGGGACGCCCGGCGCTCGCCGTCGGCGACACGACTGGTGGTTTCAATCTGATGGCGCCGATCGCCGACCGGGATGTGGGGCGCCTCGCCGTCGGTGATCGTGTGGACGTCTCGTTCCCGGCGACTGAGGTCCGCGCTAGAGGTCGCGTCGCGCGGGTCACCGCCAAGGCAGACCCACGCACCGGCAACTTTGAGGCGGAAATCGCGGTTGAAGAGGCTCCGGCCTCGCTGCGCAGCGGCATGATCGGCAAGGCCGCTATCTACCCGGCGGCGGGCACGTCGGGCACGCTCGTTGCTATTCCAGCTGAGGCCATCGTTGAGGGCGACGGGGCGCGCGTCAGCGTGTATGTACTCAAGTCGGGTAGCGAAACGGCAGAACTACGCGAAGTGCATCTAAGGCGCCTTGAGGGTTCGCAGGCTCTGATTGCGTCGGGCTTAACACGGGGCGAGCGTGTGGTTGTGTCAGGCGCCGCCTATGTGCGCGCCGGCGATCCCCTCAGGGTGGTCGACTCGGTCGCAGCCATGCGACCCTCGTCCGGCCCTTGAGCGCGGTCCTATGACCTGGCTCAGCGCCTTCTCCGTTCGTCACTGGCAGTTCACGCTGGTGCTCTTTGCGATGCTCATTGCGCTTGGTACCAACGCGCTACGCTCGATACCGCGCACTGAGGACCCCCATTTTCCAATCCCGGTAATGATCGTCAAAGCGGTGCTGCCTGGCGCCGATCCGGTGGATATGGAGCGGTTGGTGGCCGATCGAATCGAAGACGCGATCGACGCTCTCGATGATGTTAAGGAAATCCGCTCGACGAGCCAAAACGGTGTCGCCATTGTATCGGTCGAGTTCGACTGGAGTTCGGACGCCGAAAAGAAGTATGACGACGTGTTGCGCGAAGTGAACGCGCTGAAGCCGCGCCTGCCTGAAGGGCTCGCGCGCCTCGATGTCGATCGCATTCGGACCACAGACGCCAACATCGTGCAGATCGCGCTGTTGTCCGACAGCGTGTCCTGGAAGGAACTTCAAGACCGAGCGCATGATCTGAAGGACCTGCTCGACCGCGTGCCCGGCGTCGATCGGGCCGAGTACTGGGGCGTACCGAGAAGCGAGATACGCGTCGCGATCGACCTTGGGAAGCTCGCCGCCCTCAACCTTCCGGTGACGCGTGTCGCCGACGCAATTGAAGCCGAAGGAAAGGACGTCCCGCCCGGCGCGATCCACGCCGGCGGGCGTCGCTTCAACATTAAGGCGACGGGCTCTTTCCGCACGATCGATGAGATCGCTGATGTGGTGGTGCTTGCAGTCGGCGGACACACCGTGCGCGTTCGCGACGTTGCAGAGGTTGGCTGGGCCAGCGACGAATCCGACCATCTCACGCGCCTTAATGGTCGGCGCGCGGCATTCGTGACCGCAACGCAGAAGAGCAGCGAAACAGTATTCGCGGTGCGCGATCGCATTTGGGAGGAACTCGATCGCTTTGAACAAGGCCTTCCTGCAAGCATCAAAATGGAACGTCCGTTCGACCAGTCGAAGAGCGTTGAGAAGCGGCTCAATCATCTCCTGTTCGACTTCGCCTTTGCACTTTCGCTCGTTCTCGTGACGCTTTTGCCGCTGGGGTTTCGCGCGTCACTGATCGTCATGATGTCGATACCGCTGTCGCTTGCGATCGGCGTGACACTTCTTCACATCACCGGCTTCTCGCTGAATCAGCTTTCGATTGCGGGCTTTGTACTGGCGTTGGGGCTCTTGGTCGACGATTCGATCGTCGTCACCGAGAATATCGCCCGTCACCTGCGCGAAGGAACGCCCAGACGGCGTGCAGCGATGGATGCGACAGCGCAAATATCGGTCGCCGTTTTGGGCTGCACGGCAACGTTGGTATTGGCATTTCTGCCGCTTCTGTTTCTTCCCGAGGGGGCTGGCAAGTTCACTCGGTCGCTTCCGTTCAGCATTCTGTTTACGGTGGTCGCGTCACTCTTCGTTGCCTTTACGATCATACCGTTTCTAGCCAGCCGCGTGCTGAAGGAAGATGACTCTCACCAGGGCAATCGGGTGCTGCAAGCGGTTCAAGCGGCCATTCGGTACGTCTACAACCCCGTCCTGGCTCGCGCGCTCCGCAACCCGTGGCCGACGCTAGCCTTGGCCGCCCTGATGGTCGCAGCGTCGCTGCCGCTGATCCCGGTCATCGGCTTCAGCCTGTTTCCGCCCGCGAGTTCACCGCTCTTTCTTGTGCAGATCGAAATGCCGGACGGCACAGCTTTGTCGCGCACGGACAGCGTGTTGAGAAGAGCCGAGGCGGTTCTTGCCGACGAGCCGAACGTGCGCTGGTACTTTGCCAATCTTGGGCGTGGAAACCCCCAAGTATTCTACAATGCACGGCAGCGCGAGACGGCCACCAACTTCGCCGAACTGTTTGTCTCGATCGGCGAATGGGATCGCCAGCGTGGGCCGGCGACGCTCGATGCGCTACGGCGCCGGCTCCGAGAGATTCCGGGCGCACAGATTGTCGTGCGAGAGTTCAGCAACGGCCCGCCGATAGAAGCGCCGATCGCCGTTCGTATCCTAGGGCCGGATGTCGAACTCCTACGCCAGCTGGCGGCCGAAGCCGCTCGTATCGTCGAGCAAACGCCTGGTGCCCAGGACGTAGTCAATTCCGTGCGCCTGAAGCGGACGGATCTCGATCTTGGCATCGACAAAGGCAAGGCGAGCGCGCTCGGTGTGCCTGCGGGTGCGGTGGATCGCAGCATACGCATTGCGCTCGAAGGCGTCACTGTTGCCCAATATCGCACAGGCGTTGGCCGGGAATACGACGTCTCGATTCGCCTGCCGTTTGTCGAGCGCAACAACCTCGATGCGCTCAATCGCGTTTATCTGCCGACGCAAGAAGGCGCAGGCGTGCCCTTGTCGCTGGTGACGCAGCCACGCCTGGAGGCGGGTCCAAACCGCATCGATCGCGTCGGCCGGGAGCGCGCAGTGACCGTCACGGCCCATGTTGCGACGGGCTTCGTTACAGCGAAAGTGGCAGCGGAGGCGTTCGCGCGATTGGCGACGCTGAAGTTACCACCGGGTTACCGCGTCGTGGCGGGCGGGGAAGCCGAAGCTCAGAAGCGCAGCTTCGGCGGCCTCTGGACGGCGTTGCTTCTCGCGCTCTTTGGGATCATGGCTGCGCTCATCCTGGAGTTCCGGTCTTTCCGAGCGAGCGCCGTTGTCGCCGCCGTCATTCCGCTCGGCATCATGGGCGGCATTGTGGCGCTTTGGCTGACCGGTTACACGCTGTCGTTCACTGCGGTGATCGGCTTCATCGCTCTTGTCGGGATAGAGATCAAGAACTCGATCCTGCTCGTGGACTTCACCGTGCAGCTACAACGGCAAGGCTTTCCGCTACGCGAGGCGATCGCGAAGGCAGGCGAGATTCGCTTTTTGCCGGTCTTGTTGACCAGCGCCACCGCCATCGGCGGGTTGCTGCCGCTGGCGCTCGAAGGGTCGGGTCTTTATTCGCCGTTAGCCTATGTCATCATCGGCGGTCTGGTGACGTCGACGCTGCTGTCGCGCATCATAACGCCGGTCATGTACCTGATTCTCGCGCCGAGGGGCCGCAAGCCGGTCTCGAAGTTACCGAGCGGCCAGGTATCGGAGGGTCAGGGCATCTGAGGCCCGGCCGCACCGACCCATGCATAACCAGGCCTGCTGTGGTAAAAGCCGTTGCAGAACGATGCCGCGGGGGCAGTGGCACGCAACTGAGCCGCCGCGTCGACAGCGTTGATCGCGCCACGAACAAGCCGATCAAACGTATGAGCAACCCCAACCATGTCGCATGTGTGTGGTGACAGACGAAAGCGTGTTACGCCCATTGCGAGCAGTTCGGAGATTTCTTCGGCAAGGCATAGGTACTCGTTGGAGAGCGTCTGGATGCCGTTGACCGACAAGAATGGCTGTCCTTCCAGCGTGTGCAGGGCCAGCCCGTCGGGGTCGTCTTCACACACGAACTGACAGCTGTCCTTCGTTCGACCGTGTGCGCGCGCATGATAGCACCGCGCCGACAGAGCCAATGGAACGCGACCGAACACGAGAACCTCAACGGTCGCCCCGGTGTGCAATTGCGCCGCAATGCTCCCAACCGACGGTCCCGGCATTTCTGGCGGCAGGCAGAAGTTCCTTGCGCCGCCACGGACGAGGAAGGCGGCAGTCCTCTCATTGTAGACGTTGACGAATGGTCCCACGTGGTGGGCCCGGCCCTTGAGCGCCTGGAGCGCCGAAGCATCGTTGGCTTCGACCAATGATTCGTCCGATTCGCAAATGCTTTCGATCAGCTGCCTATCCTTGTCGCTCGCGATTTGCGAAAGCGATGAGAAAATGACTGTCTTCCCTGAAACCTTCAGCCGGTCGACGACCTCCGGCAAGAAAGGGGCGAACAGTGGGGCGCGCTTGGAGCAGATGACCTCGCCCACATAGACCGTCGATACGGGCGCCTCGTCGGCGATCCGGAAGTAGAAATCGCGCCACATCTCCGCTGGCCAGTTAAACAGCACCGGCCCCAGCGTAACCGTGGCGCGCGCTTTGTTGCTACTCATCGCCATCGCTTGCCCCCAAATGCGCCCTCGGTTTGGCGGTGACCCTCCGTCAACGCGATCAGATTGGCCAACGCGGCATCTCGGCCTGCCGTCAGATCGTCGATCGCGCTGCGAAAAGCGGAGACGACCTGTTTGACGTAGGCGCGGCTGCGTTGGCGGCCCTCGATCTTCAGCGCCGTCACACCCGCACGGACGAGTTCGGGCAGTAGTGCGGAAAGGTTAAGACTGACTGGTTCCTCGAACGCGTAGTACGGCTCGGTCTTTGCGGCGCAGCTATAGCGGCCTTTGCAAATGGTCGGATAGCCAGCGCTTTCGTCGGGGGCGAAGTGGTCGATCACGTAGCGGCCGAGGCGCGTCGTCAGCGATCGCGTGTCGTCCTCCTCGTAGCGCACATCGCCCGCCGGCGAGCAGACGCCGTCCATGTTCGTAGAGACGCCCGTCGCATAGTTGCTGAGACTGCAGCGGCCTTCGGCCATCAAGCCAATATTGCCGAACACGAACGCTTCGATCTCGCAAGGGATTTGCCGATGGACGGCCGCGATTTCGCTCACGGTCAGAATTCGTGGCAAGACCACGCGCTTGATCCCAAACGCCTCGCAGTGATAGCGGATCGCTTCCGGCGAAGATGCGCCCGCTTGCACCGAAAGGTGAAGGCGCAACGATGGATAGGTCTGCGCGGCGTAGTCGGCAACGCCCATGTCCGCCACGATGGCAGCGTCCACGCCGGATGCGACCGCGACGTCGATGGCCTCGCGCCACAGCGAGAAGCGCCCGGCGGGCGGGAACGTGTTGACCGCAAGTAGGACCTTCGCACTGCGGTCGTGCGCGAAGCGGACTGCGTCCTTCAGTTCCTCGGTGGTGAAGTTCAGTCCAGGAAAGTTGCGCGCGTTCGTGGCGTTTTGTAGCCCGCAGTAGACAGCGTCCGCGCCCGCCTCGACTGCAGTTCTTAGACCTGCGGGTGTACCGGCGGGACACACCAGTTCCGGACGGTTTGCCTTAGGCATGAGATTCTCCCAATGCGCTCAGCGAGCGAACCGCCCGCAGCATGAAACCAGCCGCTCCCGCCAGGGGACCGAACACGCCCAAAATCTCGCGCACGAGATCACCGTCGAAGTCATCCAAAGCGTTGCGTAGAGCGACCACGGCCTCGACATCACCGGTCACCTTCAGGTCGCGGCTAAAGAACAACGCATCGCCGTCAACCGATCCGTCGATCATATCGAGTAAGTGCACGAAGCGGCCGACGATCGCGCCGTCGTGGATTGGGATGCTGAAGCGGGTGTGCGCGCTCAGTTGTGGCGCTGATGTGTCAGGCGACATTGTGAACACGAGAGGCAGGTCGGTGGGGTCGATTAAGAAGCTCTTTCGAGCGTGACTGCCCATACGTGTGAATAGATCCGGGTGCGAACGCGCGAGCCCAGTGGCGACTTGCAGCAGCAGTGAGTTCAGCAGAGGCAACGGCCCGAACATCAATAACCGTGACGCAGCACTAGTGAGTGAGCCTGCGACGGCATGGCGACGCGTATGGTGATGAAGCGACTTAGGCTGCATGCGCCCAAGAGACATAGTCGGCGGGTGTCGTCGTTGACCTAACGCAAAGGAAAGCGAGTTGCTCGGAGTCAAGCGCCGCATTGCGCAATGTTAAGCCTTGACTGCAGTGTCTGATGAGTCTCAAAGCTCCTCGATGGACGACATCAGCCTCGCTAGAGCCCTTCACGTACTCGCCGTCATCGCGTGGATCGGTGGGGTCGCAATGGTCACATGGGTTGTCTTGCCCGCCTGCCGACATATGGCAAAACCTGAGGATCGGATTGCATTTTTCGAAAATGTCGAGCGCCGTTTCGCATTCCAGGCGCGCGTGATGACGCTGCTGGCGGCGGGTAGCGGTTTCTATATGGTTTACCGTCTCGAGATGTGGTCGCGCTTTCTGGATTTTGCGTTCTGGTGGATGCACGCAATGGTCGCCGTTTGGGCCGTGTTCACGCTCGTACTGTTCGTGTTTGAGCCGCTGTTCTTGCATCGTGGGTTCATCAAGCGCGCGCGCAAAGAACCGGAGAAAACGTTCGCCCTCGTGCAACGCTTACATCGGGTTCTTGCCACGATCAGCTTGATAACAGCTGCCGCTGCTGTGGCAGGCGCCCACGGTGCAATCTAAGCTGCGCCTTCGGTGGCACGGCGTTTGCGTACTGCGTCAACAAAGCGACCAAGAGTGAGCGAAGTCGTTCCGCGCGGTAGCATCACTTCGATCAAATGAAAGCGACCCCGGTCTCTATGGGCAGATTCCAGTGCCGCTGAGAATTCACGGCGGCTTTGCACGCGATGACCAACGCCACCGATAGCGGCGGCGATTTCGGCGAAACGCCAGTCGCTCAAATCGTTGAAGTGTGCCCACGGCTCGAAGGCCCGCAGCATTTCCCAACTTTGGTTGTTGAGCACGACGACGATCGGATCCCAACCGTAACGCTGACAGTTGCCCAGTTCCCACCCTGTCATTTGGAACGCCCCATCGCCGACTAGAACGAGCGGTCGTTTGCCCGATACCGCCTGCATACCGAGCGCGGCAGGCACGCCGAAGCCCATCGAAGCGTAATACGACTGCGCGACCAGGTCGCCGCAGTCCGTCTCCAGCGAGATGAATAGGCTGTCGCCAACGTCGGTCGCCATCGGCATGGTGCCGTGGCGTGCGAAGAACGCAGAGATTCCCGCCGAGACGTCCGAAGGATGAATAGCGCCATCGTTCGCAACGAACGGGCGTCGTGCGGCCCGAGGGAACTCCGGCATCCCCTCAAGGCCCTTGCCTTTGGCTGGCGCATGTTGGGCCAGCGCGGCGACGAGGTCGGCGAGAGGAAGATCGGGATAGATGTGGTGACCGATGCGCACCTGTCCGCCCGCCGCATGGATCGCGTTGCGGAGATCGAGACGGCTCACGGGTACACCGAAATCGGTGTCGGAGAGCACTACGCCAAGAAGGATCAGCGCATCGGAAGATTCTACCAGCTCGCTAATCTCGGGCGATCCAGCGAGGCCAAGATAGGTTCCGGCTATCGATGCAGGTCCGGCAGCAGCGACCCCGCGGCCGAGAAAGCTGCTGACGACCGGAATGTTCACGAGATCGGCGAGGTGGCTGACTTCGGTTTCGAGTCCGAAGCGCCTGACTTCGACCCCAATCATGAGGACAGGTCTGCGCGCGCCGCGCACCGAGGTCGCGATTTCGGCCGCACACGCGGCGGCCGCACCCGGCTCGGCATGCTTGCGCTCTATCGCGGGAACTGGTGCGATAGACCGCGCGCTCATGTCCATTGGAATTTCGAGGTAGACGGGCAACGATTGCGTGACGCACGCCGCGAGCGTTCGCGCTATCTCGTACGGTGCGGTTTGCGGATTATCGAGTACGGCCTGAGCGCAGGTGACTTCGCTGAAGATCTTGATCTGGCTGTCGAGTGCGCGCGATTGATGATGCAATCCCAAGGAGCCACCGCGCTCGGTGAGCGCGGGCGCCGCCGACAACACTACCAACGGTGAGCGTTCCGCGTAAGCACCGGCGACGCTGTTGACGAGATTGAGAGCGCCCGCTCCGTAGGTAACCGCGGAAACGCCGAGACCACCAGCGAAGCGCGCCGCCGCATCGGCAGCAAAGCCAAGCGCTGGTTCGTGACTGAGCGTGAAGAGTGGAACGAGGCCGTTGCCTTCCAAGTGCCGGAACATCGGCAAGGCATAGTCGCCGGGTATGCCGAACACAGCGCGTGCGCCTTGCGCCCTAAGGGCCGCTAGGAGGCCGCGGACGAGGGGTAGTTCGTCGGTCATGCGGTTTCTCCCGCGCGCGGGCGCAAATGCATTGGGGCAAAGATCGCGACAAACAACCCGAAGGAACAAATCCAAAAGACGCCTGCCATCGGCAACAGGACGCCGGCCGCAGACGGAAGAAGAGAAGCCGCGACGCGGCATAGCGCGCTCGCCGTAATGGCGGCATAGATAGCAGCCGTACCGGCGTCGGCGGAGAGCGTGCGTCCAGTATGGCCAAGCGTCGCCCGCGACATCACGGCCAATGTCATCGTGCCTACTGCGCCGACGGTGAGCGCATGCATGCCAGCGGCGATCGCACCTGGATCCCAGACGATGGCAGCGCCAAGCAGGGCGAAACCGATCGGGAGCCAAGCATAGCCGACATGCAGAACCAGGACCAAAGGTTCGCGAACAGTCATCCAGCCGCGCCAACCGGCAAGGCGGACGAAGTGAACCGCCGCCGCCGCGATCAGAGTAGCGCCGGTCACTGCCTCGTTAGGCAGTGCCACCCAAAGCGCAAGTGATGCGGCCGAAGCGCCATGCGCGAGTCGGTCGATCGACACGGCAATCATTGCGGTGCGCGGCCTGTTCTCTCGGGCGAGCCAATTGTTGGTGAAACTCGGCACGATTCGGCCACCGATCAAGCCCACAAGTAGAACAAGCGCCGCCAGACCGAGGCGCACACCATAAGAGGCGGCAGCGATGATCCCTGCTTCTTCGAGGTGAAACACGATGTTGCCGAGCGCAAGCAGCGCAATCAGTCCGGCGACTGGGATGTTCCGGTGATTCTTGGCCGCGACGATCTCGCGCGTGGCAAGACCTGCCAGGGCGGGAAGGAACACGGCATCCAATGCAAAATGAAGGGCGCTGGGAAATTGGGGCACCATCGCTGCCAAACGACCCGCTAGCCATAAGCTGGCCAACGCCGCCAACGCCGACCCCGCAACAGGTAAGCGCCCAGTCCAGTTTGGGATCGCTGTCAGCGCGAACCCCGCAACGACAGCGCTGCCGTAGCCGAACAGGAGCTCATGGGCGTGCCATCGATTGAGATCGGCAAAGGCCAACGCCGTGACGTCAAGACCGAAAAGTTCCGCGACCCGAACGGCCATCACAACGACCGCCCAGACGCCTGCGCCGAGGAAGAAGGGACGAAAACCGTCTCGAAACAGCACGACGCCGCTGTGGCGGCGGCGATGTCTTTCGGTCGATTGACCATCGGCTGGTGTGCTTGACATGAAATGACGTCGGTAGACTGCGTCGTGGCAGAATGCGATTGGAGCGCGTGGACCTGATCAGCAGGGCGGGTAAGGGGCGTTGCGCTGGATCAAAGACGAACGACTTGACCTGGATCAAGCAAGTAGAATCTTGCCTCGCTGCCGGTGGAGCGGTAGTTGCTGCGCCGCTCAACGGAGGAATGAAATATGGCGATTCAATCGAAGGCTCCAAAAACCAAGGCGCCGCTTCCGGCATTCGCCGGCAAAGTTGCAAAGCGCTATCCCGAGGTTTGGAAGGCCTACAGCGACCTGGGAACGGCGATCTCGGACGCTGGGCCTTTGAGCGAGCGCGAGCGGCGCCTGGTCAAGTTGGCGCTGGCTATCGGCTCACGCTCCGAGGGCGCGACGCACTCACACGCACGTCAAGCATTTGCGGAAGGGGCGAGTGCGGATGACATTCGTCATGTTTGCCTTCTCGCAATCACGACACTCGGATTTCCCGCAAGTGCCGCTGCGCTGAGTTGGGTCGGCGACATTCTGGACAAATAGGCGTTAGGAGCGAAGCAAGCCGCGGGCTCGCGCATAGAGTTCGAACGCCTGGCGACTCGATAATTGTGGCGTGTAGCCGAATTCCGCCTTTAATCGGCGATTGGAAAGAACGGGGCGGTAGCGAAGAAAGTCGACGCGCTCGGGGCCGTTCTGCGAGAGACCAAGCGTGCTGAGCAGCCAAAGTGCGGCCCGCAGCACGAAAGCGGGAATCGGAACATAGGGCTTGGCAAGCAGCTTTGCGATCTCGCGAGGCGCAAGCATGCCATCGCCAGCCACATTGTATATCCCGGTCTTATCCGAGAATACGGCATCAACCAGGCACGCGACGAGGTCCTGATCCCAGACGAAGACGAAGGGCGCACTTGAACCCGCGATTCCGAGTATGAACGGCTGCTCGAACAAATCTGTGACGGGGCTGTGCACGCTTTCGCCGACAATCGTGCCGGGACGGAACACGACTTGGGCCAGCGGGGGGTGTTCCTCACGCCAAGCGGCGAGCATCGACTCAACCAAGCGCTTGTTCCGGGCATACTCAAACGCTTCGTTGCCGCGCAGGGCATCGCGTTCGTCGAGCCAAGCGGGATTGTCGGCATGATAGCCGTAGGATGCACCGCTCGACGTCACGACGATCTTCTTTACGCCGGTAGCTACGCAGGTCCCGAGTACATTCTGTGTTCCAAGAACGTCCACGCGAAAGGCGAGGTCAGGCGGCGCCCCCTTGGGTGCGCGAACGATCGAGGCAAGGTGCACGACCGTGTCGATGCCGTACGTGCGAAACACGTTCGCCAAACCGGAGTCGCACACGTCTTGCTCAAGATAGACGACACCGGGGATCCTGTCGCCGTCAACGACCGGGCTCACATCTATCGCGATCAACGCTGAAAGATCGGCTTGGCGTTTGGCAAGCGCGGCAACGCAAAGCCGACCAACATAGCCGGCTGCGCCAGTGACGAGGATCGACGGAGCTTGCGTCACGAGCATGTTCCCTATGCAGCAATCGGGAGGCCGCGGTGCCAGGGCGGCATGATCCGCTCTTCGAGATGTGAACCCTGCATCGCATCGACGCAAAGCACCGCCGACAAAGCCGCACCGTCGACACCGCCACCCCACAGCCGCTTGCCGTACTGGTCGCCGGCAAAGAACAGACCTTCGACGTGCGGCGAACGCACGTCGGGTCTCTCGACGCCGACGGGGCGCCATAGTCCGTAGGCCTCGGGCGACGGCGTCCATATAATGAATTCGCAGTCGCGCTCCCACGTCGGAAACGTCGTGCGCGCCCAAGACTCGCACAACTCGATGACACGGGACACCCGGCCGGCATTGCGCATTTCCTGGTCGGTGAGCGCGGTCGAGAAATAGAATTCGCGCTTGCCGGGCGGGCCGCGGCGCGCCGTGCCGTCGCCCCATGCGGTGAAGTCGCACATCACCATGTCGACTGCGCCGATATAGCCTTCGCCGCGAATGACGCCGGGCATATAGACGAAGCTGCCTTCCTCGAGCCCGATGTCGGGCATCACGCTGCGTCTCAAGCCGCACCAGCCGGTGAGCAGCCCCGCGCCCCAGAACTTGCGTTCGAGAAGTTCGACCCAATCCGCCGGGAACCAGCGACGCCGCAGGATGCGGAATATGTACTTCGGCGGAATCGTGCAGACGACGCGGTCGGCCAGGATCACGCGATCTTGCTCGTAGTTGTTGTCCTGCGCGTCGATGCGCACGCCTGTCACGCGACCCGCCTCGATGAAGACTTCCTTCACGCGGGTGTCCCGCATCACGACGCCGCCGTTCGCGATGACGATGCGCTCGAACGCCTGCGGGATGGCGATGGCGCCCGGTTCGTCGGCGGTGGCGACCGAGCCCTTCACCAAGTTCATTCCGATCTGCGCGGCGATCGCCATGTAGCCGAGGAAATCGCCGGTCGGGGTCATCTTCGGTTCGGCTTGAGCGGTTTGCGAGGCCGCAAGCACCTTGATGTAATCGTAAGCCTCGGGATGCAGGCCGCGTTGCTCCAACCACGACTGCAACGGCAGACTCATGAGCTTCCCCATGTCCCCAAAACGCGCCGCCGACATCTCTCGCAGCTGCGCCATCGTCGCCGCGAAGCCTTCGGGCGACATCCATGGATAAGGTTCGCCCTTGTGCACCTGAAAGGCGCGGCCTGGCTTGCCTTCGCCGTCCCAGGCGATGAAGCCGAAACCGTGGTTGAGCGGCAGCTTGCACGCGACACCGAGGTGCTTCATGAGACAATCGACGCGGCTCTTGTTGCCCCAGAAGAGACCGTGCCCGCCGGCTTCGAACGTCCGCCCGTCGAGCAGCCCGCGTGCAAAAATCTCGTCGAGGCCCGGTGTGCACTTGCCGAGATAGGTGTGTGCGAAGGGCAGCGCCTTGCGAAAGGCGCGCGCATCCATTTCGATCCCGTCCGCGACGACCTTGTCGCCCCGGCCCACGAACGAGAGCGTTCGCCCGCCGATGAATGGTGCACGCTCGAGCACGAGGACACGCTGCTTGAAGTCGCGCGCCAACAACGCTGCGGCCCCCAATCCCGCAACGCCTGCGCCGATCACGACCACGTCGAATTGTTCCGCCGAGGACATCGCTTTCTCCCTCGGGTCGGCCGATGCGCCGACCGTGCACAAGTAGGGAACTGGGAGCGGCGGGCCGCCTTGCGCTAGATCAATTGATGACTGGAAAGGATCGCGGTCCGGCTCCCGTCCTTCAAACCGCCACGGAATGGCGGATTCTGCCAGATGACAAGTACGCGTCGAACACGGCGCAGACGAGCCGCACGGCCGCCCGCTTGTCGTCCGGAACGGTGACGCGGTGGCCGTCGACATGCACGAGACCGTCGCGCTGCAATGGAGCGAGAGCTTCGATGTCGGTGGCGAATGCACGGGCGCTGGCACCGTGGTTTGATGCGACGGCGTCCAGATCGACGCTCAAGTCGCACATCAATCGTTCGATCACGGCACGCCGCAAGCGGTCGTCCGCCGTCAACGCTCGCCCGCGCGCGGTCGCAAACTCGCCGGCTGAAATCTTAGCGCCGTATTCCGGCGCAGCCGCGGCGTTCTGAGCGTAGCCCTGCGGCAGAGATGAGATCGCCGACGCGCCGATGCCGATCAGCGCCGGCGCGATGTCGGTCGTATATCCTTGAAAATTGCGCCCGAGCTTGCCGACGTCGAGAGCGACCGCGAGCGGGTCGTCAGGCAGGGCAAAATGATCGAGGCCGATCGCTCGGTAGCCACGCGCGACAAGCGCGGCGTGGGCGGTCTCGTATTGCCGCACTCGCTCCTCGGCGCCTGGCAAGTCGGCGTCTTTGATGAGCCGCTGATGCCCCTTCATCTCGGGGACGTGAGCATAGCCGAAAACGGCGACACGCTGCGGTGTTAGGGCCACGATGGAGTCGACCGTTCGCTCGACATCTGCCGTCGTCTGTTTTGGCAGGCCGTACATGAGGTCGATGTTGAGTTTCGTGATGCCGGCCTCACGCAACTGCTCCACGGCTTTGCGCGTGACGGTTTCCGGCTGCCAGCGGTTTACGGCGCGTTGGACGGCAGGGTTCACGTCTTGCACGCCAAGGCTGGCACGCGTCACGCCGGCCTTCGCCAGGGCATGGAGCGTTTCTCGCTTCAATCCACGTGGGTCGATTTCGATCGCGAACTCGGTATCGGCATTGATGATGAACCCGTCGCGGATCTGGTCGGTTAGACGTGCGATGTCACCGGGGCTCAGGAGCGTCGGCGAGCCTCCGCCAAAATGGAGATGCGTCAGCCTATATGTGGCGCCCAACACCCGGCCCACGAGTTCGAACTCGCGCAGCAGCGTATCGACGTAGCCCGCGATCGGCGAATAAGAGTTAACCACGCGCGTGTGGCAGCCGCAGAACCAGCACAAGCTACTGCAGAAGGGCACATGTACGTAGAGCGAAATCGCTTCGCGACGCGGCAAAGTCTCCAACCACCGGTGCAAAACGTTGCCATCGATGTTGGTGTTGAAATGAGGTGCGCTCGGGTAGCTGGTGTAGCGAGGCACCCGGGCACTGAGCAGGTCGAGACGAGGCGACATGGAATCAAACTACTCTCCTTTTGGCCCGTCGCTTTGATCCAAAACAATCCGTCTGGCTGCGGCTCCTCGTGGCCGCGGACGCTGATCATCAAGCCCGGCGACATCTCGGTGTTGTGCGCCGAGAGTACGTAGACCACATTCGTCGAGGCCACCTACATTGGGCTGTCGGGAAGACAGAGAAACCTTGTGCGTGGTAGCGGATCTCGCCCGATCTTGGACGATCGAACCCGCCATTCTGTTCGATCTCGACCAGCGAAGCGCCCGGTTCAGTCTGTCCGATAGCATATTGGACGCACAGCGCCGACTAGCTCCTATCGGAGAGAGGAGCGGACAGGAAGCAACGGAAGACCGGAACGGTACCCATACCGGACACTCGCCCATACGTTACGAACGGGCTTCGTTGGCTCAATTGAGCCGTTTGAACTTCTAGAGTCCCAAACCGAACCGGACAGCCACCGCCGGTCCGCATGCGCCGAAGTGCTGAGCTCTTTCAAGTTAGTCGAAACCCCGCAACGGTGGCCTCGGCGTGCGCTCTTATGATAAACTTGTCCAACCGCGTGCCATATCGGGATCCAACCGGATGGCGGTTGGTGAGAACGACGGATGAAATCCTACAAGACTTTGTGCTCCTTCCCGGCCCCGCGGTACAGAGGAGTCACAGCGCCAACGGTGAGCGATATGATCTGCCATCCGCCGCCGGAAGAGTTCAGGTTCTTCTTTCGCCTCAAACCGCGCGTGGCGCTTGCGCACCCCACCGGCGAAGTCTTGGCAGCTGAATGCGACCCAACCGCGCCCTACCCGCGGCGGCAGGAACCGGGCAAGGGTCGTTTGGTCATTTTTCGCGACGGTCTTCTGTTTCTGCCCAACACGAACATCGCAACCCTGCGTGAGGTTGGCCAGGACGTGGGTCAGGTCGTGGCAGCGTACACAGGCTATCTCGGCATGCAAATCAACTTCAAACTCCCCTTCCTCGACGGCGCGGAACAAGCTGCGGGCGAAGCATTTGGCAAGGGCGTTGAGGCTATCAATGACTTGCTGACGGAAATGCTCACCAAGCCGTCTCAGCAACCGGGCGCGACGGCGGACCACGGCATTCCCTTGACCATCCGATCGTCGTTGGCGAAGAAAGACGCCATCGTGTTGCCGTACGCACAGCTCGTCGAGGTCACCGTCAACGAGGCCCAACCAACCGGCGGGTTTTGGCGGAGACTGTTCGACGGCCCTGAACAGCGGCTCTGTGTCGTACGCGAGGACGATGCCGGCAAACGAAGCGCCTACAGCTTCAGTCTCTATCCCGACGAGAATAGAAACGAACCATTCAACAGCTGGGACGATGACACCGGCAAGCGAGCGCCAGAGTACGTCAGTGGCAAGCTCAACTGGCGCGAAGGGGCGGCGACGGCGCTGTTTGCGGCGCGCGCGGGGTCCGACATCGGCGCGCTTTGGCGATCCGTCGAACGCGAGCGTCTTGGCGATGCGTTCCTCAGCCGGTTACGCGAAAAAGCGGCGCGCAGCGGCGATCCGCAGATGATGTCACAGGAGATCGGCACTGAGATAGTCGCGGAACGAAGGCGCCAGGGTACAACCGATGCGGCGGTTGCGCAGATCGTTCTTGAGCGCTTGGGCAGTCTGGCCGACGCGTTCTCGAAGCCGCCCTACGCCAACTATAGGGTGCCCGATCACGTCGCCGCCCTCCGCGCCGCGGCGGCCAAAGGCTGACAGACGCTCCGTCAAGACATAAGTTCGTCCCGTACCACCCGACCGAGCAGACCTGCAAAGCGTGCAGAAACGGCTTTCACCTCGTGCGTCGATCAAGGGCAACTTGGCTCCGACGATAAGGCCTGCCACCGTGCGCGACACCAGAACTGTCCTCCTTTGGCAGTCGCGGCGATCCGCGCTGCGATATGGAAAGCGATCCCGCTTCGTCCCCACAGTTGACTTGGTCGGGTGAGTTCGAGCCCATCGGCATGAGTGACGCTGAAGTGATATAGTTCTAAGGGAATATTTATCGGATGAGCGTCGGATTGATGGAAAAGGCAATCGCACGGTGCGCTTGATCGAGCGACCGTTGTCGGCGAATTTTGTTGAAAAACTCTCCTGCATTTCCGAATGAAGCGTGATTCCATCGTTGCGGCAGCAATGGATGGATTCGGCGATGCTGGGAAAGAAAGCGGGCGCGCAAGGCCAGCTGTTTTATCGGTTTAAGCTCGACGAGCAGGTTCCCGACGATCATTTGCTGCGCAAGATCGATGCGGTGCTCGACCTCTCGGGGCTGCGGGCTGAGCTCGCGCCGCACTACAGCCACACCGGGCGCCCCTCGATTGATCCTGAACTGATGATCCGGATGCTGCTGGTCGGCTATTGCTACGCCATTCGTTCCGAGCGGCGCCTGTGCGAGGAAGTCCGCCTCAACTTGGCCTATCGCTGGTTTTGCCGGCTCGGGCTCGAAGATCAAATCCCGGATCACTCCACATTCTCCAAGAACCGGCACGGTCGTTTCCGCGAGGCCGACATTCTGCGTCACGTGTTCGAGACGACGGTGCAGTCGTGCTTGGATAAAGGCCTGGTCGGTGGCGAAGGCTTTGCTGTCGATGCCAGCATCATCCGCGCTGACGCCAATCGCCAATACAGTGTGCCCGGTGGCGACAACCATGATTGGCATGATGGCGCGGGCGGTGGTGGCCCAAGCCGACCGGTGCGCGAATATCTCGATGCGCTGGATCGCTCGGCGGAGCCACCGAAGGAAATCTCGCTCTCCGATCCTGCCTCGCGGCTCACGGCGGCCGTGGGCAGGCCCGCGTTCTTCGGCTGGTCGAACAATTATCTGATCGATGTGAAGTGTGCCGTGATCTTGGATGTCATGGCGACGCCGGCGATCAGAACTGCGGAGGTTAATTCGACGAAGACGATGATCGAGCGGGTTCAAGAACGCTTCGGCATGAAGCCCAAGCGGCTGATCGGCGATACGGCCTATGGCTCGGCGGAGATTTTGAACTGGATCGTAAAAGAGAAGAACATCGCGCCGCACGTGCCGGTGTGGGAGAGAGGCGAGCGCGAAGACGGCACCTTCAGCCGATCCGACTTTGCCTTCGATGCGGCCGCGAACACACTCACCTGCCCAGGCGGAAAGCGCCTTGTTCAATTCCGTCGCGCTTACAGCCGAGAACGCAGCGGCGTCACAAAGGCCGATACGCGCATCTATCGCGCCAGCACGAAGGATTGCCGAGCGTGCGCGCTCAAGCAGCGATGCTGTCCGGGTCAGCCCATGCGCAAGGTGATACGCAGCGTGCATGAAGAAGCGCGCGATGTCGCCCGAGGTCTTCGCGACACGCCCGAATATCTACAGTCGCGCCGCGATCGCAAAAAGGTGGAGATGCTGTTCGCGCATCTCAAACGCATTATGAGACTCGACCGGCTCAGACTGCGCGCACCCTCCGGAGCGCACGACGAATTTACGCTCGCAGCCGCCGTTCAGAACCTCCGCAAGATGGCAAAGCTCGTCTTCCGTCCACCGCCAATAGCGGCGCAGGCCGCATGACGAGACCAGCGAGGCGCCGCATCGGGTTCGCCGAACGCCCGAGGCGAAAGGCCTGAAAAACAAATCATCGATGGCGGCTATCGGGCAAATCTGCGCCGAGTTCTTCAACAGAATTGGCGATTTCCTGACTGTCACTCGCAGTCGCCCAACGTCCGGAAGGGAGCTGGGTTGAGACCTTCAGTCAGAACGTCTGCCAACGGCCCCGTCGCCCGGCCGAATGTCTTCTACTATTGAGATCGTTGCCCTAGTTGCGCCGAACATCGATTGCCGACGCCGCCGTAGCCTTAGCGGGCGACAGAGTCGTTTTGTTAGCAAATGGGATCGAGCGTGTTCTCGAACAACGGGTTGGCTCGGCACGTGTGCAAAGGCTCTTGTGTTAGCTCAATCACGCCGCCCCGGGCACGGCGGCAGAAATTCCTAGCCGCCTATTAAGGTAAGCGAAGTGACCAGGGTCACCAAGTTTCCATGCAAACGGGAACTTGCATGGCACGCGATGTGACGGCCTCGTAGATTCACTTGGCTCTAAAGAACGCGTCGTGCAACAGGTATTCCAGCGATTTGTAGAAGGCGTACGAACAACCAACAGCGGGGACATGTTACGCTCGATGACGAGCGCCGTGCTCCGAGAATGCGGCTTCGAGCTTTTCACATACTTTGCGCTCTCCCAAACACCTAACCGCTGCAATATTCTCGTGGCGACTTATCCGGCCGCTTGGGTCAAGCGTTACACTGCCGAGCGGTACGACCTTGTTGATCCGGTCATTCACCACGCCCGGACGAGCGAAGTGACGATGGTCTGGCACTCGGCGCCGGCCGACGCTTCGCCGCGTCAACGCCAGCTCTTTGCGGAAGCGGCCGCCCACGGCATTCGGTGCGGCTTCGTCATTCCTTTCCGCGGCGCGCACGGCGAGTTCGCCGCGTTTGCCGTCGCCGGCGACGACCCAGAGGGCCTTCGCCGTTCGATCGCGCTTCACGGGGAGTCGCTCAAGTTCGTGGGTGCGCATGTTCATTTGCAGGCCCAACAGATCTACGGAACTGGACGAGATGGCGCGGAGCTCTTGACACCTCGCGAGCGTGAATGTCTGCGATGGGTGATAGAAGGTAAGTCGGCTTGGGAAATCAGCCGCATCCTTGGCATCAGCCGCCGGACGGTCTCGTTTCACCTCGACAACGCCAAAGGGAAGTTGAAGGTCCGGACGTTGCGCGAGGCAGCGATCCGGCTGGCGCTTAACCGCTAATTCGGTGGCACGGTCAACCTGTGTCATGGCACAGGGTGCCGGTTGACATCCCGCAACCTAAATTTTGCCGGCAGGCAAGGCGCACCCCCATGCGAGCCGGGCTGCAGGTCAATTGGCGAGACAAAGCGTCTTACGCCTACGCCACGAAACTCTCGGGTTTGGGCTGGGCGTGGGAATTCTTGCGCCGCAACCCGCGCTTTCGCGAAGATTTTGCCAAGACAGCAGTGCCAGCGCGCACGAAGCCTCAGCCCGCCGGGAGTACGCTCAGACGTTGGGGTCTGTTGCGCGCCGACTCGCCCGATCGCAATGGAGCCGTCGCCGACATCTTTTGGGATCCAGCGGTTTGTTCGCATGTGCTTCCCCTGATCGCAGCTGCGACGGCACCCGGCGCACCACGCCACGTTCTCATCCGCGAGGGTGCCCGCCGTCTGCAGCTGGTGATCCAATACACCCCGTGGCTCGCGCAAGACGAGCTGCTGACGCAGGCGTTGATTCCGCGTGACGCACTTCGACGGCGCCAGCGCTTGCTCGCATCCCTCAACGCTTACATTTTCACCGGGCACCTCCTAGAGCACCCGTTCGAAAACGTGCCGGGCGCTATGCGCCTTACCAATGTTGCGCAAGCGCTCGACGGCGCGTTGAGCAATGCGGCCCACCGTGAGATCGCGGCAGCGGTTTACGGCGAACGTAGGGTGTTGACCACCTGGAACGATCCCGGCGACCACCTCCGCGATGCCGTCCGCCGGTCGATCAACCGCGGTCGCAATCTTATCAACGGCGGCTACTGGCGCTTCTTGCGCTGAATCGTCAGCGCGCCTTGCGGAGAAACTGCCGATAGCCCGTCGCGCTAATCCACAGCGCGCGCTTGAGATGGCTCGCGACGGCGCGGCGCGCTTGGAGCTGAGACAGCGCAGGATTGTCGTCCAACACAATTTGCAGGAGCCCAGTGCCGCGTTCGCCGCTTGCGTTGGCGTCGAGAAGCCTGAGGTAAGTGATGAGGTGAGCCTCATCGTATGCGGTCAAGCGTTTCGCGCTCGGCGCACGCTCGACGAGCGTTAGTTCGTTGGACGCCCCGCTCTTGCGCATTGCTTTTTTTTTAGCTCCGGACTTGCGCTGGTTGGACATCGCAATTCGCTCCGGTATGGCGAGCGACTGCCTACCACGACGGGCACTTGCCGCGAACAGCTATCAACGGGTTGCGACACTACGCGGGAAACGAAATCGGTACATTTGAGCCGATCCGCGAAATTCGCTCATCGCGGGAACTTTGCCCTCACGGCCTCCGTTTCGACGCCGCGTTCCGCGGGCGGTCATCGCGCTTCGCGCGATGAAGTCTTTCATTGGTTCCCCTCACGCAGGGTGGGCGGCCGCTCCCGTATAGGCCCGCTGCGGCGGACCGCAACCCGCGCTGACGCGCGGGTCCTCCACGTTGTTCCGGCCCTTCGGGTGCAGTCCGCCTCGTTCAGCGGGCCTACCCGGTCGCTCTTCGCCGCCCACCCCGCTTCGGGGAACGGGTGGCGAGGATGAGAGACGGGAGAGGCCGCTATGCAACAGACACGCGAACGCCGCAGCGACGACCGGCAAAGCCTTTACGCGCAGGTGACCGACAAGATCGTGCGCGAACTTGAAGCGGGGCGCGTGCCGTGGGTGCAGCCGTGGGGCAGGGCAAAGGCTGCGCTTGGGTTGCCGCTCAATGGGGCAACGCAACGGCGTTACTCGGGGATCAACGTTCTCATTCTCTGGGGGGCAGTGATCGAGCAGGGGTTCGCGACCCAAGCGTGGTTAACGTTTCGCCAAGCGCTCGCGTTGGGCGGCGCGGTGCGCAAGGGCGAGCGCGGTACGACCGTTGTCTTTGCGGATCGGTTTGTGCCGAAGGACGCCGAAGGCACTGCGAACGGCGCTTCGAGTGCGGCCGATGCCGAGTCGCGCGATCGCTCGGTGCCGTTTCTCAAACGCTACACCGTGTTCAATGCTGCGCAGTGCGACGGGTTGCCGGAGCGGTTGTCGGTCGAAGCGCCGCCGGTGCCGGAAGGCTTGATCGAACCGCAGGCTGAAGCGCTGATCCGAGCGACGGGCGCGGTGTTTCGGATTGGCGGCAGTCAGGCTTACTACAACGCCAACACTGACGAAGTGCACGTTCCGCCGCCGCAGGCCTTCTTTGAGCCGATCAATTGGCATCGGACGGCATTTCACGAACTAGGTCATTGGACGGGAAGTAGCGCACGCCTTTCGCGGGATCAGGCGGGCACGAACCGCTCGAAGGCTTACGGCCGCGAAGAACTCGTCGCCGAAATAGCGGGCGCGTTCGTTTGTGCGAGCTTAGGCATCGTTCCGACCGTGCGGCACGCCGACTACCTCGGCGAATGGCTTTCGATCCTGCGTGAGGACTCGCGCGCGATCTTTCGGGCAGCGTCCGCCGCATCGAAAGCGGCCGACTATTTGCTGGCGTTCCGCGACACCGCCAAAGCCGACCACCCATCCATCCCGACCGAAATTCCGCCTTGCCAAGCGGAGCCCCTGCGCTGAACGCGCCCGGCGCTTCGCGTGCAGCGGATGCTTGCGCGGCTGCGCCGGTCACAATTGACGAGGACCAAACCCTATGAAACTCCAACATATCGACATCGACCGTTTGCACGTCTCGCCGCTCAACATGCGCCACGGCAAGCGTGCGCCGGACATCTCCGACATTCTCCCGAGCGTCCGCGCCCGCGGTGTCTTGCAGCCGCTGCTTGTTCGCTCGAACGCAGACGGCTTTGAAATCGTCGCCGGACGGCGGCGCTACTTTGCCGCCAAAGCGGTGCAAAAAGAGCAGGGATCAATCGCGCCGCTGCCGTGTGCGGTGATGGCGGCGGGCGACGATGGGGCCGCCCTCGAAGCCTCGTTGATCGAGAATGTCGCGCGCCTCGACCCCGACGAAATGGCGCAGCACGACACGTTCGTGCGTTTGATCGCGGAGGGAAAGACCGTAGCCGACATCGCCGCGACGTTCGGCTTGACCGACACCGTGGTTAGACGCCGTCTGGCACTCGGCAACCTGCTGCCCAAGATCAAAGAGGCCTACCGGCGCGACGAAATCGATGCCGACACGATCCGTCATTTGACGCTCGCGACCAAGGCGCAGCAACAGGATTGGCTCAAGCTTTTCCGCGACGGCGACGCGCCGTTCGGCGCGGACGTGAAGGCGTGGCTATTCGGCGGCAACGAGATTTCGACGAAGGCGGCGCTGTTTCCGCTCACCGACTACAAGGGTGAGCTTGTAACCGACCTCTTTGCCGAGGAAGGTTACTTCGGCGATCACGATCAGTTCTGGACGCTGCAGAACAAAGCAATTGCTGCGCAGCGCGACGCGTACTTGGCCGATGGATGGCGCGAGGTCGTCGTGCTCGATCAAGGCGAGCCGTTCCACATGTGGCGGCACGAGAAGGCGTCCAAAAAGCGCGGGGGCAAGGTATTCATCACCGTCTCGGCACGCGGCGAGATTGAGGCGTTCGAGGGTTTCCGACCGCGCAAGGAGGTTCAGCCGGAAGACGCTCCAGACGATTTGGCCGCCGATCAAACACCGGATGCGCCAGGACGTCCGGAAGCGTCGTCCGCCTTGCAAAACTACATCGACTTGCACCGCCACGCGGCGGTGCGGCTTGCGCTGATCGACGCGGGCGACATTGCGCTGCGCTTGATCGTCGCGACCGCGATTGCCGGATCGGCGCTCTGGCAAGCGAAGGCCGATCCGCGAAGTGCGAAGTCGAAAGCGATTGCCGAGAGCCTCGCCGCGAGCCCAGCCGACGATGCGTTTCGCCGCCGCCGCGCCGAAATCGTCGCACTGCTTGGTTTTGAAGCCGATTGTGGATCACTGATTCAACCCAGCGATGAGATCACGGCGGCCACGGTGTTCGCGACGCTGTTGAAACTCCCGAACGCCGAAGTCCTGCGCGTCGTCGCCTTCATCGCGGCCGAGTCATTGGCCGCTGGCGGCGCGCTTGTCGAAGCTACCGGGCGTTGTTTGGGCGTCGATACGGCGAAGACGTGGGCACCGGATGACGCCTTCTTCGACCTCGTTCGCGAGCGGGCCATCGTCAACGCGATGGTGGCCGAGATTGCGGGCCAGGACGTTGCAGATGCGAACTTGAGCGAGCGCGTCGCCGCACAGAAGCAGATCGTCCGCGACTGTCTCGACGGCACGAATGGGCGGGCCAAGGTCAAGGGGTGGCTGCCGCGGTGGCTGTCGTTCCCGCCGCGTGGCTATACTGATCGCGGTGGGCTCAGCCACGTCGCGGCGGCGGAGAGGATCGCGGATATGTTCCCGGCCCGCTGACATTTGCTTGGGCGGCCCGCACCCCGGGCCGCTTCCAGCTCCGGGCGAACCTGTCATCGTCGCCTTGACCAGCGGCGCGTCCCAGATTGGCCATAGAGTTTGCGCGACCCCAGCAGCCGTGAGGCTCAAGAACGCGCTGCTCACTCCGATCCTTCGATGCCGGATGCCCGCCCACGCCGCTGCACCCGGGGGCTACCTAAGTCGGTCAATTCGATCCGTTTCGGCGGTCGGGCTCGCCTTCGATACTGATCCGATGTGATCGAGAGTTCGGCCTTGATCCCGCCCAAGTCGGCGTGTGTGGCGCATCCGAACGGCAGGGCTTCGTCTCCAAATTCGCCCTCAAAACCATTTCCGTTGGTCTTCGCTTTGACCCTAATGGGCGGCGCCGCCGCGCTTAAAAACCCTCGGTCCCAAGTTTTTTCCCCGCCGCTGAGTAGCGGCTCCTCGCGCCCGCTTCGCTGCAAAAAACCTGGGCCCTCGGGTCCTCCGCTCACGCTTCGGCCGTGCCGGTTCCAGCGCGCCGGTCGCGCCCATTGGGGTCCGCTCACGCCCAACGGAAATGGTTTCGGGGGCGATCAAAGGAGACAGTGCCATGCCTGCTATCGGATACGTCACCCGCACGCCGAACGGCGGTTTCAAGGGCGAACTCAAGACGCTCACGATCCACGCACAGATCGAAGTCGAGCCCAATACGTCGAAAACGGCCGACAACCAACCCGACTTCCGCGTGACCTCAGATGGGGCCGAGATAGGCGCCGGCTGGGTCCGCCGCAGCGAAAGTTCGGGCAAGGACTACGTGTCCCTGAGTCTCGCCGCCCCCGAGTTCGGCTCCCGAAAACTCTACGCCAATCTGGGCCGCGCCGCCGGTCAAGACAACGAAGACACGTTCGCCCTGATCTGGAACCCGGCCGATTGAGGCTTGGGGCGGCTCCGCGCTCAACCTGCGGGGCCGCTCAAACTCCCCAAGGCTCGTCCTCCCATCGCGACGTTCGCGCCTTAAGCCCGCACGCGGATAGCGGGCAAGCGAACGGGGACCGTCTGGACGATCCGCCGGCAGCCTTCATCGCCGGTCCCACCAGTGTCGGGCCATTGGGGCCAGCGCTGCAGCGAACCGGACGCTGCGGCGCTGGATTTTCGATCATCGAGTCCGGCGAATTTGCGAAGGTGAGTTTTCGCCGGTCCCCGAAGCGCCGTTGTTTCGCTCATGCTCTCGCTCATCGCGTGACGATAGCTCTGACGCGCGTGACTGCGAGGGACATGATGGACGACGATGCCGAACGGGCTGCGAAAGCGAAGAAGGGTAGCCCGTTCCTGAGCACGGCGCAGGCGGCGTTCTTCGTCGGACTATCCCGGCGGACGCTCGAAAAGATGCGTGTGCAAGGCGGCGGGCCGGTCTATCGCAAGCATGGCCGCTATGTCCGCTACCACATTGCCGACCTCGAAGCCTGGTCCGCTGCAGGCTTAAAGCGCAGCACGTCCGATGAATAGTTTCAGCGCCATCAGGTGCCTGTGCCGCACCGCCTCGCTGACCCCGAAACGCGCTTTTGTTTTGGCTTTGACGGCCCTGGTTTGCGCGGGACTCGGTGTCATTTCGGCTTGGAAACCCCGTCCGTGGGTCGTGTGGAACGCGAGCGGCAGCGTCCCCATTGGTCTCTACTTGGTTGCCACCTCGCGCTCGCTGAGGCACGGTGATCTCGTCCTGGTCAGGCTCCCTTACGGCGCACGTAACCTCGCGGCCGAACGCAGCTATCTGCCCGCAGATACCCCCGCCATCAAGCATGTTGCGGCGATCGAAGGGGACCGCGTCTGCACCGTTGGTGGCTCGGTTTACATCAATGGGATGCGCCGTGCGGGTGTGTTGCTGCACGATCGAAGTGGCCGTCAGCTGATGCCTTGGATGGGCTGTCTGAGGCTCGTCCACGGTCAGATTTTCCTCCTGAATGACACGCCAGCATCGTTCGATGGCCGCTATTTTGGCCCGAGTTCGTCCGCGGATGTGATCGGCATTTTGATACCGCTTTGGACGTTTTGAGGTGGCTTCAGAGGAGTGGTGACGGCTTTCAAAACTTCACTACAAACGGACGAGGTGCGGCGCTCGCTCGACGAACGACGATCCGGGCGAAGCATTTTTCTTCGGGACGTGATCGCAGTGTAAGCGTCCACTCATTGCACGTACCCTCGGGTTTGCGATCGGGCACGAGTGAGAACGAAGCGGTCAAGCCGCTGACGCCGGCTTCCAGTTCCAAGGGAGCAACTCATCGAGGCGACTCTTGGCGTGGCCGTCGACCATGCGCTGAAGCACATCCGTGAGATAGGCGAACGGCTCCACGGCGTTGAGCTTCGCGCTCTCGATCAGCGAACAGACGACGGCCCAGCGTTCGCCGCCGCCGTCAGAGCCGGCGAAGAGATGATTCTTGCGCCCAAGCGCAACGGGACGGATCGCTCGTTCCACAGAGTTCGTATCGAGCTCGATGCGTCCGTCGTCGAGGAAACGCGTAAGCGAAGGCCAACGCGAGAGGGAATAGCGGATTGCTTCGGCGAGCCTACTGCGTCCGGGAATGCGGGCTAGCTCGGCTTCCGACCAGGTCTTCAGCGCTTGGACAAGTGGCCGCGTCTGTGCTCGTCGGACAGTTTTGCGCCACACGGCTGACGTGCCGCGGATGCGTTCTTCGATCGCATAAAGCTCGGCGATTCGCCGTAGCGCTTCGGCTGCGATCGGCGAACCTGTCGCCTCATGCACATCATAGAACTTGCGTCGCGCGTGTGCCCAACAGGCAGCGAGAATGACGTGGCCGCCCTCAGTCAGACGCTCGAACCCCGCGTAGCCATCGACCTGCAGAACGCCCTTGAACTCGCCCAGATGAGACTGCGGCCGTTCGCCTTTGCGGTCGGGACTATAGAAGTATACGGCCACCGGCGGTGAAGGTCCCGCCCACGGTCGATCATCGCGCGCATAGACCCAAAGGCGTCCGGTCTTGGTCCGGCCGCGGCCGGGATCGAGGACCGGAATCGGCGTGTCGTCCGCGAACAATTTGTCGGAGGCGAAGATGTTGGCAGCCAGCCGCTTGTGCAGAGATTCAAGCCACCAACAGGCCCCGCCGACCCAGTTCGCGAGCGTCGAACGCTCCATCTCGACGCCATGACGGGCGAAGATTTGCGCCTGGCGATAGAGCGGAAGGTGATCGCAATACTTGGCAACGATGACATGCGCCAGGAGACTGGGCGTTGCCATTCCTTTGGCAATCGCGCGCTCCGGCGCCGCCGCTTGCTGAACCTTCTCGCAGGATCGGCAGGCATACTTGGGCCGTCTGATGCGGATCACGCGCAGTTTCGCCGGCACCCAATCGAGCATCTCGCTCGTGCTCTCGCCGATCTGATGCAGCGCGCCGCCACAGCACGGGCAGGCATCCTTCCCGCTGTCGAGAACCACGTCTTCGCGTGGCAGATGTGGCGGCAGGGCGCGCGGCTGCTTGGCCTGAGGCTTTTCGGGTTTTGCACCCGGCCGTGGCGCCGTGGCCTCTTCCGCTCGAGCGATATCCCCGCCCAGGTCTTCCATGGCGAGCTCGAGCTGGTCCGGATCGAGTTTCTCCGAGCGGCGTCCAAACTGGGAGCGCTGAAGTTGATTGACGATGGCGCGCAGCTTCTCAACCTCGCTTTGCGCCTCACTCAGCTGCGTCCGATCGGTCTCGATCACGGCCGCCATATCACGCACGAGGCGATGCAGGAGCGTCGTATCGTTCGGCAGATTGTCGAGATCGAATCGCATGGTGCGATGCTATGTCTGCGACTCAACGCAGCAAGTGCTTTCTCATCGCGTTGCGTAGATGGGCGTAGATCGTGCGCGTCATCCCGCGAGCTCGGGCTGCCGCCATGTGCGCTCGGGCGAACGCCAGTCGATCCCCTCGATCAGCATCGAAAGCTGTGCGGGTGTCAGCGCAACCGTGCCGCCGGTCTCCGCCGTCGTCGGCCATGCGAAGCGCCCATGCTCCAGTCTCTTGCTGAAGAGACAGAGGCCGTTCCCGTCCCAATAGAGGATCTTGATGTAGTTGGCGCGCTTGCCCCGGAACACGAACAAGTGCCCGGAGAACGGGTCCTTTGCGAGCACCTTTTGAACGAGCACGGAGAGCCCGCACATGCCCTTCCTCATGTCGGTAATGCCAAGGGCTACGTGGACGCGCGCGCCGGTCGGAGCGATGATCATTGGCGCACACCCTCCAGAATTTCGACCATGCGGCGCACGGCTTCAGGGTCTGCATCGCGCTCGAAGCGTAACTTCTTGCCGCCGGAGAGCTCGATCTCGACGCCACCGGATGGGCCCTCCAGAGCCGTGCTAGGGGGGGCCGATCCGGAGGCCGGTCCAACCTCCGACGCATCGTTTTCCTCGCTGATCCGCACCGATGCGAAGGCTGTTTTGTCGCCCGCCGCACCAAGACCCATGAGCTTGCGCCAGCGGAAGACACACGGCGCGGTGACCCCGTAAAGCCGCGCGACGCTCGAAACGGTCGCACCTGGCAACAACGTCTCCTCGACGATTTGCCGCTTCAATTCCTCTGGGAAATGGCGCCGCCGATTTGGCCGCGGCAGGCCGAACGGCGGCCGGGTCGGCGCCATCGGCATAGGACTAGCACTAGGACTAACACTAGGACGATCCTTGCGAAGATGGCGCCAACGAAGCTTGCGTTCGGCAGCTGCATCATCCGCCTTCAACCGCAGCCGCCAGTTCTGGAAGGTTCTCCGTGATAGTCCGTGGACGACGCAATAGGCTCGCTGGTTGAGGTCGCTTTTCTTCCATCCTTCAATGTGTTGACGCCAGAAGCTGACCCGTTCGTCTGGAATTTCCATAGCAGATGTTCCTCTCGCATTCACTTCAACGCGGAGAAAAATCATCACGGGTCTGAAAACGAGAACAAGTGTGCAACGAGTGGACGCTTACATCGCAGTTGAGCGCAAATGAGAAAGTGACCCATCGGAGAAAATCGGTAGGGCAAGATAAAAGCGGTGACACTATGTGTCGTCTAAGCCGTTGTCTGCACATCCAAGTCGATGGTGCCATCGGCGTCGCGATGACACCGAAGTTGCGCCACGAGCCGTTAGGGCTTGTATCTGCGTCTCGGGCTTGCGCGCAACGGGAGAGCCACCAACTTCTACGGGGCGGCAAGGTGATCTGATATGCGCCAAGACGATGAGTTCGAACCCAAACTTGGCAAGATCCGGACACGAGATGGGGCGGGTACGCAACGGTACCTGCAAAGGGTTCTGCGCGCCGCTGCGTTCGCGAGCGGCCGGGCGCACGGGCGCAGCGGCAGCAGGCGGCAGTTCGACCGCAGCCGCATAGGCCGTGGCGCGGGCTCGGGCCGCGTGTTACGCGACCGTCATGCCGGGCTCCGGGCGCGGCGCGTCGTCATCAAGGCGCGTATCGTTAGGATCGGGGCGAGGGGCCTTAAGGCCGCGAGACTACATCTGCGCTACATCCAGCGCGACGGCGTCACGCGCGAGGGGACACCGGGCGAACTTTACGACGCAACTCGCGATCGCGCGGACGGCAAGGAGTTCGTCGAACGGGCCGAGGGTGACCGGCATCAGTTCCGATTCATTGTCGCAGCCGAAGATGGGGTCGAATACGAAGACCTGAAGCCATTCACGCGGCGGCTGATGGCGCGGATGGAGGAAGACCTCGGCACAAAGGTCGATTGGGTTGCGGTCGATCACTTCAACACCGGCCAACCCCATACCCATGTCGTCGTGCGGGGCAAGGATGACGAAGGGAATGACCTTGTGATCGCCCGCGAATACATCTCGCACGGGATGCGCCAGCGTGCGGTCGAGATCGTAACGCTCGACCTCGGCCCGCGAACGGACCTTGAGATCGAACAGCGGCTGACGCTCGAGGTGGGCCAAGACCGGTTGACCAGCATCGACCGGCAGCTCATCCGCGAGGCGGCGGCGCAGGGTGCGGTCGACCTTGGTGCCGACGCGAGAGATGCGCACGGACGGTTTCGGCAGGCGCTACGCGCCGGGCGCTTGCAGCATCTGCGGCGGCTCGGCCTTGCGGAAGAGTTGTTGCCTGGGAGATGGAAGCTATCGGCGGATGCAGAGGCGACCCTGCGACGGATGGGCGAGCGCGACGACATCATCAAGGCGATGCATCGCGCTCTCAAAGAGGCGCGCATCGATCGCGCCCCAGCGGATTGCGTGATCTTCGATCCGCGGGGTTCGGCCCAACTTGTCGGCCGCGTCGTCGAGCGCGGGCTGCACGATGCGAACGAACGGCACTACTTGATCGTCGATGGTGTAGATGGGCGATCCAATTGGGTCGATATCGGGTCGGGTGAGGCCGTCGATGCTGTGCGGCGGGGTTCGATCGTTTCGGTTGGGCCCCACCAGGTCGAGCTGCGGCCAGCAGACAGGACGATCGCCGAGATCGCAGCACGAAATAATGGGCGCTACAGCGACGCGCTGCATCGTGCGACCGACCCGTCGGCAAGTAACGAGTTCGTGGCAGCGCACGTGCGCAGATTGGAGGCGCTGTGGCGCGCCGGTATTGGCGAGCGGAGCGCGGAGGGCGTTTGGACGGTCCCGGCGAACTTTCTGGACGCCGCACAAGACTTCGAGCAGAAGCGCGCGCGCGAGGCGCCGGTTAAGGTAGAGACTTTGTCGCTGGCGTCGCTTGAAAGGCTGGTGAGCGCCGATGCGGCGACGTGGCTGGACAGGCAGCTGGTCGGAGGAGAGAAGGCCAACGTTCGCGATGCGGGATTTGGACGCGAAGTGAAGGGCGTGCTCGCACAACGCCAGCAGTGGTTGTTGGCGCAAGGGCTTGCCGAGGAACGGCCAGATGAAACGGTCTATCGCGCCAACATGCTCGCCATCCTTCGCCGGCGCGAACTGATGCGTGTCGGGGCGCAATTGTCGGGTGAGTTGCAATTGCCTTACGCCGAGTTCGGCGGGGCGGGGCGGGTGGAGGGCAAGTATGTGAAGCGGCTCGATTTGATCAGCGGCAGGTTCGCCGTGATCGCGGGGGCGAGGGATTTCACGTTGGTGCCTTGGCGGCCAGCGCTTGATCGTAGTCTCGGAAAGACGGTCAACGGAATTGTGCGCGGTGGCGCGATCTCTTGGGGTCCCCAGAGACAAAGGAACCCAGGGTCACCTTAAGTTTGCGGCGACTTGTTAAGAGGGCGTTCGCAAACCGGGTCATTGGCGTAATACCGGAGTCAAGGCTCGTGAGAGTGCGTCGGCGTAGATAAGGGCGATTTTCGAATCTCACTATTCGCGAGATCACTTGCTCCGAACACGGAGTAAGTGAATGACGCCGACACGCCTCCTCGTTGGACAGATCGCCATCGCTTTCGGCATCGTGATTGCGGGCGTCTGGGCATCGACGCAATGGGCGGCGGCGATGCTTGGCAACCAACCGCGGCTGGGCGCGCCGTGGTTCGAGGTGTTGTCCACCCCGGTCTACTATCCCTGGCGTCTGTTCGAGTGGTGGTATGCCTACGGCGCCTATGCACCGCGATTGTTCGATCGCGCCGGCCTGTTGGCGGCCGGTAGTGGGCTTCTCGGGTGCGGCGTCGCTATTGTTGGGTCTCTCTGGCGCGCGCGGCAGAATCAGTTTGTCACGACGTACGGATCGTCGCGTTGGGCCACAGTGCGTAAGGTTGGAGCGGCACGCCTGTTCGAGCCACAGGGCGTGTTTCTCGGTTCCCTCAAATCTCGCTACCTGCGCCACGAGGGACCGGAACATGTCATGGCCTTTGCGCCGACGCGGTCGGGCAAGGGCGTCGGCCTTGTCATTCCCTCGCTGCTGTCATGGCCCGGCAGCGCCATCATTCATGACATCAAAGGCGAGAATTGGCAGATCACCGCCGGCTGGCGCTCTTCGTTTTCGACCTGCCTGCTTTTTAACCCGACCGACGAACGCTCTGCTCGCTACAACCCGTTGCTCGAAGTTCGCAAAGGGCCGTGCGAAGTGCGCGATGTGCAGAACATCGCCGATATCCTAGTCGATCCGGAAGGCGCGCTCGAACGTCGCAATCACTGGGAAAAGACCTCGCACGCACTTCTCGTCGGCGTGATCCTCCACGTCCTTTACGCCGAGGAAGAGAAGACGCTTGCGCGCGTCGCGAGCTTCCTCTCCGACCCGCGCCGTTCTTTCGAGCACACGCTGCGCGCGATGATGGCGACAAACCATTTGGGCACTAACGCGAAGCCGCAGGTTCATCCGGTTGTCGCGCAAGCGGCACGCGAGGTACTTAACAAATCCGAGAATGAACGCTCCGGCGTGTTGTCGACCGCCATGAGTTTCCTGGGTCTCTACCGCGACCCGACGGTTGCGACCGTAACCGCCGCTTGCGATTGGCGCATTGCCGATTTGGTCGACGGCGAACGCCCGGCGTCGCTTTACCTAGTGGTCCCCCCGTCGGATATCTCGCGAACGAAGCCGCTCGTGCGCCTGGTGTTAAACCAGATCGGCCGCCGCCTCACCGAGAAACTCGAAGGCGATCCGGCGAAGCGCCGCCGGCATCAAGTGCTGATGATGCTTGACGAGTTTCCAGCGCTCGGCCGCTTGGACTTCTTCGAGACGGCGCTTGCCTTCATGGCGGGCTACGGCGTTCGCGCGTATCTGATCGCGCAATCGCTCAATCAGGTGACAAAGGCCTACGGCGAGAACAACGCGATCCTCGACAATTGCCACGTGCGAATCGCGTTCTCGTCGAACGACGAGCGCACGGCAAAGCGCATCTCGGACGCATTAGGCACGGCGACCGAACTGCGCGCGCAGCGCAACTACGCTGGCCATCGCCTCGCGCCGTGGCTTGCTCACGTCATGGTCAGCCGTCAGGAGACGGCGCGGCCGCTCCTCACGCCGGGCGAAGTCATGCAATTGCCTTCGAGCGAAGAGCTCGTCCTGATCTCGGGCCTGCCGCCCATCCGAGCCAAGAAGCTCCGGTATTTCGAGGACCGGAATTTCACGGACCGCATCCTGCCTGCTCCCAATCCCGCAACCCTCCATCGTTCCCCAGTGGCGGACGATTGGAGTGGGCAGGTGCGCGTGACCGATCCAAGACTGGCGGCGGCGCTGGTCCACGAACTTGGCGCCGAGACCGACGAGGACGACGGCGGGCTGCATCGGCATCCGGCGCTTGGAACCGATCGCGTCGTTCAAGCCGTAGAGGAGTCATCCGACGATCTAGCGCAATTGCTCGATGACGATGTGCAAGCATCGGACGCCGGCAGACCGCTTCGACCGACGTCAGTGCAGCGGGCGCACGCCATGAACACCGATGCCGCACGGCATCACGACGATCTCATTCCGAGTTTCTGATTCCCATGAAGCCTCGCCTCAACGTCTATATCGACGACGACCTCAGCGACCGGCTCGACACCCTGGCCGCGAAACCAGGCTCGTCGAAGTCGGCGATTGTAAGCGACGCGCTCAAGCACTATCTCGCACGCGGCGCCGCGGCCGAGATCGATGCTGCCTTGAAGGCCAGGCTCGACAAGGTTGCACGCCATCTGGCGCGGCTTGAGCGCGACCAGCAAGTGGTTCTGGAGACGCTGGCGCTCTTCATCCGCTTCGAGCTCACCGTGACGGCGCCCTTGCCGGACGGCGATCAACCGGCTGCAAGAGCTCTGGGCACGGAGCGGTTCAACAGTTTCGTCGACCAGGTCGGCCGGCGCATTGCCGGAGGCAAGAGCCTGACCCGCGACGTCTTGGAGCGCGTCACACCGGATGGCGTGATCGAACGCAACGGCGAACTCCACGAGGCGCGCGAATGACATTGTTTCGGGCAAGCGACGAGAGCCGCGACCGCCGCCGCACAATGCTGCGCACCGCCATGGGACCTGCCATTGCCGCAGCACTCGCCGATCCGGCCGTCGTCGAGATCATGGTCAATCCCGACGGGTGTCTGCGTGTCGAGCGGCACGGGGAGGGTTGTGTCGCGACCGACGTTAGGCTGTCGCCGGGCGAAGTCGAGCGTATCATTCGTCTGATTGCGAGCCATGTTCGCGTGGAGGCCGGCGTCGCAAACCCGGTCGTGAGCGCCGAACTCCCCGAGACCGGTGAGCGCTTCGAAGGTCTCCTGCCGCCAGTTTCGACGGCGCCGTGTTTTGCGATCCGCAAACCCATCGGCCAGGTGCTGCGGCTCGAAGATTACGTGGCCGATCAGATTCTGACGCCGCTGCATGCTGCCGTCCTGCGCAAAGGCGTTGCGGACCGGAAGACGATCTTAATCGCGGGCGGCACAGGCTCAGGAAAGACGACACTCGCGAACGCGCTTCTGGCCGAGATGGCGGATGCGAACGAGCGCATCGTGCTCATCGAAGACACGCGCGAACTGCAATGCGCGGCCAAGGACACGGTTGCCCTGCGAACGCATCGCGGCAGCGTGACGCTTGCCGACCTCGTGCGCTCGACGATGCGCCTGCGTCCCGACCGCATCATCGTGGGCGAAGTGCGGGGCGGCGAAGCGCTCGACATGCTCAAAGCCTGGAACACCGGTCATCCGGGTGGCATTGCGACCGTGCACGCAAACTCCGCTGCCGCCGCTCTAACGCGACTCGAACTCTTGATCCAGGAGGCCGTCAGCGTCGTGCCCCGCGCGCTCATCGCCCAGGCGATCGATCTGATCGTCTTCATCACGGGGCGCGGCGGCAACCGGCGCGTCGAGATGATCGCCGTCGTCGAGGGGTTTGCTGGCGGCGACTACCGGCTCCGCAATATCGACGCCTACGCCACGTTGACGATCGCCCAAGAAGGAACCCCCACATGAAGCTTGCCAACCGCATCTCCCTGCTGACCGCCGCGGCCGCCATCGTCATGCTCACGAGTCCAGCGTTCGCGGCCGGTTCGAACATGCCCTGGGAAGCGCCGCTGCAATCGATCTTGGAATCGATCGAGGGACCGGTCGCGCGCATCGTTGCGGTCATCATCATTATCATCACCGGGCTCTCGCTCGCCTTCGGCGAGACTTCCGGCGGCTTCCGGCGCTTGGTGCAGATCGTGTTCGGGCTCTCGATCGCCTTCGCCGCCACGAGCTTCTTCCTGACCTTTTTCTCGTTCGGTGGCGGAGCGCTGGTCTGATGGCGATCCCCGGCTTCGAGGTGCCGCTCCACCGTTCGCTGACCGAGCCGATTCTGATGGCCGGCGCACCGCGTGCGGTCGCCATCCTCAACGGCACCGTTGCGGCGGCACTGGGGCTTGGCTTGCGCCTTTGGATTGCCGGTATCGCGTTTGGGATCATCGGGCATGCCATCGCGGTCTATGCCGCCAAGCGCGACCCACAGTTCGTCGAAGTTCTCGGCCGCCACCTCCGGCACAAGGCGCACTTCGCATGCTGAATCTGCGCGAGTATCGACGGACCGGAAAGCTGCTCGCAGATTATCTGCCCTGGGCAGCGCTGATCGCGCCCGGCATCGTCCTCAACAAGGACGGAAGCTTTCAGCGGACGTTCCGCTTCCGGGGCCCGGACCTTGAAAGTGCGACCGAAGCCGAACTTGTTGCGACCTGCGCCCGCCTCAACAATGTGTTCCGCCGCTTGGGGTCGGGGTGGGCGCTGTTTGTCGAGGCCGAGCGCTTCCCAGCGCCCGGCTATCCGGCGGCGACGTTTCCCGATCCACTGTCATGGCTGATCGACGAAGAGCGGCGCGCGCTGTTCGAGCCGGCACTCGATCTGGGTAGCGGCGCCGACCAAGCGCCGCGGGCCCATCACGAGAGCGCCTATCACCTCACGCTGATGTACCTGCCGCCCGAAGATCGGGTGAACCGGGCGGAGCAGGCGCTGCTGGAGCGACCAACGCCGGGCCAGAGCCTCGTGGGGCGCGACTACCTCGCGTTCTTCACAGCCGAAAGCACGCGCATCCAAGATTTGCTCTCAGGCCTGATGCCCGAGATGCGCGCGCTCGACGATGCCGAGACGCTGACCTATTTGCACGCGACCATCTCGACCAAGCGCGATCCGGTCGCCGTCCCTGAGACGCCGATGTATCTCGACGCGGTCTTGGTCGACGAGTCCCTGCTCGGCGGCCTTGAGCCGATGCTGGGCGACCGGCACCTGCGCCTGCTCGGCATCAAGGGTTTCCCGAACCTCACGCGGCCGGGATTGTTGGACGAGCTCAACGAACTTCATGTGCCCTATCGCTGGACGACGCGCTTCGTGGCGCTCGACAAGCCTATGGCGGCCCAAGCACTCGGCAAGTTGCGGCGTCAGTGGTTCGCTAAGCGCAAGTCGATCCTCGCGATCCTGCGCGAAGTTATGTTCAACGAGCCGACATCACTCATCGATTCTGACGCCGATAACAAAGCGGAAGACGCAGATGCAGCCCTGCAAGAACTCGGCGGCGACGATGTTGCGTTCGGCTACCTGACGACGACGATTGTGGTTTCCGACACGAATGCTGTTGGCGCCAACGAGAAGCTCCGCGCGGTCGAGCGTGTCATCAACGGCCGCGGCTTCACGACGATCCGCGAGACCGTGAACGCCGTCGAGGCCTGGCTGGGCTCGCTCCCCGGGCACGTCTACGCCAACATCCGCCAGCCGCTCGTGCACACACTGAACCTGGCGCATCTCATGCCGCTCTCGGCCGTTTGGGCCGGGCCGACGCGCAACGAACATATTGACGGGCCGCCGTTGCTTCTCGGGGCGACGCAAGGTTCGACGCCATTCCGGCTTTCGACCCATGTCGGCGATGTCGGCCATATGTTCATCGTCGGTCCGACCGGCGCCGGCAAGTCGGTATTGCTCGCGCTGATGGCGCTGCAGTTCCGCCGTTATCGGGACGCCCAAGTCTATATTTTCGACAAGGGGTTTTCGGCCCGCGCCGCTGTGCTTGGGATGGGCGGCGAGCATTTTGCGCTCGGCGCTTCGGGCTCGCTCGCGTTTCAGCCTCTGCGTCGCATCGGCGATGCGGCGGTACGCGGTTGGGCAGCCGAGTGGATCCACGGCCTGCTGTTGCACGAGCATGTCGCGGTAACACCGGAGGTCAAGGAGACGATCTGGTCGGCGCTCACCAATCTCGCTGGTGCGCCGGAATCAGAACGTACCTTGACCGGGCTTTCGGTCCTCCTGCAGTCGAACGCGCTTAAATCGGCACTCGCGCCTTACACCCTCGAAGGCCCATTCGGGCGTTTGCTCGATGCCGCGGAAGACCATCTCGCCTTGGGCCAAGTCCAATGTTTCGAGATGGAAGAGCTGATGCACGCCCAAGCCGCTGTCGGGCCGGTGCTGACCTATCTGTTTCACCGGTTGGAAGAACGTTTCGACGGCAAGCCGACCTTGCTGTTGCTCGATGAAGCCTGGCTCTTTCTCGACGATCCGTTGTTTGCAGCCCGTATCCGCGAATGGCTGAAGACGCTGCGAAAGAAGAACGTTGCCGTCGTGTTCGCGACGCAGTCGCTGGCGGACATCGCGGACAGCAAGATCGCTCCCGCCCTGATTGAGAGTTGCCCGCAGCGTATCTTCTTACCGAACGACCGCGCGCTCGAACCGCAGTCGCGGACCGCCTACGAACGCTTCGGCTTGAACGAGCGCCAGATCAATCTGGTCGCGGCTGCGATTCCGAAGCGCGAGTACTATCTGCAATCGCGCCGCGGAAACCGGTTGTTCGAATTGGGTTTGGGTCCGATCGCGCTGGCGCTGTGCGCCACCTCGAACGCCGCCGATCAAGCCCGCATCACCCGCGTCCTCGATGAATTCGGCAAAGCTCAATTTCCCGATGCCTGGCTCAGAACCAAGGGGCTCGGTTGGGCGGCTGACCTCATGCGCGATTTCTCACCGCTCATCCCTCAATCCCAGGAGGATCAATCATGACCCCACTTAGAATCTTGTTACTCGCAACAACAGCCACGCTGACTCTTCTCACGGCGCCCGCGCAGGCGATCGTCGTCTTCGACCCCTCGAACTACACCGAGAACGTTCTGCAGGCGGCGCGCTCGCTCGAGCAGATCAACAATCAGATCAAGAGCCTGCAGAACGAAGTACAGATGCTTCAGGATATGGCGAAGCATCTGGAGAAACTCGACTTCAGCTCGCTGCCGGTGATCGAAAGCGCGCTCAAAGACATCAACCAGCTCATGACGAAGGCCAAGGGTATCGCCTTCGACGTGAAAGCGACCGAAAGCGCCTTCAAACGCCTGTTTCCGGAGAAATACGACGCAACCGTCTCGTCGAGCGATCTGGGTCGTGGTGCCTTGGAACGCTGGAGCGAGGCAATGAAGGCGCTGGAACACACGATGACGGTGCAGGCGCAGGTCGTTGCCAACGTCGAGGCGGACACCTCAACCTTGTCGCGCCTGGTGAGCGAGAGTCAGTCCGCGATCGGAAGCCTGCAAGCACAGCAGGCGGCGAACCAGCTTACGGCGCTCTCGACTAAACAGCAGTTGCAAACCCAGGAACTCATGGCGGCGCAGTTTCGGGCAACGGCGCTGGAGCAGGCGCGCCAAGCGCAGGCCCAGGAGCAGGCGAGGGCGCAGTTCAGAAAATTTGTCGGCGACGGCCAGATTTACACGCCCACGAACTGATCCGGACCATCGAGCCAGAGACGCAGCCCATGAACAACGTCAACGTCATCGACCGCTTCCTCGACACGTTCATCCGGTACATCGATTCCGGATTCGGGCTGCTCGCGGGTGAAGTGGCGTTTCTGACTTCCATCTTGGTTGCCATCGACATTACGCTCGCCGGACTCTCATGGGCGATAGACGAAAGTTCGAACCTGATCGCGCGCCTCTTGGCCAAAGTTCTCTATGTCGGCGCCTTCGCGCTTATTTTGAACAACTGGTCCGCCTTCTCGGTGCTGGTGTTTCAGTCGTTCTCGGGGCTGGGGCTCGAAGCCACGAACAACACGCTGACCCCGCAGGACCTGCTCCGGCCAGGTTTCGTCGCCGGGACCGGGTTCTCAGCCGCCCAACCGCTCATGGAACAGGCCGGGTCGCTCTTAGGGTTCACGACGTTCTTCGACAATGCGGTGACGATTGTCGTTCTGGTCTTCGCTTGGCTCGTTGTGGTGCTCGCTTTCTTCATCCTCGCGGTCCAGCTTTTCATCACGATCATCGAGTTCAAGCTCACGACGCTTGCGGGCTTCGTGCTCGTGCCGTTCGCGCTCTGGAGCAAGAGCGCGTTCCTGGCCGAGCGCGTCCTCGGCAATGTGTTCTCATCCGGCATCAAGGTCATGGTCTTGGCCGTCATCATCGGCATCGGGACGACGCTGTTCAACGAGTTCACGACCGGCCTGAACGCGCAGGAACCTAATCTCGAGCAGGCGATGACGTTGGTTCTCGCCTCGATCGCGCTTTTTGGCCTCGGGATTTTCGGACCTGGGATCGCGACCGGCCTCGTCGCCGGTGCGCCGCAACTGGGCGCTGGCGCCGCCGTCGGCACGGTGGGTGCGATTGGCGCGGGTACCATGGTGGCGGGCAGTGTGGCCATGGGTGCCGCGCGCGCGGCCGCCGGTGCCATGTCGGCGGTACGGGCCGGCGCGGTCGTTCCGAACACGGCGCCGAACGCAACGGCCGGCACGGCAACATCGTCGAGCGCCGGTGGAGGTGCCGCATCCGCCGCAGCCAATGCAACATCGACGGCTCCGGCGACAGGCGCGACGCGTGGCGGCGCTACCGCCCCGACGTCAGGACCAACCAGCACATCCTCCGGCGATAGCGCCGCAAGCGGTGGTGGCGGCACGCCCGACTGGGCCAGACGTCTGCGGGCCGAGCAGCGCTGGCATCGCCGCGTTCACACCGTGGAACAGGCGGTGAAGGAAGGCGACAAGTCCGGTGGCGGCGCCAACCCCGACCTCAAGGAAGAGAAATAATGTTCAAGCGCCCCGAGAACCGCTATGGCGACACGCCCCAGGTCGAAACGCCTTACATGCGGGCGCGGCAAGTTTGGGACGAGCGCATCGGTTCGGCGCGTGTTCAGGCGATGAACTGGCGGTTGATGGCACTCGCCTGTCTGGGCCTGTCAGCGTTCTTGGCGATCGGCCTCGTCTGGCAATCGGCGCAAGGGCGGATCACGCCCTATGTCGTCGAAGTGGACAAGTTCGGCAGCGTGCAGGCGATCGCGCCGGCGACCAAAGCCTACAATCCGACCGATGCGCAGATCGCGGCCGCGGTCTCGCGTTTCATCACCGACGTGCGTTCGCTCTCGATCGATCCGATCGTTGTCCGTAAGAATTGGCTCGATGCCTATGATTTCGCGACGGATCGCGCCGCCGAGACACTGAACGAGTTCGCTCGCGCCAGCGATCCGTTCAAGTCCGTCGGACAGCGCTCGGTCTCGGTCGAGGTAACGAGCGTCGTGCGCGCCTCCGACACGTCGTTCCAGGTCAAGTGGACGGAGCGCAAGTTCGAGAACGGCCATGCCGCCAAGAGCGAGCGCTGGACCGGCATCCTCACCGTCGTCATCCGCCAACCGGTCTCGATCGAGGTCCTGCGCAAGAACCCGCTCGGGATCTACGTGCATGGCCTCGACTGGTCGCGCGAACTCACCCCCGGAGAATCACAATGAAGTTGATGTCCGTCGCCATCTGCGGCGCCGCTCTGCTCCTCGCCGCCTGCGCCGCCACGGGAGCGCCGCCACCACCCATCACCTATGATCGCGAAGAGCTCAAGCCGGCGGTGCCCTCGCCCGAGCCGGCAAAGCCGGTTGAGATCGTGACGCTGCCCGAGCCGTTGCCGCTGCCGGGGCAGTTGCAGCCGGTCCCGAAGAGGCGCGGCCAGAAAATGCGCCTGCCGCCGCAAGCGCGCGTCGATGCCGCGAACCGCGCCGCAGCGCAGGAGCCGACGCGCGACGGTTACCTCAACGCGGTTCAAGTCTATCCGTTCACGCCAGGCGCCCTTTATCGGCTTTACGCCACGCCCGAGAAAGTGAGCGACATCGCGCTCGAACCAGGCGAGAAACTCACCGCCGTTTCGGCCGGCGACACGGTACGCTGGGTTGTTGGTGACACGACAAGTGGCGCCGGGGCGACCGCGCAAACCCACATTCTCGTGAAGCCGACGGCGTCCGAGCTCAAGACGAATCTCGTGATCACCACGGACCGGCGCGTGTATCATTTGGAGCTTGAGAGCACCGATCGCAGCTACATGGCGGCTGTGTCGTGGCGCTATCCGGAAGATCAGCTCGTCGCGCTACGGGGGCGTAACGCAGAGGCCCAAGAGGCCGTTGCGCAGGTCGTCGATGTCGGCGTGGCGTTGGAGCAATTGCGCTTTCGGTATGAGATTTCCGGGGACAGCCCGGCGTGGCGTCCGCTGCGTGCGTTCGACGACACGCACAAGGTCTATATCGAGTTTCCGGCGCGGATCGACCAGGGCGAAGCGCCGCCGCTGTTCGTCGTGGGAGTGAACGGCGAGGCGGAGTTGGTGAACTACCGGGTGCGCGGCAAGTACTATATCGTCGATCGCCTATTCGCCGCCGCAGAGCTTCGCCTTGGCGCCGAACCGCAACAGATTGTCCGCATCAGTCGGAGCGACGGTGCCGGTGGCCGGGGAGGGCGCGAGCGGTGAGCGGCGCCAGTCAGCCTGCACCACCGCCGCGCGCGGACGCCGAGCCGCTGGCGCTGCGCGCGCGGCCGCGCCCGGTCACGCGGTTCAATCGCAAGGTGCTGATTGGGATTGCGGCACTCGTTTGCGTCGTTGTGTTCGCGGCGACGCTGATTGCCTTGGAGCCTGTGAGGTTTGGACGCCAAGGGCAAGGGGAGGAACTCATCAACACTGAGCGCAAAGCAAAAGCCGAGGGTCTCGATGCGCTGCCGCGAAGCTATAGCGAAATCAAACCGCCGGAACTTGGGGCCCCGTTGCAAGGCGATATCGGTCCGCCCGTGGTCAGGATGGAGCGCGAACTCGGGGTGGACCAAGGCGCGAGCTTGCGGCCCGACGCCGAGGCCGATGCTGAACGCGCCGAGCGCCTGCGCCTCGCGCGGCAAATGCAACAAGCGCGCGAGGCGACGGTGTTTTTCCAGATTGTGGCGCGGCGTGAGTCTGCGGTAGCTGCGCCGGTGGCGGCGAATAGACCCGACGCACTCGACACATCGGCGTCGTTGAGCCCCGCCCCAGCGACCAGTGGTGATCAAACAAGCGGCGCCGCCGGACAAGCGCAAAAGAGTGCATTTTTGAACGCCAGGTCGAGCGGCGATGTTTTCAATCCGCATCGCCTTGAACTTCCGGTTTCGCCGGATCAAGTGCTCGCCGGCACAGTCATCGCGGCGAGCCTTGTTACCGGCATCAACTCGGACCTGCCCGGGTTCGTGATCGCGCAGGTCACCGAGAACGTCTTCGACACCGTTACGGGGCACAGGCTGCTCATTCCCCAAGGGACGAAGTTGATCGGCAAGTACGACAGCGTGGTTTCGTACGGGCAGCGGCGCGCGCTTGTCGTCTGGAACCGGATGATCCTGCCAGATGGCTCTTCGATCGTCGTCGACAATCTGCCAGCCACTGACGCGGCAGGCTATGCGGGTCTCGAGGACGAGGTGGAGTTTCACACGTGGCAGTTGATCAAAGGTGCGGCGCTCTCGACGCTTCTCGGCGTCGGATCGGAAGTCGGCGCAAAGAGCGGCAACAGCAACAGGGATGCCTTGAGCGCGGCCCGTGAATCGGTTCAGCAGAACGCGGCGCGTATCGGACAACAACTGACCGAGCGAAATCTCGACGTGCAGCCGACACTTACCATTCGCGCGGGTTTTCCGCTCCGGGTGATCGTGCACAAGGATCTGGTCCTGCGCGAGTACAAGCGATGAAGCAGGAGCGCGCGCCGTCGCTGAAGCTTCCCCGGCTGCCCGAACGCACGCCGGTGAAGATGACGATAACGCTTGATCCGGCAACGCACGCGATGTTGCAGGCATACGCCGCGCTCTATCGCGAAACCTATGGCTCGGAGGAGCCGCTGAGCGAACTCATTCCCTATATGCTTAAGAGTTTTTTGGAGAGCGATCGAAGTTTTGTTCGCGCCCGTCAGGCGCGAGGAAGTGCGCCTGTGGGCGCGTCACAAGGAGGAAAGTGATATGGCTGTCATCGGAACGTTTGTCCCGACGAAAGAGGGCGGCTGGATTGGAAACATCCGTACACTGCTCATCGACGTGAAAGTGAGATTTGTACCGAACGACAACCAGGCGAACGAGGCGGCGCCGGCGTTCCGTCTTTTTGCAGGCGACTCCGAGATTGGCGCGGCGTGGCGCAAGCAAAGCTCCGGCGAGCACCCGCGCGAGTATCTCAGCGTCGCGCTGCAGGACCCGGCCTTCAGCGAGGGGATTTCGGCGGCGTTGTTCGAGTCGGCCAAGGCGGGGGAGTTTCAGCTCGTGTGGAAGCGTCCGTAACCACTTGGGCGCTATCGATGATCGACGCATTGCCCCGAAGAGGGAAATTCTATCGTGCGGCATTGAACCGTTTGCCGGGATTCGGCCACCTATATGCCAATGATGCCCATGCCCTCCTTAACGGGGACCGTCCGGTCTCGAACGAACGAAGCCGCCGTTGTCGCCGCGGCGCGGCAGGGGAGCGCCGTGGCATTCGAAGCGCTCGCGCGGCATTGGCACGTCAGATTTGTCGCGCATGGCTATCGTCTGACACGCGATAGGGACCTTGCCCGCGAGGCCGCCCAATCGGCGTGGATCGAGATCGCCAAGGACCTGAAGAACCTGCGCGACGACAACGCCTTTGTTGCCTGGGCTTATCGGATCGTCACGCGCCGTTGCGCTGCGTTGATCCGCCTTCGGCAAGGCGATCGCGATCTGCTGGCGGATCTCCAAGCGGAGATGGTGACGGAGATCGCGCTCCCGAGCGAAACGCGTGCCGATGATGCCGATCGGCTGCGCAAGGCGATCACCCAGCTGCCCCCCGGCCAGCGAGCCGCTCTTGCGCTTCATTATTTTGATGAGCTCAGCGTTGCCGAGGTCGCTGTCGCTTTGGCAATCCCTGCCGGAACCGTGAAGACTCGCTTGATGCACGCGCGCAATCAGTTGCGCAAACTTCTTGAAGGAGAACTGACATGACGGACGTCGACAAATCGATCAACGCCGCGATCAAGGCCGAGGAGCGAGCGCTCTTGCAGAGTATCGGCGAGGAGCCGCCGTATATGCAGCAACTGCTCGCTATTTTCTCTGGCCGAACGGGTTGGATCAGCATTCTGATGATGGTCGCCCAAACGATCTTGTTCATTGCCAGTGTCTGGGCTGGATGGCATTTCTTCGAAGCGACAGAGGTTCTCCCAGCGCTGAAATGGGGATTGTCGTCGTCCGTCCTCTTGCTGATGTCGCTGATGGTCAAACTGGCGCTGTGGCCGACAATTCATATCAATCGCCTGGCTGAACGCTTCACGCGGTTGGAGTTGTTGCTGCGCGATCGCGCCAGGCCATAACGCACAACGCCCCCCGCGCGCCTACCTCGGCGGCACGGGCCTTATTGCTCAGGACGACAACAAACTCGAATCAAGATCGACATTGACACGATGTCGAGCGGCGCCGTTCAGCCTGACCAAAATCTAACAGGGCAAGCACGGCCAGTATGACGTCGATCAAAGCGAGTTCCTCCAGTCAGTGCGAGTAATGTGTTCTGCAAGCCATCTTCCGATCGACTGCGCCGTCTCTTGCCAGTGTCGGCTTAGCATCAAGTCGTGCGCTCCCGGACAGATCGCGAAAGCCGCGCGATAGGTGTCACGCAGCCATTCGTTGTCGCGAAGCGGGATTGACCAATCGTCTCGTCCGGCGACGACAAGGACGGGGCGGCGCTCGTCTGGATCGACCGCGGGCGGCAATCGGCTAAAGAGTTCGCCACGCGAAGTCTCAGCTCGCAAGAGCCGGGTGTAGCGCGCCCGAAGTGCAGGATCGAGGTCTTCGTCAAAGAAGAACGAGGTCATCGCCTTCCTCATCGCGAGCATGTCGCCGAAAAACTGCCCTCGAACAAAAGCAATCGGGTGCCGAATGAAAATCCGCAGAACAACGCTCGCGGCAGGCCGAAGCGGAGAGGACGCCAGCAACACGGCACCAACGATCCGCTCAACGCCACCGTTGAAGCACATTTGCGCCACGACGCCGCCCATCGAGTGACCGACAAGAACCACGGGTCGGTCAAGCTTGGCGATCACGCTCTTTACGTCATCCACATAGTCGCTCAGCGAGTGACTCAGTGGTGTGTCGGGATCGTCACTTGGTGCATGTCCGCGCAAACTCAACGCATGCGCCGGCCACCCTTCGCGCGCGAACCACGGCAGGAAGTGTTCATTCCAACACCACGCTCCGTGAAAGCCGCCGTGAATGAAGATCAGCGCGGGCCCCGTTGGGGCCGCCACACTGTCATGGCTGATCAGTTCAAGAGTCATCGCCTCCCCAATCTTGCCGCGCTAGCTTTGAGGCTCCGGCCGCCGCAGCCGCAGGCGTTCCGAACACGTATCGCTCGCCCGATACCCAACGGAAAACATCGAGCACGTCGAGTGCAAGGCATACGCAGGTGGACCAAAACAACGCGTGAGCCCAAACATAGTAGAGTATGTCGCCATCGCTTGAGAGGCGAACGCCGAGCAAATCGCTAAACAGCCGGAAGCCCAGATAGGCTGCAAACGCCACCCAGGGCAAGTGGATCAACCCACTCAGCCGCGTCAGACCTCGATGAAACCAAAACGTCCACGCGATGAGCGGCCCCACCGCAAGGTAGGCGACTATCGCCCAAACCGCCTCTTCGCGTGCCCAATACGCGAAGGCTATCCAATAGATGGCATTCAGATACCAGAGCCAAATTTTGACCCCGGTCTTGATCGACGACCAAGACCGGTAGGCTGCCACAGGTAGTGGCAGGTCGTGCGCGAAGGTCGCGGCTGGGGCAACAGTCACGCGTTCTGCCGAGGCAAGTATCTAGTCACGAATTTAGCTCCTCGGACCCATCCACGAAGGAACCACGCGCGGTGGCGCGACGCAACTATCTCAAAGGTAATTGCCGGGTGTCGTGGTGCCGCGAATGTGCACTCCTCTTTTGCGTCCAACGCGGGTCGCTGGCCGCCTACCGGTGACGGTGTGGCAAGTCGAATAGACGCGGTAAGGCTCTCGCGCGCCGTATGGAGCCCTCGACGCTAGCCAATCCCGCGGAGACGGCGTCGTCAATCGTCAGATCGCGCGCTATGACCTGCAAGAGTGTATCAAACCTCGTTTCAACCGCTGTGCCGGCGCGCTCGCCGCTCTTCGCGATTTGGCTCCCCTGCGCACCGCCCTCGACCAAAATCTCGCCGACTTCGACTTGTGTCGCACGCGCAGTTGAATCGTTCTGCCGGCGATGGTTGCAGTCGTGTGATGGCCTCGAGGCCAAGCAATACCCAATCCGGCTCGAATTCGTCGTCGTCGCGCATTGGAAACAGGAAATATCCGCCCCAGCGGATAAGTTCTCGAATGGCAGGCTTCAGATCGCGTCCAATCGCCGTGAGCTCATAGACTTGTGCGTTGATCGGTGGTGAGAGGGTCGCCCGCCGAACGATGCGATTTTCGATAAGTGCGCCAAGCCGCGCCGTCAATACGGTCGGCGTACTTCCGCGCCAGTTTCCAGGGGCCAGTTTCTCTGTACACGGCCAATAGGGAGAAGCCGCCCGGACGGGCTGGATCAGCATTCTGATGATGGTCGCCCAAACGATCTTGTTCATTGCCAGTGTCTGGGCTGGATGGCATTTCTTCGAAGCGACAGAGGTTCTCCCAGCGCTGAAATGGGGATTGTCGTCGGCCGTTCTCTTGCTGATGTCGCTGATGGTCAAACTGGCGCCGTGGCCGACAATTCGTATCAATCGCCTGGCTGAACGCTTCACGCGGTTGGAGTTGCTGCTGCGCGATTGCGCCAGGCCATGACGTGCAAAGGGCACCCGACCGCCTGTGGAATGCCGACCGATGCATCGTGGTCAAGCGGTCACAGATGTCCTTCGAGCCTTGTGCTACGAAAGGCGACACTACGCCAACTAACTGACGCCGGGACATTGCATGATCGATTTTCTCCTCTTCGCTGCCGGTTGTCTGTGCGCTGCTATCGGTGGCGAACTGTTCGTACACGGCCTGGTCGGCATCGCCAATCTCGGCCGCTTGCCGAAGGGCGTGGTGGCCGCCACCTTCGGGGCCTTCGCCACGTCGAGTCCGGAGCTGATTGTGGGCATTACTGCTGCGACCAACGGCGTGCCCGAAATCTCGTTCGGCGACGCGATGGGCAGCAACATCGTCAACATCGCGCTTGTGCTCGCCATCCCAACCTTGCTGCTCGGGCTCAACGTAACGCGTGAGGCGACGTTTCGAGATCTGCCGTTTGCGCTTGCGCTCTTCCCGATCGTTGCGCTCACCGTGACCGACGGTAGGATCGAGCGGGACGAGGCGCTGTTGCTGCTTTTGGTGTTCGCCGTATGGCTCGCAGTCGTCGTGCTTTGGGCGCTGCGCAACCGCTCGAACGACGTCGAACCCGGCATGAGCGGCTTCTTCATTGCCGCGACATCCGTCGTCGGGCTCCTCATGTTGTTTCTGGCCGGCCAACTCATTGTCTCTGGGGCGACGGGAATCGCCACGGCGGCCGGATTGCCGACCTTTGTCATCGGTGCGACGGTGGTTGCGCTCGGTACGTCCGTGCCCGAGCTTGCGACCGTGTCGATCTCATCGCTGCGCGGGCACCACGATGTCGGCTTGCAGACTATTTTGGGCAGCAACATATTCAACTCGCTCTTCATCGTGCCAACAGCCGCGCTGATTGCCCCCATTTCAGTCGGATGGAGCACCGCCATGCCGACACTTGCTGTCGGATTTGCCGTCACGCTTTTGACCGTTCCGCTGTTCCGGTTGCATCTGGGCCGTTGGCGGGGAGGATTACTGATCGCCGCGTATGTTGCCTATGTGGCGATGACGGTGAGTTCCGTCCACTGAAACCGCAGGCCTATCTGCGCTCCGCATCGTGAGCCTTGTACGGCAACGACCCTGGCTCCGCCACCGATCCGTTGCGGCTTGACCACCGCGAACTCAACAAAGCAAGCGCCAGAGCGAGCGCAGTCAAGGCCATCACCGCAAACCCGAGATCTACAGGCGATGGACGGCCGAGATGGAACAAGTCGCGGAGCGAAGGGATTGCGAGCACGGTGGTCAAAATCGTTGCGACGCCAGCAAGCCCGAACCAGAGCCACGGGTTGCGGCCATCAAACGTCTCTTGCAGCGACGAATGCAGCGACCGGTGGCTAAAGATCAACACGATGTTCGCCGCCGTGACAACCACAAGCATCAATGCGCGGACATCGGGAACCGGCCTGTCGCCGACGACGGTGACGTAGACGAGAGCGACGGCCAGTAAGGCCAACGCGCCCTGCAAGACGCTGGACAATAACAGGTCGCGATCCAGCAACCTTGCCTTCGGGTTGCGCGGTGGCCTTGACATGACCCTGCGCTCCGCCGGCTCGGCTTCAAAGACGACGGAGCAGGCGGGATCGATCACCATTTCCAGGAATGCGACGATCGCTGGCGTCATGATGGGTGGGGCGCCGAAAGCGAGCGGGAGAAGCGCCATCCCAGCGATCGGAATGTGGACCGATAGAATGAACCCCATCGCCTTCTGTAGATTGTCGTAAATGCGGCGCCCAAGGCGGATGGTCGCCACGATCGAACCGAAATCGTCATCCAGCAAGACGATCGACGAGGCCTCGCGCGCAACATCCGTGCCGCGGCCGCCCATCGCGATGCCGATATGCGCAGCGCGCAGCGAGGGCGCATCATTGACGCCGTCGCCGGTCATACCGACGATCTCACCGTTCGCCTTCAGCAGCTCTACGATCCGAAGCTTCTGATCCGGCAAGATCCGGGCGAACACGCCGCACGTCCGCAGCCGCGCCCGCAGCGGGTCGTCATCGAGGGCCTTGAGGTCTGCGCCGGTAAGCAGCTCGGACGCGTCCAGACCCGCCTCCGTGGCGATGGCGCGCGCGGTTTCGGGATAGTCACCGGTGATCATCACAACCCGGATGCCGGCGGCGGCACACTCGCGAACTGCGGCGGGGACGCTGTCGCGCACCGGGTCGCGAAAGCCGACCAAGCCCAACAGCGAGAACTTCAGCGTCCTTATGCTTGATATGGAGCCGCCGTCCGGCGCCTCGGCCTCCGCGACGGCGAGAACGCGCATCCCCTGCGTCGCAAGCTCGCTGGTGCGCGCCAGCAGGCGATCGCGTTCGATGGAGGGCACGTCGCACAGGGAAAGAATCGCCTCGGGAGCGCCCTTTGTCGCCGCAATTGCTGGACCTTCGTTCTGCCGCCAGACCTGAATCATCGCGAGGAGTTCAGGTGTGATTCCCTGACGATGCTCGAGCTCGTGTCCGGCGAAAATCGCTTCCGGCTCGCTGCCGACGCCGCGCATCACCGTTTGAATGGCGCGCTCCATGGGATCGAACGGATCGGGCAACCCGGCGAGTGTGGCGACGTGAATCAGTCGTCGGATGGCTGCCGGCGGTTCACTGTCGTCAACGCGCCACTGCGCGCCATCGCCTTCGAGATGGGCGACCTCCATTCGATTCATGGTGAGCGTGCCGGTCTTGTCGGTGCACAAGACGGTGACCGCGCCGAGCGTTTGGATCGATGCGGCGCGGCGCGTCAGCACGCGCGCCTGGGCGATGCGCCAAGCGCCCATGACCATGAATACGGTCAGCACCAAAGGGAACTCTTCCGGCAGCATGGTCATGCCCACCGCGATCCCGGAAAGTAGGCCATCCGTCCAAGACTCTTGAGACATTCCGTAAAGGACGCCCGCAACGACGGCCACCGCAAACCCTAAGAGGCCGGTGATGCGCACGATGCGAGCTGTCTCCTGGCGCAAGCGCGGCGTCTCCGTCCGAATGGTCGCGAGCGCACTTCCGATCCGGCCGATAGCGCTCTTCGCGCCCGTAGCAACGACCCGCGCATCGGCTTCGCCGCGCACCACCAGAGTTCCGGAGAACACCGCTGGCGTGTCTTCACCCCCGGGTTCGATCCGGCGGGGCTCGTCGTGCGGCGCGGCGCGTTTCCGCACTGGCGCGGACTCGCCGGTCAGCAGAGACTCGTCGACCGAGAAATCCTGACCGCTCAAAATCCAGGCGTCCGCGGGCACACGATCGCCCTCTTGCAGAATGATCAGGTCCCCGCGGACGACCTCGCGTCCAGCTATGCGCCTCCGCGCACCATCCCGCACGACGAGGGCGCGCGGGCTCGTCATTTCGCGCAATGCATCCAGCACCCGCTCGCTGCGGACTTCCTGAATCAAAGCGATGGATACGGAGAACGTCGCAAAGGCGCACAGAACGATCGCCTCCGTCGTATCGCCCAGGGCGAAATAGACGAGGGCCGCGATCAGCAACAGGGCGAACATCGGCTCGCCCAGCACTTCAAGGAGGATTCGCGTCAGGTCGCGCCGCCCGTGTGCAGGCAGCTCGTTCGGCCCGTCTACCGCCAGCTGGCGTCTCGCCTCCTCTGTCGTCAGCCCTTTGTGTTTCCGCGAGACCATGCGTTGCTTGCGAATGTCTCAATGGTGGATGAAGAGATGCGTGGGGCTCGTCAACAAAAGGCGCTCCGTTGTCGTGCCCAACAGCCACTCGCGCCAGCCGCGGTGTCCATAGGCTCCCGCCACGATCATGCCGGCGCCCGCGGCGGCCGCAGCTATCGCTGTTGCTACGTCGGTTTCGGCGGATGCAAGTGGGCTTGCCTTGTAGCCTCGCTCGTGTAGAAAGCGCACGGCCACGTCGGCCGTGTCGGCGGCCTTCGCTGGGTCCTGATCGACGCTAACGACGACAGCCTCGCTGTCGGCACGCAATCCCATCGCGCAGAAGAGCTGCAAGGCGCGCATCGCAGGAATCGAGCCGTCATACGCGATCACGGTCTTGCCATTGGTCGAGGCGTGCTTCGGTGAAACGATCAGCGGGCGTGGATTGTTACGCAGTAACTCCACGACCAGACGGCTGAGGGTGGCAGGATTGCCTGAGAAGTCGCTGTCGATGCCGAGCAAAACGGCATCGCTTCGCGCGCTCGCCTCGACCACTGCGGATGACGCCGTTCCCACGACCAGCGTCGTTTCGCATCTAACACTCGCGGCGCGGCATTCGTCGGTGAAAGCTTGCACGAGCGCTGCGGCCTCGGTCTTTGCGCGTTCAAGCAATACGGCGTCTCGATGTTCCTTATAGGGGCCGGCGCCGATCGGGGTCGCCTCTGGCGGGGCAACGACATCTGGTTCGACGACCGAAAGCCCCAGAATCGTCGCGTCGTGTTTGCGGGCCAAGGCCAGCGCGAGCTTCTTTGCCTCAAGCGCAGCCGGTGTGCGGTCAAGCGCGACGAGAAGACCTTTCATCATCAGTACACTCCATCGTTCAGCCGATCATATCTGGCATGCCAACGCGCCCAACGAGTTGACGGAGGTCAAGTTCAAAGCCTCACGGAGGCTTGGCGAGGCCGAACCGCAGAACAAAAAGACCCACGGCCGCCGACAGGAGCGACCCTGTCAATACGCCGAGGCGCACGGGCGCGTCGTAAGCGGGATCGACGAAGGCAAGGCCAGCGATGAAGAGACTCATCGTAAACCCGATGCCACAGAGTAGCGCAACGCCGTACATTTGCGTGAGCGTGGCACCTGCGGGCATCAGCCCGCTGCGCGCCGCGACGAACATCGGCACAAAAATGCCGACCTGCTTGCCGAAGAAGAGCCCTGCGGCGATGCCGAGCGTCACGGGCGTGAAAAAACCCTGCACGTTCTCCCCTGCATAGGATACGCCGGCATTGCAGAACCCGAACAACGGGACGATGTCTAGCGATCGAACCGAAGCGCTTGGTCGAGCGCGAACTTGCCGCCGCCGTATGAGACGACGGTGAGCGCCATTGCCGCCCATGTGAGATGGACGGCCCATCCTGACGGGACGGTCAGTTGTATCACAAGCGTCATGATCAAGAGCCCGAATGCGCTCAGCCTCGATAACAGACCGATGACAAGCAGCGCAGGCAGCGTCACTTCCGCGAGCGCAACCAGGTGTGCCGTCAATGCCGGGTATGGGAACGGGATCTGTTCGCCGAACACGTGGAGCTTGAACTCTTCGGTGAACAGCAAGATCGCACTCTCGTTGACCTGAGTCGGAAAGCTCTCCCATTTCAGCGTTCCGGAATTCCAGAAGGGCACGCTGACGCCGATCCGCAGCAGGAGCAAGGCAAGCGACGCAGGAACCATTCGAAGAAGATCGTTCAAGGTGGCGATCAGTTTCGCGATTGCCGTCATGTGGGTTTCTCCTTGGATCAGACTAACGTTGCAGACCAGCGATGGCGCCGGCCTCGAACATGCCGGCGATGTTCGCGGCAAGATCGAACTCGGCGCTGTCCTCAAATCCGCGCTCTGCTGCTGTGTGAAGGCGCTCGCCGGACCGGATGGCCGAAAGAAAGGCGTGCCCGCCCGCCGGCAACACGCGGACATCGACTGCCAGATGCGGTCGCGTTACGAGCGCCGCCTCTTCCGTCCGCGCCGCGATCGCGGTCGGCGTGCCGCCGTCTCGGTTTTGCCGGCATATCGTTACAGCGGAGAAACTCGAGCGGAACAAATGGGCAGCTGGGTGCCAAACGAAAATAAGCTCCGCAAGCTCCATCTCCGAGAGTGCCTGCAGACTCGATGCGCCGATCACCTGCCTGTCGATGGCGTGCTGAGCTCGCGCCATTAGATATTCAAGCTGTGCGACGTCGGCAACGAAGGGATACCGGTCGAGCGCCTCGACACCGCCCAAGAAGGGACCGAAATCCTGCCCGATCTCGAAGAGCAAGACACTGCGCGTCGGCACCGTGCGGACATAGGCGAGCGCCGCGCTCGAAAAGAGCTCGTCGCCGAGCAGCCGTGCGACCGCGGGAAACTGCGACCGCATGGCGGCAACGAGGCTCACGGCCACGTTGTTGCGGTAAATCGAGAAGCGGCGCGGCGGACAAGGCGCCGACCGCCGAGGATCGGTCAGGGCTTGCGAGAAAGTCTCATAGATGGAGTCCATCATGCCCGGCGCGCTTTGCAACATGAGCGCACACTGCGGTCCAGTGCGTCTTGAGCTTTCGCAACCTCGGCTTCGAGCTGCGCCCACGACGGTACCGGGTCGTCCCACTCAACCAGCACCGGCAGTGGCCCGGTGCAATCAAGCACCATATCGAGGAGGTCCCAAACGGCGACGGCGACCGGCCGATCGTGGCTGTCGATCAAGAGCGGCGTGCCGTCGTCATCCGTGTCGACGCCATGTCCGGCGACGTGAATCTGCTGCACGCGCGCGAGCGGAAACTGTGCAATGTACTCGTGGATGTCCCAGCCATGGTTGGTCGCCGAAACGAAGAGATTGTTCACGTCCAGCAAGAGCCCGCATCCGGTGCGGCGCGCAAGCTCCGCGATGAATCCGGCTTCGCCATATGAGCAACGGTCAAACGATACATAAGTCGAGGGATTCTCAATCAACACGGTCCGGCCGATCACGTCCTGGAACTGTTCGACATGGGCTGCTGTTCGAACCAACGTGGGTTCGTCGTAGCGAACCGGGAGCAGATCATTGTGATAGATGCCCGCGTGGCTTGACCATGCGAGGTGTTCAGAAACAAAGATCGGATCAATTCGATCAACAAGACCGCGAAACCTGCGAAAATGATCTGGGTCCGGCGAACCCGAGCCTCCAAGCGACGCCGCGACACCATGCAACGAGATTGGGAAACGCTCGCGAATGTTCGCCAAAAAGTCACTGCGCGGTCCGCCGGCGACCATGTAATTTTCGGCGTGCGCCTCGAACCAGGCCACTTGGTGGCTGCCGCCAAGTATGTCTTGCGCGTGGTGCCCCTTCAGTCCGGCGCCAGCCCGCTGTATGAGAGGCAAGCGTTCGCCGCCCGATGAAGCCACCACGCGCACGTCTGCTTGGCCTACTTCGGCAGATCGCGGGTCAGCGCGCTCAGGCTGCCCTTGCGGCCGTCGGGGAGTCCCTTGTCGGCGTCAACGCCGTACTTCTCGCAAGTCCCCTTGGCAACATATTTCCAAGCGTTGCCCTGGTAGTCCACGGTCGACGTGCCTTGGCACGTTGTGCCGGGCCCGGCAGCGCAATCATTCTTGCCGGCGAGCGCAATGCCGTAGCACTTCTCCTTGTCGCCGGCCGCCTGCGCGGTCACGCTGGCTGAACCGACTGCGACTGCAACGGCGCTAGCGAGAAGCGATGCACTGACAATCGTCTTTGAAAGCATGTGAGACTCCTTTTGAGCGGCCCCGACGAGGCCCGGAAGTGTGCGAACCACACATGGAGGCTATTCGTTCGAAGGAATTGGCAGGTCGCGGTCTTCACGGCGTTGTGATGTGAACGTGGGCGCTACCAAGCCTGCGTTTCTCCCGTTTCTGCGATCGTTTTGGCCGGGCTTGATCTCCGGCTCAACGCGCGGACAGCGTCTTCGCAGTAACCCATACTTCAGTCTTGACTAGCGAATAGATCGCGGGGATCACGACAAGGGTGAGCGCGGTCGAGGAGAGCATGCCACCGATCATCGGGACCGCGATGCGTTGCATGATTTCGGAGCCTGCGCCGGTCGACCACATGATGGGGAGGAGGCCCGCCATGATCGCCGCCACCGTCATTAGCTTCGGCCGCACGCGTTCGACGGCGCCTTCCATCACCGCGGCGTTGACGTTTGCGAGCGTGAGCGGGCGACCCTCGGCTGCCGAGCGCTCTCGATGCGCAGCGAGCGCGTGGTCGAGGTAGATCAGCATCACGACGCCGGTTTCGGCGGCGACGCCCGCGAGCGCGATGAAGCCGACGGCGACGGCGACGCTGAAATTGAAGCCGAGGCCGTACATGAGCCATAACCCGCCGACGAGCGCGAACGGAACTGAGGCCATCACGATCAGCGTTTCGGTGAGGCGGCCGAAGTTCAGGTAGAGAAGCAGGAAGATAATGAGCAGCGTCACCGGCACGACGATCATGAGCTTCGCCTGCGCGCGTTCGAGATACTCGAACTGTCCGCTCCAGATAGGATAGACGCCCGCGGGAAACTTCACCTCGCGCGCGACGGCCTCGCGCGCTTCCGCGACGTAGCCGCCGAGATCGCGGTCGCGCACGTCGACGAAGACATAGGCCGCGAGCTGCGCGTCCTCAGTGCGGATCGTCGAAGGTCCCTGTTCGAGCTTGATCTTCGCGACTTGGCCGAGCGGCACGCCGCCGCCCGCGGCCATCGGCACGATCACCTGGCGCGCGATCGTCTGCGGGTCGGAGCGCATGTCGCGCGGGTAGCGGATGTTGACGCCGTAGCGCTCGCGGCCTTCGACAGTCGTCGTCACCGCCTCGCCCCCTAAGGCCATCGCGATCGTGTCCTGCACCTGATCGACGCTAAGGCCGTAGCGGGCGAGTTCGCGCCGGTCGGGTTCGATCGTCAGGTAGTAGCCGCCCTGGATGCGCTCGGAGAACGCGCTCGCCGTGCCCGGTACGTTGCGCAACACGCGTTCGATCTCGCGTGCCGCCGTCTCAATGTCGGCGAGCGAACGGCCGATGACCTTGACGCCGACCGGCGTACGGATGCCGGTCGAGAGCATGTCGATGCGCGCCTTGATCGGCATCGTCCACGCGTTCGAGACGCCGGGAAATTGCAAGCTCGCATCCATGTCGGCGATGAGCTTTTCGACCGTCATGCCGGCGCGCCATTCGCTTTCGGGCTTCAGGTTCACGACCGTCTCGAACATTTCGAGCGGCGCAGGATCGGTCGCGGTTTGGGCGCGGCCCGCCTTGCCGAAGACGGAGGCGACTTCGGGGAAAGACTTGATGATCTTGTTCTGCGTCTGCACGAGTTCGGAGGCCTTCGTGACCGAGAGGCCGGGCAGCGTCGTTGGCATGTAGAACAGCGTGCCTTCGTTCAGCGTCGGCATGAATTCGGAGCCGGTGCGCAGCAGCGGCCACACGGAGACAGCAAGCACAGCGAGCGCGATGCCGACCGTCAAGATGCGCGCGTTCAGGACCGCGCGGATGACCGGGCGGTAGAGCGCGATCAGGAAGCGGTTGATCGGGTTTTCGGCTTCGCTGCGGATCTTGCCTTTGATGAACAGCACCATCAGGGCAGGCACGAGCGTCACGGAGAGCAACGCGGCAGCGGCCATCGCGAACGTCTTCGTGAAAGCGAGGGGGTGGAACAGGCGGCCTTCCTGCGCCTCGAGCGCGAAGATCGGCAGGAACGAGACGGTGATGATCAAGAGCGAGAAGAAGAGCGACGGGCCGACTTCGACCGCGGCGTCGACGATCGCCTGGGTTCGGGACTCGCCGGGCTTGAGGCGTTCGATGTGCTTGTGCGCGTTCTCGATCATGACGATCGCGGCGTCCACCATGGCGCCGATCGCAATGGCGATGCCGCCCAGGCTCATGATGTTGGAGCTCAGCCCTAAAGCCTTCATCCCGGCGAAGGCGAGAAGCACGCCCACGGGCAGCATGATGATCGCGACGAGCGCACTCCTGACATGCAACAGGAAGACGATGCAGACGAGGGCGACGATGATGCTCTCTTCGGTCAGCGTGCGTTCGAGCGTTGCGATCGCGCGCGCGATCAAGTCGGAACGGTCGTAGACCGGCACGATGCGCGTGCCTTCGGGCAGGCTCGGCAACAGTGCGTTAAGCGCCTGTTTTGCCGCGTCGATGACGTCGATCGTGTTCGCGCCCTGGCGCTGGGCGACGATGCCGGCCGCGACTTCGCCCTCGCCGTTCAATTCGGCGACACCGCGCCGTTCGTCGGGGCCGATCTCGACGCGCGCCACGTCTTTGATCGTCACCGGTACGCCCGCCATCGATTTCAACGCAATCGCTTCGATGTCGGCGGCACTCTTCAGATAGCCGCGGCCGCGCACGGCGTGTTCGGTCTCGCTGAGTTCGACGACGCGGCCGCCGACGTCACGGTTCGAGCCTGCGATCGCCTTGCGCACGTCGTCGAGCGTCAGCCCTAGCGCGAGCAGGCGCTTCGGATCGACGACGACGTTGTACTGCTTGACGAGTCCGCCGACGCTCGACACTTCGGCCACGCCGTCCGCCTTCGCCGCCGCGAAGCGCGCATACCAATCCTGCAGCGTGCGGGTCTCGGCAAGGCTCAGTGTCGGGTGCTCGATCGCGTATTGATAGACCCAGCCGACGCCGGTCGCGTCCGGCCCGAGTGACGGCGTGACGCCGGCGGGCAGGCGGCGTGCGGCCGCATTCAGGTATTCGAGCACACGGCTGCGCGCCCAGTAGAGGTCGGTGCCGTCCTCGAAGATCACGTAGACGAAGCTGACGCCGAAATAGGAGAAACCGCGCACGGCGCGCGACTTCGGCACGCTCAACATCGCGGTCGTCAGCGGATAGGTGACCTGATCCTCGACCACCTGCGGGGCCTGGCCCGGATATTCCGTGTAGATGATGACCTGTGTGTCGGAGAGATCGGGGATCGCGTCGACTGGCGTGGTGATCAGCGCGTAGACACCGGCAAAGACGCTGAGCGCTGTCGCGACGAGCACGAGCAGCAGGTTGCGCGCCGACCAGCGGATGATCCCGGCGATCATGGCTTTTGCTCCGCGGTGAACGTCTGCAGCGCCGCGCGCAAGTTGCTTTCGGCGTCGATCAGGAACGTGGCGGAGGTCACGACCTCTTCGTCGCCGTTGAGGCCCGAGGCGATTTCGATCATGCCGTTTGCGCGGCGGCCAGCTGTGACGGCGCGCGGTTGGAAACGTCCCTCGCCGCGCGCGATCAGAACGACTTGGCGCGCACCGGAATCGATGAGCGCGCTGTCGGGTACGGCGAGGACGGCTGGCGCCGGCGGGCTCGCGACTTCGACCGAGGCGAACATGCCAGGGAGCAACACGCCCTCGGGGTTCGCCAACTCGATGCGCACCTTTGCGGTGCGCGTCGTCATCGACACTTCGGGGTAAACGAACGTCACTTTGCCTTCGAACGTCTTGCCCGGGAATGCGTTCAGCGTGATGCGCGCGGCTGCGCCTGGCTTGGCGATCGCGAGCGCGTTCTCAGGCGCTTCGGCGATGACCCAGATGTTCGAAAGATCGGCCAAGCGGTAGAGCGTTGCGCCGGGTTCTGCTTGCATGCCGGCGACGATTGGCTTTTCGATGACAACACCGTTCTGCGGCGCGCGCCAAGTGACGGCGCCGGTCGCGACGCGCGTTCGGATCAAACGTTCGATCTCTGCTTCCGGCACTTCGTAGAGGCGCAGGCGTTCGCGCGCCGCCTTGATGCTGCGCGCGTTCGAACTGGCCACGACGCCGCCTTGATCTGTAGCGACATCGCGCGCTTTCAGCGCGAGCGCGAGGTCGAGTTCCTCTCTCAGGAGGAACGGGCTTTGGATATCGAACAGCGGCTGGCCTTTGCGCACCTTCTCGCCGGTCGCCGCGACGTGGAGCTTCACGACGTTTGCGGGGAATTTCAGCGCCACGACGCCGAGTTTGCGTTCGTCGGCCGTGACAGTGCCCGAGAGCAGCACGGTCTCGCTCATCGCCTGGCGGGTGACTTTCACGGTGCGCACGCCCAAGCGCTGCACACGATCGAGGCTGACCTTCACGGTGCCCGGTTCGTCCGTGGCTTCGTCCGCGTAGACGGGGATATAATCCATCCCCATGGAATCCTTCTTCGGCACGGGTGAGGTGTCGGCGAGGCCCATCGGGTTGCGGTAGTAGAGAACCTTGCGGTCCTCGGCCTGCTTCGCCTCGCCGGGCGCGCGCACGGGGATGTAGTCGCGGCCCTGCGCATCCTTCTTCGGCACCGCCGAGTAGTCCGGCGCGCCCGACGGATCTTGATAATAGAGGATGCGTCCGGTGTTCGACGTGGACGCTTCCTCGCGATGCGGCACATGCGACGGCCAGAGCCACCAGGCGACGCCGCCAGCCGCGGCCAGCGCGAACGCGGCCGCGAGCCAGACTATTGGCTTGCGCATGGTCAGCTCGCCGTGACGACGACGGTGCCGGTGATCGTCTCGTCGACACCCTGCACTTTTGCGCTCAACGTTAGGGCCCAGCGGCCGGCCATCGTGGGGGTGACCTTGAAGCGATACACGCCGGGGGTGGGCGAGCCTTGCGCCTCGACCGGCGCGGTCATGGCACCCATCGCGTCGGGGCTCATGTCGAAGCGCGTTTCGAAGATGACAGCGTTCTCGACCGGCTTGCCGGTCGGCTCATGGACCAGACGCACGTCGAGGATCGCCTCGCCCTCCATCGTGATCTCGCTTGTCATGGCGGAGAACACATAGGGCGATTTCGGCGAACCGCAGGCGACGAGCAGCAGAAATGCGGCGACGACGGCCGTGGCCGTGCGGGCCAGCGTGTGAGGCGAGTTCATGTCGGAAGTTCCTTGCGTGAATGTCGGCAAACTCCGCGCGAGAACTCCCCGCGCGAAGGTCGGATCGGTCAAGCAAGGACGGTTCGGGGAGGCGGCTTATCCGGCTCGCGTTCGCGGCCGGCGAGAACGACATTCGACGGGACTTCTGCGCGCATCGCGCGAACGACCGGCATGGCGACGGTCGCGACCGGTGGCATCGCGGCCGTCAATCCCAGGCAGGCTACCACGCACGACGACATCGGCGCTCCGTCGCCGCAACCGTCGCAAGGCATATCGCAGGGCGCATCGCCGTGCGCGGCTATCGCTTCGCCGGAGGAGCGCATCGGCTGCGCCGCAAACGCGAAGGCGGGGCTCAACGCCAACGCCGCCGTCAGCAGCATGCCCAAAACCATCCTGAAGGATTTCGCCAAGCGTCGCATGATCACCAATTTAGTCTATCACCTGCCGCTTGTGTGACGATTAACGCCTGGAAGGGTGAAAACTCCCGGAATTGTGACCCGTTTGCGAGCGTTACGCGGGCGGAGCCGCGAGCGGCGCCCGCTGTGACGGTCGGCAAATTCCGTGTCTATGGTTCGGCTCCGGGAAATGGTTCGCGCAAGGCGCATGTCGGCATCTGATAGGCGACGTCCCGGCTTGCGTCGAAAGGTCCGATCCTCGCCGCGTCGAACACGCCCGAGACCTCGATGAAGTGGATGCCCGAACCATTGCCCAGCCGCGTTTTGCGCGCCTGCTGCGACTGAGTAGCATACGCGTCTTGAAGGTCGCGCGAATTCCATCCGAGCGATCCTCATTGTGCTCCCAAAGTCGCCCGACGTCCTTCCGCCTTTGTGATGAACACACATCAGGGCCTCTTGCTTCAGAGGACGCCTTGCGCGACGGCACGATTGTAGTCTTCGGGGATGTCGATATCCCAAAGGGGCTCAAGCTCCACCAAGTCGATGCTCGCGGCTTTGGCTCTGGCACGGGTTTCGGCCATGACGGTGGCGGTGCCCCAGCTGATGCCGGCGAAGAGGTGTGGCGATGCTCGGCGGAGGCCCAACAGAATGTACCCTCCATCCTCAACAGGCAGGGCAACGGCATCCGTCCGCGACAACAACTTGGCACAATGCTGCAGATGGGCAGCGGTGATCACCGCGCAGTCCGTTCCCATCAACAGCGTCGGCCCGTTTGTCGTGAGTGTTTTAAACGCGTGCTGCATGCGTTTGCCAAGGTCGCCGGCCACTTGCTGGTAAAGACGGACATCATAGCGTGCGGCGAGATCCGTAAACGCATCGTGCTCAGCGTCGGGTGCGCACCATAACGAAACCGAGCCCAGCGCGGCGCCAACGGCGGTCTGCACCGATCGCTCGATCAGTTGGCGCTGCAGCGACGCGGCGCCAGCCGCACCGAGGCTCGGTATCAGCCGCGTCTTGGCGAAGCCTGCAATTGGCGCCTTTGCGAATACCGCTATGCCCGTTGGCGCCATGGGGCACCCGCATCACAGTATGTTAAAGGCGACGAATACGTCCACATAGTCGATACCAAGCGAGATGCCATTCGTCACGATGAGAGCGAACGCATACGTAAGGAAGGCGCGGCTTCGCGCTGCGATCGACTCCAAGCGAGTCGTCAGCCACAGCAAGAGAGGCGTCCAGAAAATCACATGCGAAAGACCAAGATGCGGGCCATATCCCATACGGTCGAACAGAAGGTTCATGAAGACGGCATTTGCCACAAAAGCCGCAACGATGACCCGCGCCTCGACGTTACGAATGAACGCCAGCGGGACTATCAGATTCATCGCGCCCAACCAGATCAGCCACACCCTTAGTGGCGCCGGCTGGCTCATCAGCGCCTCGAAGAGAGTGCTGCTGTTCGACATGTCAAAGCTCCCGACAGAGTGATACGCGAAACCGAACTCGATCGAACGAACTCGGGCTATGTGTTGAGAGTTCGCGCTGAACCGCGATCCAAGAGAAGAATGACGAGCGCCGTCGCGGCCACGTGAGCGGCAAGGTCCAGGTAAGTGGCGTCGACGCTATGAAAGAGAGGCAGAGCTGTCGCGGCGATCGACGCGGTGGCGACGCCCAACGTCACCACGAACCAACGCAAATGGCCCGGATAGCTTCGCCGAAGCGCGAGCAAGAGCGCTGCGCCAAGCGCGCTTCCGAGCATCAGCACAAACGCGAAACACATCGCGCTCTCGCCCGGAAGGAAACCGTCCGGCCCCTTGACGATCCAGCTCTGAAAGCAGCTGTAGCCTGTATACCAAAGCCAGGCCGCCACCGCCGGCCACGGCAGAAGGGCCCAGTGCCAGCGACGATCGGGGCGGCTGAGCTCGAAAGCCGCGATCGTTGCAAGCACCCCGGTCGCGCCACTGGCGATCCAGGTCGGTAGGAACTGCGGGTCGCCGAGCCGGCCGACGAACATCGAGAGCGTGCCGACGCCGGCCGCGACGACCGCCAGTGCGCCCGATATTCCAATGAGCCACAGGAGAGCTGCCGTCAGCGGCGGGCCTAGCGGACGGACCGGGACCCCATGCGCCGCAATGCGCTCAATGAGGCGATCTCGGCTCTCAACCATCTTGCTCTCCCGCAATCCGGTTCTTCAAGTTTCGCATGCCGCGGTACACGAGTGACTTGAGCGCAAAGACCGATTGCCCCGATATGCGTGAGGCTTCTTCGAGCGAGTGCTCCTCCACTTTGATCAACCGGATCGCTTCACGCTGAGACGAAGGCAGCGACTGCAGCGCAACCGAGACTTGCTCACGATGCGCAAACGCGTCGGCGTGATTGGCCCTTTCGTCGGCGCGATCGTGCAGATCGATCGGCTCCGCGCCGGCCTTGTGCCTGCGAGAGGATCGAAGCATGTCGATCGCGCGCCGTCTCGCAATGGCGGCGACCCATGCATGGACGGAGCGGCCCTCTTCATAAGTGTGGCGCACGCGGTGAACCGTCAGCAGCGTGTCTTGAACGACGTCTTCGACCGTTTCGGGGTCCGAATGGTATCGCCGCGCCAAGGCCTGAACGAACGGGCTTATCTCGCGGAGAATCTGCGCATATGCCTGTTGGTTTCCCCGTTGCGCGCTGCCCATAAGCCTCGCCCAACGAGCGGGTCTCGGGTCGCCGACTGCCTCTTGCTCTTCGAGCATTCCGTGCGGTTCCCCTCGGGCTCGCATAGACCCCGCGGGGAGCCTAGCAGCGCGCACCGTTGTTTGCCAACTCACGGATTGCAGTTCGACCGTTGACACTGTCACCCCACAACCTCATCGACCAATGACGTTTCCGCATTGTGAAAGGCGCAAGCGCGAACGTCGGTGCGCGGCCGTCTACCACTCCAAGCGAGGACGACGGTCATTGGCGTCTCCTATTTCAGCTTCGAGCAGAACAGGCGCGACAGGACACTCGCGGGAATGCCGCTGCCGAGTGAATAGCGTCGATCGACTTGTGTTGCCTCTGCGACGGCGACCAACGGTCCGGCGCCCCGCGCAGTCGCTTCGAGGAAGCGATACGGCGCTTCGCGCAGGCGCTCGACGCAGACGGTGCCGTTCGATCGATAGATCACCAACCTTGTTTCATCTTCCGCCGGTTCGACTTGAGAGCGAGCTCGATCCAGTGCGGTACGCCGAATGAGATCGATGGGGAAGTGAGACTTGAGGAGCTTGATGTCGTTCGGCAAACCCCGCTCGATCGTCGAGGAGCCACTTTGCTCGGCGGTTTGACGAGCGACATGAACGAACCAGTCCAACTGCGCCAGGTCGCGCAGGTAGGTTCGGCTCTGAGAGCATGGGTGACGCGCCAGGAACTCCGGGAAAGTTGGTCCTACGTCGAACAAACTGCGCTGAGGCTGCGGTCGGCTGCTAATGAACTCAGCGGCAACGAGAGCGAACAAGCGTTCGCCCGTAAGACGGGCGACCGCGGGAAATGCCTCTTGCAGCGAAGCGACGAGCACGTCGGGAATTTGGCGGCAAAGGTTCATGCCGATACTCACGTTGCGAACCTCACAGCGAAAATGCCGCGCTCCGTCTCGCGATGGGTGCCGCGCGCTGAGACCAAAGCTCCTTCAACCTATTCGGCGGCGATGTGGAAAAGGGGGCGCGCCATCACGCGAGTGTGATCGCGCTGTTGGATCGAAGGGTCCCCTTGCCTTACCTTGCCCACATTCGAGAAAGGCTGACGCGTGCATACGAGGCGAACCTATGGCTCTTGATTTGGCGGCGGCACGGCGCGCGGTCGCTTATCCGCACCTCGTGGAGTCATTGAAGATCGCACTCGTGGTCGGCACCGCGCTGAACCTCATCAACCAGGGCGACGCGGTCCTTCCCGCCGGACCGCCCCTGAATTGGGGCAAGCTTGCGCTCACCTACTGCGTGCCGTTCGTCGTCGCCACATACAGTGCTTACCGCGCATTTCGCGCGCAAAACCTATCGTCGCACCCACGTTGAACGGTATCACGACCGCGTGAACGCGCAACCTAATGCGACGCCGCAACGAAGAATGAAATAGTCCGAAGAGCTATGCCGCGGACACACGAATCACGCCTTCAGGAGGGGCGGTCAATGAGCGTCGAGAATCTTAAGAACTATTACGGCCGCATCCTCAAGACGTCGACCGACCTCAGGACGACAGCATGCTGCGTTCCGACAGCTCCGCCGGCCCGCCTGCAAGCCCTGCTGGCCGACATTCATGATGAGGTGAAGGAGAAGTTCTACGGTTGCGGGCTCATCGCACCGGATGTTCTCGACAGTGCGGCCGTCGTCGACCTCGGCTGTGGCGCCGGACGCGACGCCTACCTCCTTTCGCGCCTGGTCGGGAGCCGGGGGCAGGTGACGGGCGTCGACATGACTGCAGAGCAACTCGCGGTCGCGCGCAAGCACGTGGCGTGGCATACGGACAAGTTCGGTTACCGCCAACCCAACGTGACTTTCGTAGAGGGTTACATCGAGGCGCTTGACGAGCTCGGTCTCGCGGCCGGAACGGCCGACGTTGTCGTGTCGAACTGTGTGGTCAATCTGTCACCGGACAAACAGCGGGTGTTTGGGCAGGTCCACCGCCTGCTCAGGGAAGGTGGTGAGTTTTACTTCTCGGATGTGTACTCCGACCGGCGGTTGCCGACCGCCGTCACCCTGGATCCCGTGCTCCACGCCGAGTGCATTGGCGGCGCGCTCTATTGGAACGATTTTCTAACCTTGGCTCGCCGGGCAGGCTTCGCCGACCCGAGGCTGGTCACATCGCACGAGATCCATATTTCCGATCCGGTCCTCAAGGCAAAGGCGGGCGCCGCTCGCTTTTTTTCTGCGACCTATCGCTTGTTCAAACTCGGCGATCTGGAGGGCGCATGCGAAGATTATGGGCAGGCAGTGATCTATCGCGGCGGTATCGACGGCGCAGAGGACGCTTGGAGGCTTGACGCGCATCATCGCTTTGAAGTTGGCCGTGTCACGCCGGTGTGCGGCAACACACTGAGCATGCTGACGCGCACGAGATTTGCGCCGTACTTCGAAGTCGTCGGCAACGGCGATCGTCACCACGGCATTTTTCCGGGATGCGGGACGGTGATGCCGTTCGCGGACGACGGAATTTCGAACGGCTGTTGCTGAGGCGGTGACGCGCAACGAGGCTGCCGACCGGGATGCTAAACCGTTTTGGACGACTCCTGGCAGAGTTCCTCACCAGCCCCGGCCACGCGCATAGTTCGTCGCCCGCCACCGACACCGAGCAACTTCGCAAGGTGCTCCGGCCGGGAGACGTGCTTCTGGTCGAAGGCAGCAGCCGCGTCAGCGTTGCGATCAAGTACCTTACGCAATCCACTTGGTCGCATGCGGCGTTGTTCGTGGGCGAATTGCCGTCGCGCGTCGGCGGGCCGTACTTCATCGAAGCGGATGCCGTCGACGGGGTTCGAGCGGTCGGAATCGGAGCGTTTCGTGGCTATCACTGCCGGGTCTGCCGGCCGGTCGGTCTTAGTTCGCGGGAGACGGAAGCCCTCACTGGCTTCGCGGTGAGCCGGCTGGGGCACAAATACGATCTCAAAAACATCGTCGATCTATTGCGTTACCTCGTGCCGACGCCACCCGTGCCGGTCGGTTGGCGGCGGCGCATGATCGCGCTCGGAAGCGGAGACCCGACGCGGGCGATCTGCTCGACATTGATCGCGCAAGCGTTCCAATCGATTCGCTATCCGGTACTTCCCGACATTGCCACGATCAGCGCTCCGACCGAGGATTGTCCCGCATGCGTCGAGGAACTCTTGCGCGTTCGACACCACAGCCTGTTCGTCCCGCGCGACTTTGACGTGTCGCCATACTTCGAGATCGTAAAGCCAACGATCGCGAATGGGTTCGACCACCATACGGTTAGGTGGGACCCGCAACATCCGCAAACAATCGGCACATAGAGAGGAGTTCGAATGGCGTTCCTGAATCTCATTCCAAGCAACGGCGTTCTGCTCGACGTGTTCAAGGCTTTCCCAGGGACGGCACGTCACCTTATCCGCTATCACGAGGCGCTCATGCGAGGCCGTTCGCCGCTGAGCGGGTCGCAGCGCGAATTGATCGCGGCCTATGTGTCCGGGCTGAACGCGTGCACTTACTGCCACGGCATTCACACCGTGACCGCTGAGGCGCTCGGCGTGTCTGAGGGGCTCGTTCAGGCGCTAGTTAAAGACGTGGAGAGTGCGCCTGTCGACGAGCGGCTGCGGCCGATCCTCCAGCTTGTCCGCAAGCTGACGACGCTGCCTTCCCGCGTCGGTCCGGGAGACATTGCCGCCGTTCGCGACGCCGGTTGGGACGACGCCGCGATCCACGATGCCGTGGCCGTTTGCGCGCTGTTCAACTTCATGAACCGTTACGTCGAGGGATTGGGCCTTTCGGCGGATGAGAACTATTTCCAAGTGGCCGGTCGTCGCATCCGCGAGGGCGGCTATGCCGGACTGCTGCGCTTGCTGCCCGCGGACGGGGAGTAGGCGGCGATACAATCACGACAACGTGAGCGCACGCTACCACGCGCTTTCAGCCAACGAACAGCTACCTATGCAAGAGATCAAAATCGATCATGCGGTCGCCCGCCAAAAAAGGGTGTCGCAATTCGAGAATCCGGACCGGACGGTCAAAGGCGAGCGGCGCGCCGTAGTGTCGTTCGGAAAGCTCGACACGCTATGGGTGAACACGGGGACACTCTGTAATATCGAGTGCGTCAACTGCTACATTGAGTCGTCGCCGCTCAACAATCGGCTGAGCTATTTTACGACATCCGATCTCGTACAGGTTTTGAATGAAGCGGCGCGGCTTCGGCAGACGCCTCGCCTCATCGGATTCACGGGAGGAGAGCCCTTCATGAACCCGGCAATGAGCGAGTTGCTCGAAACGGCTCTCACGAGGGGACATGAGGCATTGGTGCTGACGAATGCGATGCGGCCGATGATGCGGGCCCGCGTGCAAAGTGCGTTGCTTTCCCTGCACGCCCGGTTTGCGGATCGTTTGGCGCTTCGTGTCAGTCTGGACCACTGGCGAGCCGAGCTCCACGACGAGGAACGAGGCAGCAAGAGCTTTGACATCGCTGTGCGCGGGTTGAAATGGCTCACGGGCAACCGATTTCGCGTGAGCGTCGCCGGCCGCCTTCGCTGGGGCGATGCTGAGGGGCCCATGCGCGAGGGCTATGCCAAACTCTTCGCGCAGGCCAGGATCGATATCGACCCTCGCGATCCGGAGGCGTTGGTGCTATTCCCCGAAATGGATGAAGCAGCGCCGGTCCCCGAAATATCCGAAGGATGCTGGACAATACTGGGAAAGCGGCCCGGCGACATGATGTGCGCCACCAGCCGGATGATCGTGAAGCGGCGCGGTGCCGCCGAACCAAGCGTGGTTGCCTGTACGCTGCTGCCTTACGACAAACGCTTCGACTTCGGGCCGAATCTGTCCGACGCGCTATCACCGGTGAAGCTCAACCACCCCCACTGCGCAAAATTCTGCGTGCTCGGCGGCGGCAGCTGTAGCGGCAAGTGAAACTGGCGCTATTCGCGTTCGGTCTGTGCGACGTCATGAGGACAGCGCCTCAAATATCGGGCACTCCGGCACTTTCTTGCCGCTGCATTGGCGCACCGCCGCAGAGAGCACCTTCTCGATCCGCTTCAAATCGGCGATCTTTGCACGCACGTCGCCCAAGTGCGTTTCGGCGCAGTCCTTAAACTGCGCGCAGGTGCCGCGGCCGCCATCGATGAGACCGAGCAAGTCGCGGATTTGCGCAACCGCGAAGCCGAGTTCGCGGCCCCGCAGAACGAACCGAAGGCGGGACACCTGCTTCTCGTCGTACAGCCGATACCCGCGATCCGTGCGGCGCAGATCGGGCAAGAGACCGATCTGTTCGTAGTAGCGGATTGTTTCGAGGTTGCAGCCGGTTCTACGCGCGAGTTCGGCGCGTAGCATCGGCTTCCCGGAAACGTGATTACGCATGTCGAACTTACCCCTTGAGCCTGTAGCTCCTACAGACCGTAGCATCTCAGCCGTCGTCAATCGAGCAGTGACATTTTTGGATTCGGATCAACACACTGCGGTCGCGCGTGAGGGGACCCCGGCGTCCGATGCCGGCTGGCGCGAGAGTGTCTTCGCCGGTCTTGGTGTCGCCGGCGCCCTATTGGCGTCGTCTTGCTGTGTCGTGCCGTTGGTACTTGTTCTCTTGGGAGTGTCGGGCGCGTGGGTCGGCACGCTGACTGCACTCGAGCCTTACAAGCCCGCGCTCGCTGCCGTTACATCCGTGTTCGTTGGGCTGGGTTTCTGGTTCGTCTATTTCAGGCCCAAGCAGGTCTGTGCGGACGGCTCCTACTGCGCGCGACCCGAGGCGCCGCTCATCACAAAGGCGGCGCTTTGGCTGGCAGCTGTCTTGGTTGGGCTGTCCGTCACCATCGATTGGTGGGCGCCGCTATTCTACTAGGAGGTGAAAATGACAATTGCCTTGTTCGCATTCGCAGGCGCGTTGGCTTGGGCGCTGATCGCCGCGCCGCCGACACCGAGCTTCACTTCCGAACCGACACTGAAAGTCGCCGCGGCGAAGCAAAAGGTCACGTTCATCGTGGAGAAAATGACCTGCGCGCTCTGCCCGGTGACCGTCAAAACAGCCATGCAGAGGGTGCCGGGCGTCAAGTCGGTCGAGATTGACTTCAAGGCCAAGACGGCGACCGTCATTTTCGATCCTTCGGTCACAACGGTCGAGGCGATCGCGGCTGCGTCGACCAATGCGGGCTATCCCGCACGGCTGGCGTCCAACTGACGAATGAGCGATCGTTCTCTTCTCAGCCCCGGCGTTGGCGGTACAATCATCGCCGCGTTGTGTTGCTTTACGCCGGTTCTGGTCGTTCTGCTGGGCGTCGTGGGGCCTTCCGCGCTTGTCGGTTATCTCGATGTCGTCCTCATTCCGGCTCTCATCTTCTTCGTCGCGTTGACGATCTACGCGTTATGGCGACGCAGGGCGCGCATCAACAGCGGAGGTGAGCGTTGAGCGACTGCTCTACCGCGGGCTCGGCGGCCTGGGGCTATGACTTGGCCGTCCTCGGTGCGGGAGGGGCAGGCTTCTCGGCCGCCATCACGGCGGCGGAGGCCGGCGCGCGCGTCGCCCTGATCGGACAGGGGACGATAGGGGGCACCTGCGTCAACGTCGGTTGCGTGCCGTCCAAAACCATGATCCGGGCGGCCGAGGCGCTTCACGCGGCGCCTGTCGCGACAAGGTTCGACGGGCTTGCGGGTGAGGCGCGAGTCGTGGAGTGGCGACGGCTTGTTGCGGCCAAGGACGAGCTCGTCGCGAGTCTGCGCCAGAAGAAATACGTCGACATATTGTCCAGCTACGGTCGCATTTCGTACCTCGAAGGTTCGGCGCGGCTCACCGGCGGCGGGGTCACCATCGCCGGCCGGTTGGTCCGTGCACCAAAGATCGTCATCGCGACGGGCGCGCGGCCCGGCGTGCCCTCAATCCCCGGGTTGAGTGAGGTTCCTGTCCTGACGAGCACGTCGTTGCTTGAGCTTGAAGAGCAGCCCGAGAGTCTGATTGTCGTCGGCGGTGGCTTCATCGGAACCGAGTTGGCGCAAATGATGGCCCGGATGGGAACGGACGTAACGATCGTGTGCCGCACGCGCTTGTTGCCACAGGCCGAACCCGAGGTTTCCGCCGCGCTTGCGAAAGTGCTTGGCGACGAGGGCATTCGCGTCCACAGCGGGGTGGCGTACGAGGCCTGCCGGAAAACCAGGCGCGGCGTGAGGCTTCGTCTGTCGCACGGCGACGAGATCGAAGCAGACCGCCTGTTGGTCGCGACTGGGCGGAGTCCGAACGTCGAGCATCTTGGCCTCCCCGAAGCCGGCGTCGTTCAGGACGCTCGCGGCTACATCACGGTCGACGATCGGATGCGAACATCGCGGAAGAACATCTACGCCGCAGGCGACGTCACCGGCAAAGACCAGTTCGTCTACATGGCGGCCTATGGCGGTAAGATCGCGGCGAAAAACGCGCTGAACGATGACACCGAAGTGTACAGCAATTGCGCGATGCCATGGATTGTCTTTACTGATCCCCAGGTTGCCGGTGTGGGCCTGACCGAGGCGCAAGCGAAGGCGGCTGGGTATGAGATCAAGACGTCGTCAATCGGGCTCGACCAAGTTCCTCGCGCGCTGGCCGCGCGCGACACGCGTGGTCTGATCAAGCTCGTCGCGGACGCCCGGACCGGCCGGCTGCTTGGCGGGCAGATTTTGGCGCATGAGGGCGGCGACTCCATTCAAACCCTGGTGCTCGCGCTCAAACAAAGGATGACCGTCAGGGACCTTGCGGACACGATCTTTCCTTACCTGACGACTGTTGAGGGCGTGCGACTTGCGGCGCAAGGATTCGACCGGGATGTGCGCAAGCTGCCCTGTTGCGCGGGCTGAGCGGTGCCGCCTCAACCCAGCCATGAAAGGGCGCGTACCAAAGTGCGCGTTCGTGCCGAGAACAACTGTGGTGTGAAGTAAGCTCCGGCGGCGCGCTTCGATGCTTCGCTCATTGTCGGGTACGGCGCGACGAGCCCCGCCATCGCGCTCAACTTCGTGCGCTGTGAGATGGCAAGGACCCAAGGCAAGATCAGATCGCCCCCATGCGGCGCCACGATCGTAGCGCCCACAGCTCTTCCGTTGGCCGCAACGACCTTCGCGAATCCCTCCGTGTTGCGTTCCGCCTGCGCGCGGTCGTTTTCGTGCAGCGGCCACCGGGCGACGGAGACCCTCAATCCCTGCTCACGCGCTTGCGTTTCATTCAAACCCACATGCGCGAGTTCAGGGTCGGTGTAGGTGCACCAGGGGATGGCCGCCGAGTCGACTTTGATGGGCAGTTTGAACAGAAGGCGTCGAATGAGGAGGCCGGCATGATGGCCGGCGACGTGCGTGAACTGGAGGCCGCCCGCCACATCGCCGATTGCGAACACGCGGCTGTTGGACGTACGTAGGCCACTGTCAACCGCGATACCGCGTCGCGAATATTTGACGCCTGCGACGTCGAGACCAAGTCCTTCGACATTTGGTGCGCGCCCAGCCGCAAGAAGCATGTGCGAACCGGAAATGACTTCGCTCTTGCCCTCGCGCGATACGGTCACGGCGACGCCGTTTGGGTCCGGTCCGACCCACGTGACGGCCGAGTCCTCGAGAATAACGACGCCGTCTCTGAGCAGAGAGCCGCGAACGACGGCGACAGCCTCGGAATCGTCCTTGGGCATGATGCGGCGGGCTTCAATCAGCGTGACGCGCGCGCCGAGCCGGCGATGCGCTTGCGCCATCTCGACACCGATCGGGCCGCCGCCGATGACGATCAGGTGCTTCGGCAGCACGTTGTTGTCGAATACCGTCTCGTTCGTGAGATACGGCGTCTGATCGAGGCCGGGGATGGGGGGCTTGAGCGGCGAGGAACCCGTCGCAAGGACGAAGTAACGCGCTGTGACCCGATAGGCGCCTGCCTCCACTTCTCGATCACCCACGAATTGAGCGTGCGCCTTGATGACTTTGACCCCGAGTTTCTCAAAGCGCTCCACCGAGTCGTTTGGCTCGATGGCTGCGATGACGCCATGCACGTGCTGCATCACGCGGGCGAAGTTGGTCTTCGGCTCGGACGTATCGATTCCAAACGCCTGCGCCCGACGGACGGCGTGGGCATGATGCGCCGCGGCGATGAGGGACTTCGACGGGACGCAGCCAAAGTTGAGGCAGTCCCCGCCCATCTTGTGGCGCTCGATCAGGACCACCCTCCGGCCAAGTTGAGCGGCGCCGGCGGCGAGCGCGAGCCCGCCCGACCCGGCGCCAATGACGCAGATGTCTGCGCCCAAGCGTTCAGCCACGATTTTGTTTCCGCGTCGCGATCGTTCTGTAGATGATGGGAATCAAAGATAGGGTCACGAGACCGACAATCGGGATGTAGAAATCGGGACGCGACACGAGCCCGATCAAGCTGAGATCCGGGTGTGCGCCCGCCTCAAACAGCGCATTGAGCCCATTGCCGATGCTGGCGAAGACGAACGAGCCCGGAATGATCCCCGCGAGCGTCGTGACCGCAAAGGTCAGCGGCGAAACGCCTAAGAACGCGGGCGCGAGGTTGACGAGCCAAAACGGGAACAACGGAACGAGCCTCAGAAGCAGAAGATAGCTGAACGCGTTGGCTCGGAACCCCTCTTCCATCCCGCCAATCTGCGAGGCGAAACGCCGGCGCAATGGTTCACCGAGTGCCGACTTGGCGACAAGGAATAAGAGGGTCGAACCCACAGTTGCGCCTATCACAATCCACAGCGTTCCAAAGAGGCTCCCGAACAGGAAGCCGCCTGTCACGCTCAGGAGCGTGCCCAGAGGCAAAGAGAAGGAGGCAACCACGACATAGGCCGCAATGAACGCCACGACAGCCAGTGCGGCATTGTCGGCCACCCAGGACTTCAAGGTTTCTCGGTTGTCCCTGAGAAGATCGAGCGTCAGATACTTGTCGAGCCCGAGCACGAAGAACGCCACCAGACCGCCCGCAAGGACAAGCAGCGGAATTGTGCGACCGAGCGAAGACGCGCGGCGCTTTGCAGGCGGACTGTTCGCTTCCATGGCCGCGTCACTTCGCATCATTCAAGGACCAATCGTAATCGTAGCCGGCGATCGCGGTTACGCGGTCCAATTGAGCCTTCAGTGGCGGCGCGGCATAGGCCTTGAGGTGCTGAAGCAGTTGCGCTTGGTTCCCGAAATCCTCGCTGAACCAGGAATAGATGCTCGACAAGCGAGCCTGCGTCCCTGAAACCGACACGCCCCGTGGATGGTTCACGTAATCGCGCGCCCCTTGCGTCAGCATCGCATCCAGCGTGGCGCCGGTGAAGGCGGCGGTCATCAGGTTCGGGCAACCGATCGACGCGCAGTTCACCGAGTAGTGAACGCGCGGATCGCGCCACACCCTTCGCAGAATGTCATGTTCGATGTTGTCGAGCGACAACTGACGCCCCTCGACGGTGACGAGCGGCTTCTTCCAGGGACCGGACGAGAACAGACTTCCGCCCAACGAGATGTCCTTGATCGATTTCACGGGATAGTGCGTGAGGATGACGTCGATCGTGACGGCGTTGTAAAGATTTGCCCAGAACGCACGCTGCTCATCGCTCTTCAGCGACGTGACCTTCACGGATTGAAGGGCGCGAATATAGCCCTTCAGCGCCTGCTTGTCGGGGGCAGCCACACGCCCGTATGCGACGCGATTGATTCCGTCCGGCGACTTGACGACGTGCTTCGCAAGAAAGGCGCTCCAGGCGCTGTGATCGACAATTGTCGCAGAGGCTGGGTTGTTCGTCTTGAAATAGGCATCAAGTTCGCCCGCGATGGCCGCCGGTGCTGTGGTCAAGAGCGCCGCGCATAGCGCCGCCGATGCAATGGCCCCGCGTCGCGATAGACGTATCGTCATTCCAAGTCTCCTCATGAGGGATGCGGGCACGAAGGCGCATCGAGCCCGACTGATCGTGGCGAAAGCATGCCGCCGGTGCGCTGCGCGCCGGCGACACGCTTTCCTGCCGGTTAGTTCGTCGGCGCACTGATCTTGGTCGCTTGACCCGGCATCACGCTTGCGTGAGTGAGGGGCGTTCACGTTGCCGTGAGCCGGCGCGACGAATCTGCGTTTGGGTCGAATAGAGTTTTTGGAGCGTCCGGTTCCCTGCCGGTCACTTCTGCCGTTGCGCGCCCCTACGGAGACCAAATGACGAAGAAACCGACATTCGCCGGTTGGGCCATCGCTGCCGGAACGCTGATGGTCTTGATTTGCGCTCAAGTGGCGCTGGCTTCCGACCGGAAGATCGTGGTCACGGGATCAAGCACGGTTGCGCCGCTGATCGCCGAGATCGGCAAGCGTTACGAGACGCGCAATCCAAGCATCAGGGTCGACGTGCAAGCTGGCGGCTCGGCCCGTGGCCTTGCGGACGTCCGCGCTGGTTCGGCCGACATCGGCATGGTCTCGCGCGCACTCAAGAACGATGAGCGCGATCTTCGCGCCTTCGAGATCGCGCGCGACGGCATCGGAATTATCGTGCATCGCAGCAACCAGATCACTAACCTGACCGACACCGCAATCGTTGACATCTTCTCCGGCAGGACGCGCGACTGGGGATCGCTGACGAAGAGTGCAGGCCCCATCACGGTCGTCAACAAGGCCGAGGGCCGTTCGACGCTCGAACTCTTCCTTCAGTACTTCCGGCTCAAAGCAACGGACATCAAGCCCTCGATCATCATCGGCGATAACCAGCAGGGCATCAAGACGATCTCCGGGATTTCGGGAGCCATCGGATATGTTTCAATCGGCACTGCCGAGTACGAGCAAAGCGCCGGCGCCCCGATTAGGTTGCTGGGCATCGGCGGCGTTATCGCATCGACCGAGAACGTCAGGAACGGCACCTATCCGCTCGCGCGCCCGCTCAATCTCGTGACGACCACGGAGCCCCAGGGCCGCGTGAAAGACTTCATCGACTTTGCCCGGTCGGGTGAGGTCCGGGACATTGTAGAAGAGCAGTTCTTTGTCCCCGTCCGCCCGTGACGCCACGTTGGCGCGGTTGCTCGGCGTGACGGCGGTCATCGTCGCGCTCATCCTCGGGCTTTTGATCGCGTTTCTGGTTCGCGAGGCATGGGCGGGTGCGATTCAGATCGGACCAATCCGTTTCCTGACCGATGAGAGTTGGCATCCGACAGCCGGACACTTCGGCCTGCTTCCGATGCTCTTCGCATCGATCTTGCTCGCGGCCGGAGCGATTGCCATCGCCGCGCCTCTTGGCCTCGCCTCGGCGATTTTCTGCCGCTTCTACGCGCCTGCTTCGGTCGCGCGCCTCTATCGCTGGACCATCGTTCTCCTGGCTGGCATGCCGTCAGTGGTGCTCGGTCTTTGGGGGCTAACGGTCGTGGTTCCCTTAATCGGAACGTGGCAGCCTCCTGGCGCAAGTCTGCTCGCCGGCGTCCTTGTTCTCTCGCTGATGATTGTTCCGACGGTAGCTTTGACGTCCGAGGCGGCGTTCGCAGCGGTACCGCGACCTTACCTTGCTGGCGCCGCTGCGCTCGGACTTTCGCGAGAGGCAACGATACTTGGCGTTGCGCTGCCTGCCGCTCGCGCAAGCATCGCTGCAGGGATTCTGCTTGCGGTCGCGCGCGCTCTTGGTGAAACCATGGCGGTGCTGATGGTCAGCGGGAACGTCGTGCAAACGCCTACAAGCGTTTTCGATCCCGTCCGCGCCTTGACCGCGAACATTGCCCTCGAACTTCCATACGCCACGGGCGAACACCGCGCAGGGTTGTTCGTATCTGGAGTGTTCCTCATCGGCATCGTGTTCGCGCTCGCCGCGTTGGCAGCTCGCCTCACAGCGAGACATGGCCATGATTGACGGGCGCGCGATGCTCATCAGAGCCCGAAATCGCGGCCTTCAACTGTTCGTTGGGCTCTCGGCGGCAATCGTCGCAGCCGTGTTTCTCTGGGTTCTCGGAGATATCGCCTGGCAAGGGGGCTCGCGCCTGGACTGGACGTTCTTGGTGTCGCCGCCGACACATGCCGGACGCGGCGGTGGAATCGCACCGATTTTGGTTTCGACGGTCGCCGTCGTCGCGGTCGCAGTCATAACCGCTGCGCCACTTGCGCTCGGCACCGCGGCAGTGCTGTCCGAATTTGCGGCTGCCGGCGGGCGTGTGGCACGCTGGACAACCTTGAGCCTCGATGTGTTGGCCGGTGTGCCGTCGATTGTGTTCGGCTTGTTCGGCAACGCGCTGTTCAACGTTTGGCTCGGCTTCGGGTACTCAATCCTCTCAGGTGGCCTGACCCTGGCGTGCATGGCTTTACCCCTCATGGTGCGAACGATCGAGCAGGGGCTTCGGATGGTGCCTGACGATTGGCGTCTGGGGGCGGCCGCTCTGGGCGTGTCCAGGGCGACCGTGCTTTGGCATGTGCTGATCCCAGCGGCCTCCCCGGCGCTTGTTGCAGGGCTCGTGCTCGGCATAGGGCGCGCCATGGCCGAAACGGCCGCACTGATCTTCACCAGTGGATACGTCGACCGGATGCCTTCCTCGATCTGGGACTCAGGCCGCACGATCTCCGTTCACATCTTCGACCTCACCATGAATGTGGCTGGCGGGGATCAAAACGCCTATGCCTCCGCACTTGTGCTCATCGCACTTCTTACGCTTGCGAACAGCACGGCTTTTTTCTTGGCTGACCGGTTCCTTCAACGAAGAGTGATGATCGCATGACGGTGGCGCGGACCTACGATTCCGAAACGGAACGCCCGGAGGCCGTCGAGACCTACACCTTGGGTCCCTTGGTGACCGGGGCGCCCTGTTGCACGCAAGATCCCGTGATCAGCGTTGAGGGTTTGTCGCTGAGCTACGGCGGCAAGGCAGCGCTGCGGGACATCGACCTCGATATCTATCGTGGGTGCGTCACGGCATTGATCGGGCCTTCAGGCTGCGGCAAGACCAGTCTGCTTTCCGCGTTGAACCGGTTGACGGATTTGATTCCGGGTTGCGCCGTGCGGGGGCGCATCACGGTGGATGGCAACGACGTCTTGCAACATTCCGCCGACGTCCAGAAGCTCCGGCGGCATGTGGGGATGATCTTTCAAAAACCAAACCCGTTTCCTCTCTCAATCCGCCGCAACATCGAGATGCCGCTGCGCGAGCACGGGTTACGGGACAGGGCGACACTCGAGGAGCGCGTTGAGCGTGCTCTCGTCGACGTAGGGCTATGGCCGGAGGTGAAAGATCGGCTTGACACCCCCGCACTCGCACTCTCCGGGGGGCAGCAGCAACGGCTCTGTATCGCTCGCGCCATAGCGCTTGAGCCTCGCGTGCTCCTGATGGATGAGCCCTGCAGCGCACTCGATCCGCTGTCTTCGGCGGCCGTTGAAAGCCTCATTCAAAGTTTGCGGGGGCGCTACACGGTCGTGATTGTGACGCATAACCTGGCTCAGGCTCGGCGCATCGCGAACTATGCAGCGTTCTTCTGGGTTAGGGATCTGGCGGGAACGCTTATCGAATTCGGTCATTGCGAGCGGATATTCGACGCGCCAAGGCACGATTTGACGGCAGCATATGTAAATGGCGTGCGCGGATAGACTTCGCGTCTCCGAGTGAATTTCAGTTTCGTGCTTCACGACTGCGTGAGGCGCGCATCCGCCGCTCTTCTGCAAACGAACTAACTGGTGCGAGGCGTTGATCGCGAGCTCGGGTCTCTCCTGCGAATCTCGCATCGCTTGCGGACGCCTCGCACCATTTTAATGTAGGCGCTTGTGGAGGACGCCGAAGATCGAAGACGACAGGTTCCGGGCGGAGGCGTTTTGCTGACGAGTGCCCCCGCTCCCCGCAAAGGCAAAACCGGCAAAACGGTCCTGTGCCGGAGCGTCTCCGCCCGGGCTAATACAAGTAACGCCAAGAAATACTTCCACCACGCGCACTCTCAGTTCACAATGCGATGTAGCTGCTTCTTGGGAGACGCATGGTGACGCTGACGCGACTGCGAGTGTGCGCTGCCCGGTTGCTGGCAGCCGCATCGCTGGCGTGCGCTGGTTTGAGCGCACCGGCTGCGAGCGGCGAGGAACCCTCCGCTCGGCCGGAAAGCCACGTCGATCGCGGCGAGGCTATTGCGACCGTTTCGCAGGCTGCGGACGGCGACGGCGTTCATGTGACGGCGGCCGTTGAGATTGCGCTGCCGGCCGCCGAGGTATGGCCCGTCATGACGAGTTGCGACCGTGCGCCGACGTTCGTGCCGGGATTGGTGTCATGCCGGATTCTTGAGCGGGATCCGTCGGGCGCTTGGGACATCCGCGAACATGTTTCGTCGCCCGGTTGGTTGCTGCCGAACGTCCGTACGGTCTTCCGCTCCGAGTACGTGCCCAACCAACGCGTCAGCTTTGCCCGCGTTGCCGGAGACCTGTCGAGATCGGAGGGCGAGTGGCGGTTGACTGAACTGAACGGCGGCAACTCAACGCGTGTCAGCTATGTGGCCGACGTCAACTACGACACGATGCTTCCAGGCTTCATGCTGCGCAGCCATTTGCAGGACCAGATGGTGCGCGTTCTGAGCGCACTGAGGTGTGAATGTATGAGGGGCGAGAAACGCTGAGTTGCCACGTGTGATCGTGAGTATTCCGCACTTTGTCCCGCGGGGCCTATTCTCCTCGTTCCAGGCTACGAGACGCCGCGTCGGCTTCAGTACCGAACGCGCGGATGGTTCTCCAACCATCGTCACCGTTGCGCACTCAATTCGCGAACAGGCGTTGCAGGTTGACTTCAAGGTTCGCTTGGGCCGCTTCCAACGCGAGCTCTGCAGCCACCACATTGGCCCCGAGTGCGGGCAGGAAGTCGAGCCGGTCCTTCGGTAGCATGCCGCTCATCTTCGCGGCGACACGCGCGACATCAGCCCCACTCAAGTGAGCACGACCTTGCGCAATTGAGCGCACCGCCTCGCGGTACCTCTCAATGTAGGCGATCTGCCATGCAATCTTGCCCAACCCGTCCGTCGTCGGCGGACTGTCGACGGGGTCCGTGTCGTGGCCGAGAAAGATGGCTGCGTCGGCCGGCATCTGTTTCTGCAGCAGATGAAGCGAGCGTAGCCACGCCGCCGAGCGTCCCGACTGAAAGAAGGCGTGAATGCCGTACATCGCCACATCCCCGATGAACGCGGCCTTGCTTCCGCGCGCCTCCACGGACCACCAAACGTCGGCAAACGACTCGCCCGGACCGAGTTCGTGCAGCGTGAACGCGACACCGTCGACGGTCAGCGACTCGCCGTGTCCGAAAATACGCTGAGGCAACCGGCGGCGCTTGGGAAAGACGGTTGGGATGCGTGCGAAATAGAGGTCGTCGTAGTCGGCGACTTGCCGCGCAGTGCCTGAACCGCTGATCACGGGTACATGCTCGTCGACGGCGCTCGCGATGCCGCCGTAATGGTCGATGTGCCCATGCGTCAGCAAGACCGCCTGCACGGGCTTGCCGATCCGCGAAACCATCGCGCGAAGCCGCGCGCCGTCGATCTCGGACGCGCCGGCATCGATCAGAACGACATGGCGTCGCGTTTCAATGACATAAGCGTTCAGATGAGCGAATTCCGGGTTTGCGTACCGATGCACAGCAAAAGCAGGAGTGGGCGAAGCGAACGCCGCATCGCTAACGGGCGCCGCCAACCATACAGCGCACATCGCGACCGCGACTGACAGCAAAGCCGACGCGCGAACCATCAATACCCGGCGCGTTGGAGTCATGGTGCAGTTCCCCGAAAACTGTCGCGTGCCCACATGCGGTCGCGCCAGTCGGACAAGCGGCGGAAATCCTTCGCGATATGCCCCCCCAAACGCGTCTCGGCGAACGACAGCATCGGCGCGAGGAAGAGATCGGCGATCGAGAGACCATCGCCGGCCAGGAACGATCGTGCCCCCAATGCGTTGTCGAGTATCGCAAAATGTTCTGCGACTTTCGCCGACGCCTTCGCGTTGTCGACATCGTCGTCCAGCAGGCCGGCGACAAGATCTCCATAGGCATAGGCGCCAAGGGCGCTCGCCCACTGATGCATCCGCGCGCCGCCGACTGCATCGTCCGGTTGGAGCGCCGGGCCGTCAAATGCCTCGTCGACGAAGACAGCGATTGCGATTGTCTCAAACAGCACGGTTTCCTTGAACCGCATCGCCGGCATCTTCAGATATGGATGAAGCGGCCCGTGCGACTCCTTGCGGAACTCCAAGGGTCTCAAGTCGTGCGCGATGCCCTTTTCGAGGCACGCCATGCGCGCCGTGCGAACGAAGGTGCTGGGGGCAAATCCAAAAATCTCGATGCGGTCGCTCATATGAGGAGTCCTCTTGTTGATGGCTATTGGCAAGTGAGGTGCAGGTTTTGTTTGTCCGCTGGCGGCGCAAACGTCGCGTCCGTCATGGGATGCGCGATCAGCTTGAAAATGTGAAAGTCGAACGAGCTGTAGGAATCTTCGAACAGGCCGCGGCTTGGAAAGCGCGCGCTCGCCTGTTGGACCAGTGGGCCGAATGCGACGGCCGTGCCGTCATACACGCGGCGGAACCGAACCGGCGCACCATCCTCGTTCAGGCGCAGATAGAAGACGACATCGCCCTTCTCGCGAATCTCGAGCCATCCGTCCCACGGCCCGACGCCCATGATCGCCCTGACATCGGGATCGCGCTTGGCCAGACGATGCGTCAGTCCCTCAAAGTTGCCGCGCCAGTCAGCCAGCGCCGTCTGCACGCGCTTTTCGGACCACGACACGAATTCGACGGCGTTGCCTTGCTCCTGCTTCAAGGTCCATCCGGTGGCCTTGCCGTCGAAGCCGGTTCGCCGCGTAAACGCCATTGCGTTGGCCCGCGTTGCCTGCCGCGGATCGCGATAGCTCCAACAGAGTTCAAAATAGAACGGCAGCGGCGAAACGCGTGGGTCGTTGATTTCGATCGCAATGTACTCGCCGTACGCCTGCGCGAACTGGTCGCGTCCGCCCATAGCGACAAAGAACTTGTCGAGCTGCCGCTCCGCTTCTTTAAGCCGTTCATCCAAGCTCGGCGCAGCCGTGCTCCTGCTCAGCGCCATCGCCGACAACACCCCGCCGGCGAGCAAAACCAGGAAAATCGCTTTCAACCGCGTCTGCATTTCGTCTCTCCCGGATCGCTCTGATCCGAGGTGGCTCTACGAAATGCGGATGGCCTGTGGGAATCGAACGGTTGCGAGCGGTCGCAAATTCTTTGGAGCAGCCGACTTCGCGCTCAGGTGACAAGCCTTCGCAAGCCATTCGTACCGTTCGCAAGCAAGGGGATGTCGGACTACAATGCGGACGTCAGGAGGAGGCTCCGAAAGGAAGGAGCATCACATTGCGCGTCTTCGCCATCATTGTCGTCGCCGTCGTCGTTGTAGTCGGCGCCCTCTACGTTTTCGGCGCGATATTGATCGCGCGCGTCGAACCGGTCGACTCGAGTACACTGCAGCCGCTTCCGGGCGCAAAGTTCATAGCGACCGAAATCGGACGCACGCACTACGTCGACATTGGGACCGGATCCGTCGTGTTGCTCCTCCACGGCAGCGGCGGAAATCTTGCGGCGTGGCAGGAGGGCACGATCGAGCGCCTTGCGCGGGACCATCGCGTCATTGCACTTGATTTCTTGGGCAACGGCTTCTCCGAGCGGAACGCGTCTTTCGCTTACGGGTACACGCTCTGGGTCGATCAAATCGTCGAACTGCTGAAGGCGCTGGGCATCGAGCAAGTGACGGTGGTTGGCCACTCCGTTGGCGGCGTCCTCGCCTGCATATTGGCGGCCGATCATCCGGACTTGGTCGAGCGCGTCGTGACGATCGGTACCGGCATGACCATCGAGCCGCAGCAATTTCTATTGCTGCTCCCGGGTGCTGGCGAAATCCAGCTCGCGAACACCGACGCCTTCGCTGACACCAAGGCCGACCGCTATCGCGCTGCACTCCGACTGGCGTTCAAGGTCGAAGGCACGCGAGCCGCGTTGTTGGCCTACGCGCGCCGGCAGGCGACCGTGGACGGCTTTCGGTTGTTGTGGGGAACCTTCGAAGACGTCAGGGCACCGATCCTTCATCTCAGCGGCACGAACGACACGCACATCCCGCATGAGGTCGCGCGCGCCCTCGCCGAACGCACCAAAGGGCGCTTTGTTCCAATCGAGGGCGTCGATCACGACGTGCACATCGAAGCGCCGGATCGCCTCGTCGACGAGATCGAGAAGTTCATCGTGGAGACGTCGTCGCCTCATTGACCGCCAGCACAGTGCGTTCGCAAACGATTGTAGCCGCTCGCAAGAACATTCGAGCCACACACCAGGGGCGACGGTATTCGGTTGGTGACGAGGGAGACGAGATAGGGCGAGCCACGCGAATGAACGTTCGATTGAGGATCGTGCGCCTGTTGGGCGCCGCCGCGCTTGGATTAACGGTTGGTCATGCCGGGGCGCAAGCGGACGAGTGCGATCGAAGCGCCGGCACGGCCGCGATCGCTTCGCGGGCGCGTCCCGGCACCGATCGCGCCCGCGATCCCGGCCGCAAACCGGCCGATCTGTTGTGCTTCTTCGGCCTGAGACGCGGAATGGCGGCGATCGAGTACGGTGCCGGTGGCGGCTACTTCACGGAACTGCTTGCCGACGCCGTCGTACCGCAAGGCAGGGTGATCGCGCAGAACCCCGTGATCTTCTTCAAACTCAGCGGCGAGTCCTTCGCGAAGCGCTATGCAGATGGTCATTTGCCGAATGCGGCGACCGTCTTCGGCCGCCCCGACGTTCTTCGATTGCCGTCGGACAGCATCGACATCGCCCTCTTTATCGACACGTATCACGACGTCGCCTACGCGCGCGAAAGCGGTGAAGCGCAGCCGCTCTTCACCAAGTCGGCCCTGGTCGAGGCTCGGCGCGTGCTGAAGCCCGGCGGCGTCTTCGCGGTCGTCGACCACCGCGCCCGACCGGGCACGACGCGGGCGGCAGCCGCGCCGCTTCACCGAATCGACGAAGCGACGAAGCGACGCTGCGCGCCGACTTCGAGACGGCGGGCTTTATATTCGAAGCGGCGTCGGACATTCTGCGCAACCCGGCCGACGATCACAACAAGGCCTGGTTCGACGACCCCGCGCTCAAGGACAACACCGACCGCTTCGTCCACCGCTATCGCAGTCCCGACTGAGGCTTGCGCACATGAACGTCGTCGTGAGGCTGTTGGTGCTGATCGCGCGCGCGCGGCGCCGAAGCGCTCGTAACGACCGTGACCTCTTCGACGGCGCTCACGCTCGTCACATCCGGGCCTGGACACGAGAAGATGTCGTGATCGCAGGACGTCAATAACGTTGCTTGCGCGTGGCTCGTGTTCGCGCCCGAAAGGGCTGCTAGGCTGGCCGCGACGGCGGCGACTGCCGCAAGAACGCGGAGATCGATGGCACATTTCCTCAAATCGGATCCCGATCGCTTCATCGAGGGCGGGGCGCGCGACTGGCTGGTGTACTTCGCCAGCTGGATCGTGCCCGTCATCGTCAGCGCGACCGTCGTGTTCGCGCTGGACAACGGTGGTAAACTGAGCTTGTTCGACTATCTCGTCCTGTTTTCCGGCAGTTGGTACCTTTGGGCATTGGCCGCGCCGATCGTTTATCGCGTCCAATTCGTTGGCTTCGGGCTCGGCCAATGGGAAGCGCAGGCCATGCGCCTCGGGTTGCATGTCGGCTTGCTGGCGGTTCTTACCGGACTCAGCAACCTCCAATTTCTGCTCGTCAACGGATTTGTGCTGAAGACGTTGCCATTCTCATGGACGAGCTACGCGGTTCGGTTCGAGGGTGCCGGCGCGATGTCTTTCGTCGGGATGCACGTGGTCATGTACGTGACCCTCGTGTTTCCGTGCATTCTTCTTCGCCAGATGCGGCTCCGCGAAAGGCACGAACTCCGCCGTCGCCAAGCCGAACTTCAGAACAAGACGCTGCTGGCGGAGCTGTCTGAAGCCAAGCTGACGGCGCTACGAAACCAGATTCACCCGCATCTCTTGTTCAACGCGCTCAATTGCGTCGCAAGCTTGATCGAAGCGCAGCGGAACGATGCCGCCTACGCGGCGGTCTCCGACGTCGCGGTGCTGTTGCGTCAGACACTCGACCAGACCCAGCGCGACTGGATTCTCTTGAAGGAGGATATCGATCTCGCCAAAGCCTATCTGCGCGTCGCGGCCTTGCGGTTCGACGATCGGATCGATTGGTCGGTTCACGTCGATCCAAAGTGCGAGACTTCCCAGATAGCGCCGCTGCTTGCTCAGCCGTTGGTGGAAAACGCCGTGCGCCATGGCGTGGAACGCACGACGAGGCCGGTCCGCATCGAACTGACAGCCGGCCTGAGCGGATCGGAGATTGAGATATCGGTCAGCGATACCGGCCCCGGCTTCGAAAATCTTGCCAACGCCGGAGACGGATCGGGTGTGGGCCTGCGGAATCTTAGGGAGCGGTTGATACTGATCTACGGCAATGCCGCACGGCTGGAAATAGACAGCCGCACTGGAGCCGGCGCGCGGGTGCGCATCACGGTGCCGCACCGGGTATCGACCGACGTCGAGCGAGCGGAGTAGGGGTGGTGGACAAACTTCGCGCCATTGTTGCCGACGACGAACGCCTTGGCCGCGACCTTGTGTGCCAACTCTTGCGCCGCGAACCAGACGTGGAGATCGTGGCCGTTTGCAGCACCGGAGAGGAGGCGGTCGATGCAATTTCAGAGCTCAGGCCAGACATGGCGTTCCTCGACATTCGGATGCCCGATCTCGAAGGATTGTCGGTCGTCCGCCGCTTCGACCGGCAGAAGGCGCCTCTTTTCATTATGGTGACCGCGTTTGCGAGCCATGCAGTCGAAGCCTTCGACGTCCGGGCGTTCGACTATGTGATGAAGCCCGTCGACAAGTCGCGGTTCGCTCGCGCGGTGACCGACGCGCGTGTGGCGATCTTGAATCGCCGCAACCAGTCGGTTTTGAGCTCCACCGACGTGCCGACGGATATCGATCACATTCGCGTGCGGGTCGGCGACGAGCTCATCCATGTGCCGATTGCGCGCGTTTGGTACTTTGAAGCCTGCAACCAGTACGTCCGCCTGCATGTGGGTAATGCGAACTACCTGATCTCAACGGAATCACTCTCCTCACTCGAAGCCAAGCTCGATCCGTCTACGTTCTTCCGTGTCCACCGCAGCTCGCTTGTCAACGCGAACTTCGTTGACGCCATCCGCCTAACAGGCGCGCTCGGTCGGAGCTTGAGCTTGTCGGATGGACGACGATTGCCGGTGTCGCGGCGCAACAGCGCGGTGCTGGGCAGATTGGCGACGACGCTGGCCGAGCGAAAGTTCGGCTCTCGGTGAACTGTTGCTTCGTCGTGGGGGCGCGGCGGTCGAAGCTCGGACGTCTGCTCTCTTGGGCTGCGTCCAAGTGTTGACTGCATGGCCGCGTTCGGCAGTGTCGCCGCGTTTGCCGCGCTCGGGATCGGACGGCGGGCCGCAGAATAGGCCCGCCGCCGGAGTTGTTATCCCGCCGCTTTCGCCGTCGCGAGACTGCGGAGATCGTCATCGGTCACCGGCTTTCCGCCGACACCCCAAGCGCCTGACTGAACGTCCTCGATCGTGACCCATGTGACCTGACGCAAGCCTTCGCCCTCAACCGAGAGCACAGCGTCGGTCACTTTGCGGATCATCTCCTGCTTTTGTGCGAGCGTCAGGTAACCGCCGACGCCTTTGATCTGAACAAGTGGCATTGTCTATTCCTGTGGTTGGATGGGGTAAGCGTTAAGCCGCCTTGGACCACGCAGCGTTGGTGAAGCCGGCGTCGAGGGGCGTACCGGCAATGTGGTTCGTGTAGTTCGAAAGCGTCTTCACACCGACACCGAGGACGACGTCCAGCGCCTGCGCTTTTGTGTACCCCGCATCGAGGAACGCTTTCGTGTCGCGGTCGGTGGGATAGCCGCGGGTCGTGACAATCGCCGAGGTGAACCGGCGCAGCGCCTCGAGTTTCTTGTCGGCGATAGGCCGGCCGTCGCGGATCGCTTGCACGACATCGCTGGGCACCTTCTGCATGCCGGCAATGACGCTGTGCGCCGCCACGCAGTACTCGCAGTTGTTCTCAAAGCTTGTCGTCAGCAGAACGACCTGTCGCTCGCTGGCGTTCAGCGCTGCCTCATCGAAGATGCGGGACAACGTGGTGTAAGCTTTCACCAAAGCCGGGGCTTCGGCCATCACAGCCAGCAGGTTTGGGAGAAATCCGTATGCCTTCTTGGCGGCAGTGAGCGTCTCCACGGCCGCTTGCGGGGCGCTTTCGAGAGTATGCACGGTGTAGGTCATGTTAGGCTTCCTTTCTATGGGTGACGGTAGGCGAAGATTATTTGGAACGCACGTTCCAAACAAAGCAAAAAAATGATCATTCGAGTCGTCGCACGACATCGTCGACGATGCTGTGAAGTAAGGTTTTGTCGGGTCGGCTACGCGTCAACACGATGAGGCCAATGAGCGAGGCCAACAGCCCCCGCGCGGTTTGGGTCGGCTTGAGGTCATCGGAAATCTCGCCCGCGACTTGGCCCTTGCGTATCAAGCGCACAAAGAACGCCTCAATGTCTTCCTGCGAGGCGGCGACCACTTGCCCAACTTCTTTGTCGCGCTGGGCAAGTTCAAGAGCGCTGTTTGTCAGAAAGCAACCGCGATTGTTGCCAGTTTCGGAGACACTGTCGGCGAAGGCCAGAAACAACTTGCGAATGGCTTCGTGTGGCGTGAACCGCGATTCCATTTCTCTCAGAAGCCTCTGTCGAACCTGCTCGTCGTACATTCGCAGCGACGCGAGAAAGAGGGCATGTTTATCACCATAGGTAGCGTAGAGGCTGCCGCGGTTGACGCCCGTGCGATCGACTAAATCCTGCATGGAAGTGGCTTCATAACCGCGCTCCCAAAACGCGAGCATGGCCTTGTCCAGTACGTCGGCAGTGTCGAATTGCTTTTCCCACGGCATTTGCGCGTCTCCAGTACCCGACACATAACGGGTCTAGAACGATCGTTCAAGAGATTTATCTGCGTGCGTGATCAAAGAAATGTGAGTGCACCGCGCCTTCTGTCAGTGACGGAACGACACACTCGATCAGCCAGATCGTCTTTCGCGCAGCGCAATGCCGACAAGTGCTGCGGTCACGACGGCCATGACGCCCACGGCGACGTTAACGCCCCCGAGCGCGATTTCCGATCCGTCCGTGTGGCGCATGGACCCGCCATACATGTCGGCGAGGAAAAATGACCCAAGAAACCCGGCGGACACACATAGTGCGATCACGCTGGCAAGCCGGACGTCATTGCGTCCCCACGTGAGGTAGAGGCACAGGGATGCAAGCGCACTGTTGCTAATGAGCTGCCAAACCTCGTGAAGGCGTGCGTGCTCCGGCCACAGCGGGTTGAATACGTGGGTCGCATTTATCTCCAGCCCCGGTACGACCGCGCCGAAGACGAGAACGCATAGTGTCAGCGTGAGTTTGGATGTCATGCGATCGTCCGCGCTGTCAGACCCCGACTTCAACACGTATTGAACGGTCGTTCAAGATTTCTAGACGATGCCCCTACGTTAAGCTGCGAGCGCCACTCACATGGTTGGAGAGGTTCACAGGCTCGTATCCCTTATGACCGTACTGCAACGCGGCGGCGCCAGGGCGTCTTGACGGAATATTCGCCGGGTGACCGCAAGCGTTGGCGATCGACCGCAATGAGGCGGCGCTGCGCCAGCGACTTTACCGCCGTCTGAACCGAACGCTCGCTCAAGCCGGTTAACTCCGCCAATTTGGCACTGCTGGTCGGCGCAGTCTTGACCCGTCCGGCTGCGCTCAATCGCCAGAGAGCGAGATAGACAATGAAAGCGCAAGGTTGGCGGTCGTGCGCGACAAGGTCGCGCATCAATGTGTCGATAACATAATTGTCCAGGCGGTGTTGTGTGGTCATCGGCAACGCTTGCTGCAGCAACGATTGCAGTTATGCAATAGGCTTGACGGTGAAACAAGTGGGTGTCAGCAATCGACGACCATTACGGGCCAAGGGATTTCCATGATCACCGGCGTGAAATTCGTCAGCATCCCGACCAAGGATCAGAGCGTCAGCCTTGCTTTCTACACTTCGGTTTTGGGCTGGACTGTCTTCACCGATCAGCCGTTCATGGGCGGCTCACGCTGGATCGAGCTGAAGATTCCGGGCGCTGACACGCGCGTGGTATTGTTCAAGCCGCCGCCCGAAGAGGAATACCGTGTGGGCAAGCTCTTCTATGGCGCTCTCGCGTGCGACGATGTCGAGGCGACATACGAACAGCTTAAGGCACGCGGGGTCGTATTCATTCAGCCGCCACAGCGCCAGCCCGGCGGAACCTTTGCGATCTTTGCCGACCCCGAAGGCAATCAGTTTGTTCTTTCCAACAAAGGCGGCCGACACGGTTAGCAGCGCCGTCCACGTGGAATGCGATCGCCGATGATCAACTACTCGTTTCAACGATGACACGGTATCTCAAAGTCGCGCCTCGTCTTCCCGTTAGCGATCTTACCCGAACGGTGGAGTTCTACACGGCTGTGCTCGGGTTCACCCCAGGTGATGCATGGCCCCAAGACCACCCCACGTTTGTCATCCTTGTTCGAGACGATGTGACGCTACATTTCTACGTGGCCGACGGGGCGGTCTCGGTCGACTCGGGCGCGATCTATATCGACGCGGACAACGGCGAGCAGGAGTTTGAGCGCCTTGCAGGGCGTGTCGCAGTTGATTGGGGGCCAGAGGTCTATTGGTACGGCCGCTATGAATTCTCGTTCAAGGACCCGAACGGCTATGACATTGTCATCTCGCAGGAAACAGATCGCACGCCGACTTGCTCTGAGGATGGCTGACTGCCGAACTTCCGTACGGTCTTCCGGTCCGAGTACGTGCTCAACAAACCCGTCAGCTTTGCCCGCGTTGCCGGAGATCTGTCGAGATCGGAGGGCGAGTGGCGCTTGACTGAACTGAACGGCGGCAACTCAACGCGCGTCAGCTATGTGGCCGATGTCAACTACCACACGATGCTTCCAGGCTTCGTGCTGCGCAGCCATTTGCAGGGCCAGATGGTGCGCGACATCATCCTCACTCAAGTGAGCACGACCTTGGAACGAAAAGCGTAAGACCGCAACTTTTCTCGGCGCTCGCCGCGAGGTTCTGCGGCTGCTCTATCGGCGCCTTGACTGTCCGAGCGCCGGTCCAGTCGCGAGAATAAGACCGACCGCCAGTAGCGCTATCGGCAGCGCTTTGGTGATCTGGTGTCCGGGCGTGAGCGCGAGCTCGATCGCGGCGCTCCCGGAGAGCCCAGCTGAATCGTTGGCCAAGCCGTGAATCGCAATCGCAGGAAACACGCTGCCCGCAAGTCGGTTCATGCAATAGGCCGCAATGACCGAAACCGAGATCGTGCCCAGTAGAAACGAAGGCAAGTAGGCGCCGACATAGACGGCGCTGCCCAGACGATCGACCACGCCCGACACGACATCTCGAGGTACATGCCAAAGCCCCCATGCTGCACCGACGAACAGCGCTGCGTACACGGGTTGCATGCCGCCCCCCTGAAGCAGCGGAGTCGCATGAGCGCGCCACCCGCCCTCTTCAAGTACGGCGCCTTGATCAAGAAGCGCTGCCAAGAACAGCGACGCGAGAATACCGCTCTCCCAGGCCGCGAACGGTCGCGCGTATGTGTCGAACCCGACGGCTTTGCGCAACTCGAACGTCACGAGCAGACAAGTAACCACGCCGAAGCATGTGATGACTACGATCAAGCCAGACTGCCAGGTAGCCTCGCGCCAGGGACGCAGCGGGTTGAACCGGCCGCACCAATGCTTCAATCCTTGCCAATCCCGCGCAATGGAAAGCGCTGCGACGGCCGCCAGCGTGGGAACGGCGGACCCGAGCACCAAGAGCCACAAGCCCGGCTCCTCAACCGCGAGGCGCAATACATCAACCAGGTTCGATGTCCACGGCACGCCCGTCCGAGCGGAGGCGGCCTGCGCCATAGCGGAGAAATCGAGTGAAGGAATGGAGAAGATCTTTTGCCCTGCCGGCACGAGCGCAAGGAGAAGAAACGAGAGCGCGAAGAAACCGAAAAAGCGCGCGAGGGTATTTGTCATTGGCGCCGGTAGAGACCGTCAAAGGTCGCTTGCCGGGTTGCGCCCTGATCGGTGGAATTCTCCATCAGTTGACGCATCGTCCCGTCGGGCATCGGTGAAAGAGTGGTTCGATCTAGATGGGCGCCCTTGGGACCGTCGATCATCCTCTGAAGTATGGCGCGCCCGACATACTCGCACAGGTTATCTGAGCCAAGTGTCCCGTGTCTCTGCCAATCACAGACATTTGATGGTGATCTGAGCGCTGTGGACACATGAGCTTCGCCCCCACCGGCATTCGCTGCTCAGGACTCGGAGCGTCGCGATCGGCGATCGCCGCCATCGAAGGCTGGCAATCACTCTGCGAAGCAACGGAGTCGAAATTCATGCGATATCGGCGAACGTTCGCGCGATGTGCACATGCGTCGTTTGGCGCGCCCTGCCAAAAGATTCTGTCGTGCGGCATTGAACCGTTTGCCGGGATTCGGCCACCTATATTCCAATGACGCTCACGCCCTCCTGTATGGGGATCGCTGGGCGAACGAAGCCGCCGTTGTCGCGGCGGCGCGGCAAGGGAGCGCCGTGGCATTCGAAGCCCTGGCGCGGCACTAACACGTGCGATTTGATCGCCGGTCAATCCCTACTTAGTGGCCTCTTACTTCGTACACCCTGATGCTTGTGATGTAGGGATTGCTCGCGGCCATCTTCTGCGCTTCGGCGAGATCGTTGGCGTTCACGATCACAAAGCCGGTGATCGCTTCGAGATCCATCGGGAGCGGCTTGGTTCCGGCCTTCGAGATTTCGACACCGCCACCGAACCCGGCCATCTCGACGATGTTGCCCTTGATCGATCCGAACCATTCGTTCCAAGCCGTCATGACTTCCGGCGTCGGTTTTTTGAAACCGTAGGAAAGAAAAACGAACTTCTTCATATGTTGCCTCCGATGGCGTTGATGATCAGGCGGCTTGAGTCCGGCGCATGGCAAGCGCAATCAACGGGCTCGCCACGGCAAATTGAACGGCAGTGAACGCGGTCTCGATCGTAACGTAACCGGCGACCGAGGTCATCGGGTGCTTCGCGGCGACGGCGAGCACTGAATAAGTCCACGCAAGCGCCGCAGCGGCGGCGCCGAAACGCAACGCGCCGCCTGCAACCGACGCGCTCGCAAAGAGTTTCCCATAGATCCACGCATAGATCACGCCTTGAACCGCCATCGCCGCGAGCCCAAACGGAACGATCTTGTCGTCGCGGTAGACCTGCAGCGACTGATAGACATCGGCGAAAGCAAACAGATGCCAGACAATCGCGATCGCGAATGTCGGAACGACATAGGCGGCGGTGCCGAGCGCCAGCTTCGTCATGGCTAAGACGCCTTCGGCTTACGCCCAATCGCATCGGGGCTCGGCGGCGCGGTCATCGCCCAGGCGCGATCCCTTCGCATCCTGTCGAAATAGGCGTTGAGGTTCGGATAAGCCGACCAATCGAACGGCACTGCCTCCTTGAAGAACTCGAGATGGATCATCGCATAGTCGGCGATCGTGAGCCCGTCGCCGGAAACAAAGGTGCGGCCCGCCATATGCGCGTCGAGCACCGGCGCAAACCGCGCAAGGTCCGCTTTGGCGACCGCCACCAGCGGCTCGTTCGGCGGCATGTTCAGAAAGTTCGGCTTCGCGACCGTCTCGAACGAGAGAATGCCGAACGCCTTGTTGAAATGCGCGACTTCCCAAAAGAGCCATCGCTGAACGTCCGCCCGGCGCTGCGGCTCGCGCGGGTACAGCCCATCGGCCCCGGCCGTATCCGCCAGATAGGCCATGATCGCATTCGACTCCCAAAGCCTAAGATCGCCGTCGACGAGCGCGGGAACCATCCCGTTCGGATTGTCGGCGCGATAGGTCGGCGCCAGCAGCTCGCCGGTGAAGAAATCCATGTACGCGAACTCGACCTTGAGCCCCGTATGGTTGACGACCGCATGGACCTTGCGGCAATTCGGGCTTCCGACGACGTAGTAGAGCTTCATGGCGGCCTCCCACATAACTAGCAATTCGCTAGTAATGTGTTCCATGATAGATTGCAAAATACAAGTCATTAAATCACGCCCGGAGGGCAAGTCCCGTGCGCCCGCGTAAGCCGCCGAAATCCGGCTGCCCGATCGACTACGCCGCGACGATGTTCGGCGACCGCTGGACGCTGCTCGTGCTGCGGGACCTCTCGAAGGGCAAGCGCTATTTCAGCGAATTCGCCGAAGCCGAGGAAGGCGTTGCCCCCAATATTCTCTCCTCCCGCCTAAAGCAGCTCGAGAAATTCGGCATCATCACCCGGCGCGTCGATCCAGCAAACCGCAGGCAGGTCGTTTACGAACTGACGGAAAAGGGCCTCGATCTAACGCCGATTATGATCGAACTGACACTGTGGAGCGCCAAGCACGATCCGAAGTCGTTCGTGACCAAAGAGTTCGTTGATCTGGCGACGCAGGATCGCGAGATGCTCATTCACGAGATTCGCAGGCGGCTCACGCCGCGGGGTCATCCCTAGACAAGTTGGTTCGGGCCACAAAATTGTGGCATCGAGCGCGACCCAGGCCGTTTGAGAAGCCCTTCATCGGCGCATGAGCCGCAGGAGCGCTTGTAGTTCAGAAGCGATTGTGGAGCACTCCCGCCGGCCCTTCTGACAACCTTGACAAGCTATTGATACTCTATGCAGTGAAAAGAGCGAGATTTGTCAGAATAGCCGCTGATTTCCAACACTCTGCTGCGATTAGGAATCTGCCGGCATTCGCGGAAAACTGGCGAGTCGCCGAGGTGGCGTTCTGATCAAAGTACCCTCTCGTAGGCCGGATGGATCGTCGCTTGAGCTTTGAGTTTGCGGGTGCCTATTCCCGTGCGCGGCAAGGCTTTGCGTGTCGCGACTGCGCGCCCAAAAGTGCGGGCCAATCCCAGTGCGATTTTCGTCTCCAAATCTGCCGCGTTTTCATCTCGAATTCGTACCCGAACAAAACGCGATTTCACTGCCCACGTTTTGCCCACTGTTTCTTGAAAGTTCTGGGCAAAAGGGAACACGAACGTGTCAAAACGCGAACGCACGAACTCAAGATTTGCGGGAAAATTTGGTCGGAGAGAGAGGATTTGAACCTCCGGCCCCTGCCTCCCGAAAGCAGTGCTCTACCAGGCTGAGCTACTCTCCGACATTGCTTCAGGGTGTGGCACCCCGGCGCGGGAAGGGGCGTCTTATACAGGCTGGTCATGGGTGGGGCAAGGCAGGCAAAATGCCCCGGCGCAGCCCGAGGTCAACGCGGCTGCAGCAACTCCCAGGGGTGACTCATGCGCTACATTCTGATCGGCCTCGTTGTCCTGATTGCCGCGGCCGCGGGCTATCTGCTCGCGTGGCCGACGCCGATCGACCCTGTTGCGGTCACGGTCGCGCCGAACCCGGGTTTCAACGGCCCGTTCCAACCGAACGACGCGCTCCGGAACGTGCGTTGGCTCGGCGAGGCGATCGGGCAGGGGCCCGAGGACGTGACGGTCAAGGACGGGTTCGCCTACACCGGCCTGGCGGACGGCCGCGTCGTCCGTGTACGGATCGATGGTCTCACGCCGATCCAGCCACCCATGCCCGGCGGTGCCGCAGTGCCCAGCACGCCACCGGTTGCGGTGGAAGAGGTGATCAACACCGGCGGGCGTCCGCTCGGGCTGCAGCACGATCCGTTCGGCAACATCGTGGTCGCCGACGCCAAGAAAGGGCTGCTCGCGATAACGCCCAACAAACAGATCTTCGTCGTTGCCGACAAGTTCGAGGGACGGCCGCTTCGCTTCGTCGACGATTTGGACATCGCCGGCGACGGCACGATCTATTTCACCGACGCGTCGACACGTTTCGGGATTGACGACTTCCAGCTCGATTTTTTGGAGGGGCAGGCTACGGGAAGGCTTTTCTCCTATAGCCTCGCGACGCGCAGCTTGCAGGTGCGCATGTCGGGGCTCGCCTTCGCGAACGGTGTCGCTCTCGGGCCGGACGAGGAGTACGTGCTCGTCGCCGAGACCGCCCAGCACCGGATCATGCGGCTGTGGCTAAAAGGTGCGAAGGCCGGACAGATCGACACGTTCATCGACAAGCTGCCGGGGTATCCCGACAACTTGTCGTTCAACGGGCGTGACCTGTTCTGGGTCGCTTTGGCGGGACCGCGGAACAAGGCGCTGGAGGAGCAACTCGACAATCCGTTCATGCGCAAGGTGGCCTACCGGTTGCAGGCGATCGGCCTCGCGCCGCCCGTTCAACCCGACCCTTACGGCTGTATCGTGGCGATCGACCTTGAAGGACGGGTTGTGGCAACGCTGCAAGACCCCGGCGGGCGCGTGATTCATACGATCACGAGTGTGAACGAGAAGGATGGGCTGTTGTTCCTGGGGGGGCTGCAGATGGATCGAATCGCGACATTGCAGGTACCCGCCGCCCTTACGCGGCCGCGCTGAATCTAAGGGAGCACAATCGGCGTTGCGTTCGCGGCGGGCTGACCTTATGGTCCGCGCCCTCCGGCGCATTGGGGTATAGCCAAGCGGTAAGGCAGCGGATTTTGATTCCGCCATTCCTAGGTTCGAATCCTAGTACCCCAGCCAAACCTCTAATCCAGCGGCACGACATCGACGGATTGTTCCGTCGTCTGAGAGCCTGACGTCCGCAGGACGCCTTTGACCGGGGCGACGTCGGAATAGTCGCGGCCGCGGGCGATCACGATGTGGTCGTTGGCGACGAGCAGGTTGTTCGTAGGGTCGAACTCGATCCAGCCCGCCTCAGTGCCGCACCAGGCGCGGACCCAGGCGTGCATGGCGTCGGCGCCGGCGAGGCGTTCCTTGCCGGCCGGCGGGATCGTTCGCAGGAAGCCGCTGACATAGCCTGCCGGAATGCCTATGCCGCGCAGGCAGGCAATCATGATCTGCGAGTAGTCTTGGCAAACGCCGTGCTTGTCCTCGAAGGCCTCCTCGGGCGTCGTGTCGACCGTCGTCGCCTTGGCGTCGAAGCGTATGTCGCGATGCAAGGCCGTCGTGATCGCTTGCACGGCTTCGAACACCGGCATGTCCGCGTGCACGAGGCCGGCGGCGTAGGCGGTCATCGCCGGCGTTGGACGCACGCGGGGTGAGCGCCCCGTGAAGTGATGTGGCGCGGCGGGGTCGAGCGAGTTCATCGCCGCGACTTGGGCGGCTAGGTCCTGAAGTGCGGGCGATGACACGGCGGCGCGTTCGGGCGCATGGCGGTCGACGCGGCATTGCAGTTTGAACTCGATCTTCTCGTGCGACGCGAGATACGCGACTTCGACCGTTCCGTTGCCGAAGAAGTCCGTGCGGTCGATGCGTTCTTCGGCGGCCGGCTGGATGTCGAGGTAGCTCGCGATCACCTTCTGCTCGCCGGGCAGCATCGCGGGCACGAGGCGCAGCATGTGGCGTCCGGCGTTCGCGGGGCGGTCGTATTCGTAAGAGATGCGCAAGCCGATGTCGTAGAGCATGGGCCTAGCGCAGGTATTCCGACGACAGCACGTCGGAGAGCGCGGCGATTTCGTCGCGCACGCGCAGAAGCGCCGCGGTGTCGAACGTTTCGGGCGCCGCGACTGAGAGCTCGGTGTGAACCTGAAGCACCGCGCGCGACAGCGCCGACAACGGCTCTTGCGGCTTTGCGCCGGACAGATGCTCCGCTTGCTCCCGGATCTGCGTCAGATGATAGAGCACGGAGCGTGGGTTCATCGCGTCGAAGACCAAGAGGTCGATCACCGTGTTGCGGTTTGTCGCGACGGCGTAGCGGCTGCGGTGGGTCATGGAACTGTCGCCGACTTCGACCGCCAGATCGAGCGCGCCGTCGGGCGCGGCATCGTCGGCAAAGCGCGCGAGCGCTGATGCCATCGACATCGCGCGTTCGAGCGAGCGGCCGATGCTCAAGAACCGCCAGCCGGTCGAGCGGTACATGTTGTCGTGGACGAGACCGGAGAAGCCCGTAATCTTGCGCAACAACACACCCATGGCGCGCGCCGCGTCGTCGCCCGGCGTCACCGTTTTGACCATGCGGTTCGCGGTCTTCGCCAAATCGGTCAGCGCCATCCAGCCGTCGATCGAGAAGCGGTCGCGCACTTGGGCGGCGCTGTTGATCGCCGACGCCAATGCGGCAAGCAGCGCTTTGGGTACGCAATCCGACGGATCGACTTCGTAGTCTTCGAGATGGTCCCGCAAACACGCCAGGACCGGGGTGTCGTCCTTCGCCGTTTCGGCCAGACGCTTATGATGCGCGCGCAGCAGGCGCATGATGCCTTCGGCGCGCTCCACGTAACGGCCCAACCAGTAGAGATTGTCGGCGGCGCGGCTCGGCAAAACGCCGGGCTCGGAGCGGCGGTAGGGCGCCGCCGGCGCGGGCAGCATCGTCACCGTTTCGACCGGCTTGTCGCTCACCACCCAGACGTCCGCGACCGAACCGCCGCGCTGCATCGCGATCGCGGTTGCGTCTTCTGTCCGGCCAATGCGCGCATAGCCGCCGGGCATGACTTGCCAGCCGCTTTCCGTGCGCGCCAGGAACACGCGAATGCTCATCGGGCGCGGCACGAGGTGGCCGTCGACATAGGCGGGCGTCGTCGAAAGCGTCACGGCCTCTTGGCCCACGAGCTGCGATCCTTCGGCGGCCAAATACTCGTCGATCGATGCATGCTGATCGGTGCGGAAGTGACCGCCCAGCACGGTCTTGTCGTCCACCTCGAACGGCAGCCGCGTGGAGAGTGCGGGGCCTACCATCATGCGTTCGATGTTGGCGCGGACATGCGCGCGCTCGGCGGGTTGGCCGCACCACCAGGTCGCGATGTTCGGCAGTTGCAGCGGTTCGCCGCGCAGCGCCTCGCAGACGCGCGGCAGGAATGCGAGCAACGCGCGTGTCTCCAGAATGCCGGAGCCCAGCGCGTTGACCATCGTCAGGTTGCCACGTCGAACCGCTTCGACGATGCCCGGCGTGCCGAGGCGCGAGCGTTCGTCCAGTTCGAGTGGGTCGGCATAGGCGGCGTCAAGGCGGCTCCACAGCACGCTCACCGGCGCGAGGCCGGCCACCGTGCGCACGAGCGCTCGACTCTGTTCGACGGTCAGGTCCTCGCCCTCGAGCAGCATGAAGCCGAGATAGCGCGCGATATAGGCGTGCTCGAAATACGTCTCGTTCCAGAGGCCCGGCGTCAGGATCGCGACTTGGCTGTCGCCATCGGTGCGCAAGCCGCGCAGCGCATCGCGAAACGTCTGAAAGAAGCCGGCCAGGCGGTGCACGTTCGCTTCGGGGAAGAGTTCGGAGAAGACGCGCGACGTCGCCACGCGTGTTTCGAGCGCGAATCCGGCACCGGAGGGCGCTTGCGTTCTATCGCCCAGCACCCACCACGCGCCGTCCGGACCGCGGCCGATTTCGAACGCGACGAAGCTCAAGAAACGGCCGGAGCGGGGCATGATGCCGACGAGCGGGCGCAGCCATTCTTTGCTCGCGCCAATCAAAGACGCGGGCAGATGACCTTCGGCGACGAGCCGGTTTGCGCCGTAGAGATCGGCGACGACGCTTTCCAGAAGTTCGGCGCGTTGGATCAAACCGCCGGCGATTTGGTTCCACTCGTTTTCGTGGATCAAAACCGGAATGTGGCTGAGCGGCCAGTCGCGTTCGGTTGAGCCGCCTTCGCCGTATTGGCGGAAATAGACACCGGCATCCAACAGATGCTGATCGCCGCGCGCGAAGCGCGCCGTGATGTCTTCGGCGGAGAGCTGCATGAAGTGGTCGACGAATTGCCGCCACACCGGACGCACCAAACCATTGCCGTCGAGCAATTCGTCGGGCACGCCGGGCAAACGCTTGTAGCGCTCGAGCAGCTCCCCGATCGGGTCGCCTTGCAGCTTGTAGCTGGGCGAGACCATCTAGATCTCCGCCGGACGCCTGAGATCGAGCGTCATCGGAAACTCGCGGTGCGGGGTCTCGCGCGGCGGATTGTAGGCGGCGGGCGAATGGCCGTGCGGCTGAAACCGCGCAAGGCGCCTCGCCTCGGCCTCGTTGCCGTTGACGGGGAACGTGTCGTAGTTGCGGCCGCCCGGATGTGCCACGTGATAGACGCAGCCGCCGAGTGCACGGCCCGTCCAAGTGTCGAAGATATCGAAGGTCAGCGGGGCGTTGATCGGCAGCACGGGATGCAGCGCGGAGGGCGGCTGCCACGCCTTATAGCGTACGCCCGCCACGGCAACGCCGCCTTTGCCGGTCGGCTGCAGCGGCACGCGGCGGCGGTTGCATGTCACCGCATAGCGTGATGTGTCGCCGGTCGTCAGCTTCACCTGCAGGCGTTCGACGGAACTGTCCGTGTAGCGCACAGTGCCGCCGATCGCGCCGGTTTCTCCCAGCACGTGCCACGGTTCCAAGGCCTGACGCAGTTCCAAGTGCACGCCCTCATACGCAACTTCGCCGCAGAACGGGAATCGAAACTCCGCTTGAGCTTCGAACCATTCGGGGCGGAAGTCGAAACCATTTTGCGAAAGGTCGCGCAACACATCCAGGAAATCATCCCAAACGAAGTGTGGCAGCATGAACCTGTCATGCAGAACGGTGCCCCACCTGGTTAATTCGCCACCGACGGGATTGCGCCACATCCGTGCGATGAGCGCGCGAATCAACGCTTGCTGCGCGAGGCTCATGCGCGCGTCGGGCGGCATCTCGAAGCCGCGAAACTCGACAAGGCCAAGACGCCCGGTCGCGCCATCGGGCGAGTAGAGTTTGTCGATGCAGATCTCCGATCGATGCGTGTTGCCCGTTACGTCGATCAGAAGATTGCGCAGCAGGCGATCGACCAGCCACGGCGGCGGCGCGGGCCCCTGACCCGGCGGCAACATTTGCGTGAGCGCGATTTCGAGTTCGTAGAGGCTGTCGTCGCGCGCTTCGTCGATGCGCGGGGCTTGACTGGTTGGGCCGATGAAGAGGCCGGAGAACAAATACGAAAGGCTTGGATGGCGCTGCCAGTGCAAGATGATGCTGCGGAGCAAGTCGGGGCGGCGCAGAAACGGACTGTCCATCGGCGTTGCGCCGCCGACGACAACATGATTGCCGCCGCCCGTGCCGACATGGCGGCCGTCGAGCATGAATTTGTCGGCGCCGAGGCGCGACTGGCGCGCTTCTTCATAGACGCCTTGCGTGATCGCCACGCATTCTTCCCAGCGGGTCGCCGGGTGGATGTTCACTTCGATCACGCCCGGGTCGGGCGCGACGCGGATGACGTTCATGCGCGGATCGGGCGGCGGCGCGTAACCCTCGATGTGAACCGGCAGGTTCATCGCGCGTGCGGCGGCCTCTGCCGCGTCGATGAGATCGAGGTAGTCTTCCAACGTTTCGACCGGCGGCATGAACACGCAGAGGCGGCCGTCGCGCGGCTCTACCGCGATCGCGGTGCGTACGGCGCCGTCGATATCGCTGGCGAACGATTGTTCGCTACGCGTTTGTGTCGTGCTCGACGGGGTGAAGCGTGCGCGCGCTTGTTCGCGTTCTGCGGCGTTCGGCAGTGGCGCCTTTGGCTCGGTCGGGTCGGCGGCGTAGACGTGCGGATAGTTGGTCGACGTTATGTAGGGCAGGCCGCCGAGCGGCAGGCGGTAACCGACGGGGCTGTCGCCGGGTACGAGATAGAGGTGGCCACGGCGCGTGCGCCAGGGCTCCGACCGCCAGCGCGATCTGCCGCTTTTCGCCTGCCAACGCTGAACCGGCAGCACGTAGCCCGATGGCACGGTAAGGCCGCGGCCAAAGACGCGTGCGATGCGCTCGCGCTCCTCGGGGTCCTTGAGCTTCGAGTTTTCCGGCGTCACGTTCTCCGGCAGGTTTGCTTCCTTGATGATCCATTGCGCGGGATCCTCGTAGGCCGGGAGCACGTTTTGAGGTTCGATCGCCAGCTCTGCGGCAATCGTTTGGAGGAGCCGCTCGGCCTCGCGTGGGCCGACGCCGGTGTTGGCGGATTCCTTTGCGATTAATTTCGCGTCGTTCCAAATCGGTTGGCCGTCGCGGCGCCAATAGAGTGAGAACGTCCAGCGAGGCAGTGTCTCTCCCGGATACCATTTGCCCTGGCCATAGTGCAGGAATCCGCCCGGTGCGAAGCGCTTCTGGAGGCGGCGGATCAACTCGTCGGCGAGGCCGCGCTTCGTTGGGCCAACGGCGCTTGTGTTCCATTCGGCGGATTGGAAATCGTCGATGGAGACAAACGTCGGCTCACCGCCCATCGTCAGCCGCACGTCGTCTTGCCGCAACGTTTCGTCGATCTTGCGACCGAGTGCGTCGAGTGCAGCCCATGCTTCGTCCGAGAACGGCTTCGTGATGCGCGGGTGTTCCGCTATGCGGGCGATGCGCATGTCGAAGTTGAAGTCGGTGGCGGCGGCGCTGGCCACGCCCGCGATCGGCGCGGCGCTCTTGTAGTGCGGCGTCGCGGCCAACGGGATGTGGCTTTCGCCCGCCAACAAACCGGAGGTTGGGTCAACGCCGATCCAACCTGCGCCCGGCAGATAAACCTCGACCCAGGCATGCAAGTCGGTGAAATCGTGATCGGTGCCGGGCGGACCATCAAGCGAGATCAGATCGGGCTTCAACTGAATGAGATAGCCGGAGACGAAGCGTGCAGCGAAACCCAAATGGCGGAGTGTTTGCACGAGAAGCCAGCTGGAGTCGCGGCAGGATGCGGTGGCGCGGTCGAAGGTTTCTTCCGGCGTCTGCACGCCGGGCTCCATGCGAACGACGTAGCCGATCTCCTTGGCGATGCGCGCATTCAACGCGACGACGAAGTCGACGGTGCGTGTGCGGGTGCGCGGGATGGAGTCTAGGAACGCGCGAAGACGTGGACCCACCGGCTCTGTGTTGCGGTAGATTGAAAGATCTGGGCGCAGGTCTTCGGGGTATTCAAACGGCCAGTGTTCGGCATCCTCTTCGACGAAGAAGTCGAAGGGGTTGTAGACCGTCATATCGGCGACGAGATCGACTTCGATCTTCAGTTCGCGCACGGCTTCGGGAAACACGAAGCGCGCCAGCCAATTGCCGTAGGGGTCCTGCTGGTGGTTCACGAAGTGCCCAGCCGGGCTCACCTTCAGCGAGTGTGAAATCACCCGCGTCCGGCTGTGCGGCGCGGGGCGAAGCCGCACGATCTGCGGGCCTAGAATGACCGGCTGGTCGTAGCGATAGTGGGTGAGGTGGTAGAGGCTGGCTTTGATCGACATCGGTTCCTTTGCCCTGCGCGACAGCGTTCGCCGAACAGGCGTCAAGGAGACCATAGTCCAACACAGCCGCGCGCGCCTTCAAAACGGGCGGGCGAAGCTCAAAGTTTGGGCAGGGCGGGGCGGATCAGCCTTATCGCATGTGCTCCCAAAGGTCGCGTTCTTCATCGAGGCGGAGGCGTTCATCGCCTTTGAAATCGCCGCGTGAGACGACGCCGGCGAGGCGGCCTTTGGCGTCAACGACAGGCAAGTGGCGGAAGCCGCAATCCCACATCAGGCGTAATGCGTCGATCGCGCTCTTTTCGGGAGCAAGCGTGACGGCCGGCGTCGTCATCACGTCGGCGAGTTTTGTCGTCGCCGCATCCTTGCCGGCGGCGAGCACGCGGCAGACGGCATCGCGGCCCGTGAAGATGCCGACGAGCCCGCCCTTCGCGTCGGTCACCAGAACGGACCCCGCGCGGCGCTCACGCATCTGACGGCAAGCGTCCTTCACGGTTGCGCTCGCGGCAAGCGTCAACGGCGATTGGTTGTAGATGATGTCGGAGAGGCGTCTCATCGCCCTTGGCTCCCTCGGATGCATGCGGCGCACCGCTGTGACAATTTCATGATAGCGGACCGGCGCAAACCCGAATTGATCTCGATCAAATTCGACCTGTGGAGCCCGGACCGGTACCATTGCGGCATGCTTGCACTGGAGGGGCCGCCGATGAATTGGATGCTGATGCCGTACTACCGCTATTTCGAGTTCACCGGCCGGTCGCGGCGCATGGAATACTGGATGTTCACGCTGTTCACGGTACTGGTCGTCTTCGCGATCGTGGCCGTCGGGCTCACGGTTGCCGGCGCCGCGCAGAGCGAAGATCTGGGGATGACCATCGGCTATATCGGCCTCGGTCTCTTCATTCTTGCGAGCTTCATCCCGGGCCTTGCCGTGCAGGTCCGGCGGTTTCACGATCAAAACCTCACCGGTTGGCTCGTGTTGCTGGGCTTTATTCCCTATGTCGGCGGGCTCATCATCATCGTGTTCATGTGCATCGACGGGACGAAGGGGCCGAACCAATACGGCGCCGATCCCAAAGGCGGCGTCGATCCGAACGTGTTCAGCTGATGCAATCTACCTAATGCGGGGCTCTCCCTTGGGGCTGGTTGCGCAGCTGTCCTCGCTTTATTGTCAGGGCGTTAGAGGCTGATTTGATGTTCGATGTCGGGCGCGTGAAGGACATCTGTGCGGCGCATAGTGCGCTCGAGGGGCCGCTGCTGCCGATCTTGCACGCGGTGCAGGCAGCTTTCGGTTGCGTGCCGCGCGAAGCCGTTCCGATTATCGCGCATGAGCTCAATCTCACGCGGGCCGAGGTGCACGGCGTCGTGTCGTTCTATCACGATTTCCGCGAGGCGCCGCCGGGCAAGCGCGTGGTGAAGATCTGTCGCGCGGAGGCGTGTCAGGCGGTGGGTGGGCGCGCATTGGCCGAACAGGTGCTGAAGCACTTTCGCATCGGTTGGGGCGAGACGTCGGCGGACGGTGCTGTGACGGTTGAGGCGGTCTATTGCCTCGGGTTTTGTTCGGTGGCGCCCGCCGCGCTCGTCGATGGTGAGCCGCATGGCCGGCTTGAGGCCAAACACCTGATCGCGATGGCGGAGCGCACGCCATGACGCGCGTGTTCGTGCCGTCGGATTCCGCGGCGCTCGCTGTCGGCGCCGAGGGCGTTGCACGAACGCTGCGCGCGACGGCGGAGACGCGGAAGCTCAAGCTCGACATTGTGCGCACCGGTTCGCGCGGGATGCACTGGCTTGAGCCGTTGATCGAGGTCGAGACGGCGCAGGGGCGCGTAGGTTACGGACCCGTGAAGGCGAGCGACGTTCCGGCGTTGGTCGATGCGGGCCTCTTCGAGGGGAAGGCGCATGCGCTGTGTATCGGTGTCGTCGACCGGCATCCGTGGCTTGCGCGCCAGACGCGGGTGACGTTCATGCGGTGCGGCGTCATCGATCCGTTGTCGTTTGCCGACTATCAGCGGCACGGCGGCGGCGCAGGTCTTGGCAAGGCGCGCGCGATGGGTGCCGCGGCGACGCTCGCCGAAGTGACCGCGTCGGGTTTGCGCGGGCGCGGTGGGGCGGGCTTTCCGGCCGGCGTGAAGTGGAAAGGGGCGGCGGACGCGAAGGCGGAGCGCAAATACATCGTCTGCAACGCCGATGAAGGCGACAGCGGCACGTTTGCCGACCGCATGGTGATGGAGGGTGATCCGTTCGCGCTGATCGAAGGGATGGCGATTGCCGGCTTCGCCGTCGGCGCGTCGAAGGGGTTCGTCTATGCGCGCTCCGAGTATCCGCATGCGAATGCCACGTTCGCGAAGGCGCTGGAGGTCGCGCGAGCGAACGGGTTGATCGGTGGTGCGTTCGATATCGAGTTGCGGATTGGCGCGGGCGCTTATGTGTGCGGTGAGGAGACGGCGCTGCTCGAGAGCCTCGAGGGCAAGCGCGGTCAGGTGCGGGCGAAGCCGCCTTTGCCGGTGCACGAGGGATTGTTCGGCAAGCCCACCGTCGTCAACAACGTGCTGACGCTCGCGACCGTGCCTTGGATCATGGCGCACGGGGCGTCGGCCTATGCGGCGCTCGGTTTCGGTAGGTCGCGCGGGACGATGCCGGTGCAGCTTGCCGGCAACGTGATGCACGCGGGGTTGTTCGAGATGCCGTTCGGCATGACGCTGGGCGAACTCGTCGACGACATCGGTGGCGGCACGGCGAGTGGGCGGCCGGTGCGCGCGGTGCAATGCGGCGGGCCGCTCGGCGCGTACTTCCCGCGGGCGCTGTTCGACACACCCTATGACTACGAGGCATTTGCGGCGCGCGACGGGTTGATCGGCCATGGCGGCATCGTCGTTTTCGACGACACGGTGGACATGGCCGCTCAGGCGCGCTTCGCGATGGAGCTCTGCGCCATCGAAAGTTGCGGCAAGTGCACGCCGTGCCGGATCGGCTCAACCCGCGGGGTCGAGGTGATCGACCGGATCGTGCAGGGCGAGGGGCGGGCGGCCAATGTCGCCCTGCTTGAGGACCTGTGCCGGACGCTGAAACTCGGTTCCCTTTGCGCGCTTGGGGGCTTTACGCCGTACCCGGTTTTGAGCGCGTTAAGGCATTTCCCGGAAGATTTCGGGCTCAGTGCCAAACGCCCCGCCGCGGAGTAAACTGACGCTCATGGCGCTCATCGAGGAACATGATCTGGGCACGCCGCCCGTAAAGAGCGAACACCATGTTCGCCTGACGATCGACGGCGTTGCGGTCAGCGTGCCTGAGGGCACGTCGATCATGCGCGCGGCGCGTGAGGCGGGGATCGACGTTCCGAAACTCTGTGCGACCGACAGCGTCAAGGCGTTCGGGTCGTGCCGGCTGTGTCTGGTCGAGGTCGAGGGGCGCGGTGGGACGCCTGCGTCATGCACCACGCCGGTCGCCGCGGGCATGAAGGTCAAGACACAGACGCCGTTGCTCAAGGATCTTCGCCGTGGGGTGATGGAGCTCTACATCTCCGACCATCCGCTCGACTGTTTGACCTGTGCGGCCAACGGCGACTGCGAGCTGCAGGACATGGCGGGCGCGGTGGGTTTGCGTGACGTGCGCTATGGCTATGCGGGTGAGAACCATCTCGATCAGGCGAAAGACGAGTCCAATCCTTACTTCACGTTCGATCCGTCGAAGTGCATCGTCTGCTCGCGCTGTGTTCGCGCGTGCGAGGAAACGCAAGGCACGTTCGCACTGACGATCGATGGGCGCGGGTTCGCGTCGAAGGTCTCGCCGGGCATGGCGGAGGACTTCTTCTCCTCCGAATGCGTGTCGTGCGGGGCTTGTGTGCAGGCGTGCCCGACGGCGACCTTGATCGAGAAGTCGGTCATCGAAATCGGGCAGCCCGAGCATTCGGTGGTGACGACGTGCGCCTATTGCGGCGTCGGTTGTTCCTTCAAGGCCGAGATGCGGGGCGAGGAACTCGTGCGCATGATGCCGTTCAAGGACGGCAAAGCGAACCACGGGCATTCCTGCGTGAAGGGCCGCTTCGCTTGGGGCTATGCGACGCATCGCGAGCGAATGCTGGAACCGATGATCCGCAACCGGATCGACGAGCCGTGGCGCAAGGTTTCCTGGGACGAGGCGATTGCGCATACGGCCTCCGAGTTCAAGCGCATCCAGGCGAAGTATGGGCGGCTTGCGGTCGGCGGCGTGACCTCGTCGCGCTGTACGAATGAAGAGACGTTCCTGGTGCAGAAGCTTGTGCGTGCGGCGTTCGGCAACAACAACGTCGACACGTGCGCCCGGGTTTGTCACTCGCCGACGGGCTACGGCCTGAAGACGACGTTCGGCACGTCGGCGGGCACGCAGGATTTCGACAGCGTCGAGCATGCGGATGTGATCGTCGTGATTGGGGCGAACCCGACCGACGGCCATCCGGTGTTCGCCTCGCGCATGAAGAAGCGTCTGCGCGAAGGCGCGAAGCTCATCGTCATCGATCCGCGGCGCATCGACCTTGTGCGCACGCCGCATGTCGAGGCGTCGTATCACTTGGCGCTGAAGCCGGGGACGAACGTCGCGGTGCTCACGGCGCTCGCGCATGTGATCGTGACTGAGGGTTTGTTCGACGAGGCGTTCGTGCGCGAACGCTGCGAGGCCGACGCGTTCGCCGCGTGGGCGTCGTTCGTCGCCGAAGCGCAGAATTCGCCTGAGGCCGTCGAGAGGATTTCCGGCGTTCCGGCCGAGACGATCCGCGGGGCCGCGCGGCTCTATGCGATGGGCGGGAATGGCGCGATCTACTACGGGCTCGGCGTCACCGAACACAGCCAGGGCACCACAGCCGTCATGGCGATCGCCAATCTCGCGATGGCGACGGGGAACATCGGACGGCCCGGCGTCGGCGTGAACCCCTTGCGCGGGCAGAACAACGTGCAGGGGTCGTGCGACATGGGTTCGTTCCCGCACGAGCTTTCCGGGTATCGCCATATCTCCGACGACGGCGCGCGGGCGATGTTCGAGACGCTATGGGGCGCGCCGTTGGACAGCGAACCGGGGCTGCGGATCCCAAACATGCTCGACGCCGCGGTCGAGGGGCGGTTCAAGGGCATCTACATTCAGGGCGAGGACATTCTTCAGTCCGACCCGAACACGAAGCACGTGGCGGCGGCGTTCGCGGCGATGGAGTGCGTCGTGGTGCACGACCTTTTCCTCACGGAGACGGCGAACTACGCGCACGTGTTCCTGCCGGGTTCGACGTTCCTTGAGAAGAACGGGACGTTCACGAATGCGGAGCGACGCATTCAGCCTGTGCGCAAGGTGATGAGCCCGATGAACGGGCATGAAGACTGGCAGATCACCCAGATGCTGGCCAAGGCGCTCGGCTTCGACATGCACTATGGTCATGCGAGCGAGATCATGGACGAAATCGCGCGGCTGACGCCGACGTTTGCGGGCGTGTCATTTGCGAAGCTTGACGCGCTGGGCTCCATCCAGTGGCCGTGCAATGCAGCCGCACCGGAAGGTACGCCCGTGATGCATACGAGCGGCTTCGTGCGCGGTAAGGGCCGCTTCATGATCACCGAGTACGTGCCGACGGAAGAGAAGGTGGGGCCCCGTTTCCCGCTGTTGCTGACGACGGGGCGCGTGCTCTCGCAGTACAATGTCGGTATTCAAACGCGGCGGACGGCGAACACGGCCTGGCACGCCGACGACGTGCTCGAAATCCATCCGCATGACGCGGAGGAGCGCGGCATTCGCGACGGCGACCCGGTGAAGCTCGCGAGTCGCACGGGCGATACGTGCCTACACGCCGTGGTGACGGATCGTGTCGCGCCTGGCGTCGTCTACACGACGTTCCACAATCCGGCGACGCAGACGAACGTGGTGACGACCGAGTTTTCTGATTGGGCGACGAACTGCCCGGAGTACAAGGTCACCGCCGTGCAGGTCTCGCCCTCCAACGGACCCAGCGACTGGCAGCGCGACTATGAGGCGCTGTCGAAGCGCAACCGGCGTATCGCCGAGCCGGTGCCGGGAGAATGACGGTCCGGACGTCGCTTCCCTACGAGACGTCGGTTTGGCGTGGAGGACCCGCGCGGGGCGCGCGCAGCATCGCTGCCGAGACGCCGGTCGCCTTCGTCTATGACGGCGGGACGGAGGCGGTGATGATGGCGACGCCCGCCGACCTTGAAGACTTCGCCTATGGCTTTTCGCTGAACGACGGGATCATTTCGGGTGCGGGCGAGATCACGGACCTTGAGATCGCGCACGAAGGCCGCGGGATCGAACTGCGCATGGCGCTGCGCAACGCAAACCGCGAGCGCGTGATCGCGCGGCGGCGGCATCGGGCGGGGCCAGCGGGCTGCGGGCTTTGCGGTGTCGACAGCATCGCCGAGGCGGTGCGCCCGTTGCCGCGTGTGGGGCGCGGCGTATCCCTGACGGCTGGGGAGATTCTAGACGGTATGCGACGCCTGCGCGGTCATCAGGTGTTGAATGCGGCGACGCAGGCGGTGCACGCGGCGGGTTTCTATGTGCCTGGCGAAGGCATCGTCGCCGTGCGCGAGGACGTCGGACGGCACAATGCGCTCGACAAACTCGCGGGCGCGCTCGTGCGGAGCGGGCGCAAGGCAGCGGGCGGCGCGGTGTTGATGACGAGCCGGCTTTCGGTGGAACTCGTGCAGAAGGCTGCGATGATGGGGGCGTCGGTGATCGCGGCGGTGTCGGCGCCGACGGCGCTCGCGCTCGAAGAGGCGGCGGCGGCGGAGATAACGGTCGTGGGCGTCGTCCGCGACGACGGGCTCGAAGTGTTCACGCATCACGAACGCGTGCGGATGGTCGCAAGCTGACATGGACGCGCGCAAGCTCACGATGATGGCGAACCAGATCGGCGCCTTCTTCAAGGCGCAGGGCGAGGCGGAGGCGCCTGCCGCGATCGCCGATCACCTGAAGAAGTTCTGGGATCCGGGCATGCGGGCCGACATCATGGCGCATTTGGATAAGGGCGGGGTGGGGCTTGATCCGCTCGTGAAGCGCGCGGTCGAATTGCTGAAAGCGAAAGCGTGATCGGCGTTGTTCTGGCGGGTGGTGCGAGCTCGCGCTTTGGGGGGCGTGCCAAGGGTCTGATTCCACTTGGCGGGCGTGCAATGGCGTTGCGCGTCGCCGACATGCTCCGCGGATTCTGTTCGTCGGTCGTGGTCGAGGCGGCGCCCGGCGCGGGTTATGAGGTGCTGGGGCTGCCGCTCGTGCACGCGGCGTCCGCTCACGCTGGGAAGGGGCCGCTCGCCGGTTTTGCGGCGGGCTTGTCACTTGCGGCGGAAAGCGGGCGCGTGGCGTTTGCGCCTTGCGACATGCCGCTGTTGCAAGCTTCGATCTATGCGGCGCTCATCAAAGGGGCGGTGGGCGCGTCCGGGGCGTACGCCGTGACGCTGCACGGCGCGGAGGCACTTGTCGCGGTGCTCGACGCGGGCGTGCGGAGCGCGGTGCTTGAAGCGTTGGCAGGCGATCCGCCCCGAACGCACACGGTACTCGACAAGGCTGGTGCGCGCGCGGTTCACGTCGACGATCTGGCGCCGTTCACAAATGTGAACTCGCCGGACGATCTGGCGTCTCTTGTGCGCGGCTCAGACTAGCCAGATCACGGCGGCGAGGACGACGGCGGCGATCCATGCCGTCTCCGCAACCATCAAACCCACGGGGCGCCAGCCGACGGCGATAAGATCCTTGAACGACGTCTTCATGCCGAGCGCTGCGATCGCGGTCACGAGGCACCAGCGAGAGACGTCGTTTACGGCGCTGACGACGTCCTTGGGGATGGCGCCGGTCGAGTTCACCGCGACGAGCACCGCGAAGACGATCAGAAACGTCGGAAGCAGAGGCGTGCGGCGATGCCCGCGCCCACCGGCTTGCCGAGCGAGAACGAACGCGATGGCAAGCACCACAGGCAACAACATCGCCACGCGCAACATCTTGATGTAGGTCGCAACGTCGCCCGTCTGCGGCGAGATCATGTAGCCGGCGCCGACGACCTGGGCCACATCGTGGATCGTGCCGCCCAGGAAGATGCCAGCATGCTGGTTGTCGAACCCCAGCAGAGGTACTGCCATCGGATAAACGATCATCGCGACGGTGGACAGGGCGGTGACGGAGACCACGGTCAAGATCGTGTCGCGTTCGCTTTGGGCGTTGCGCGGTAGGACGCTTGCGATCGCGAGAGCGGCAGCGACGCCGCAGATTGCCACCGCGCCGCCGGACAGTATGCCGAACGTCCGGCTTAGGTTCAGCACGCGCGCCAAGGCAATGCCGAACAAAATTGTGGTCGCGACGCCGAGCACGACCATGGCAACCGGAACGACGCCGAGGCTTGCAATTTGATCGAACGTGATCCTGACGCCAAGCAACGCAACCCCGACGCGCAGGACCGTGCGCGAGGCGAACTCGATGCCCGCGACGCAACGGCCTTCTTCATGCAAAAAGTGAAACGCCATACCGATCAGAAGCGCGAACAGCATCACGGGCGCGCCGTAGTGATCGGCGAGGAACGTCGCGGCCAGACCGATCGTGAGCGCGACGAGGACGCCCGGATAGACCGCATGGATTAGCGCGCCGCGCGGCAGAAACGCGAGCAGTCGGGACGGCGGGCTGGGCTCGGCCCGCACGATCCCTTCCATGCTGTCGAGGGATTCGAGGCGCGCGAGGTCCGTCCGCGCGCCCGGTTCAGCGGCCATGCCCACCTGCGCTTTGCACCAGGCCCTTCAAATCGCCCTCGGCCCGCCATTCTTCCAATACCTTCACGAAGGCGATGGGGCCGGCGCCGTAGAAGCCGTCCTGCTCGCTGCGGTCCGCAGGCTTTCCTTCATTGTTGTAATAGCCGGGGGTGCATTCCTCGAGGAACTTGCGTCTTAGGATCGCGAGCTTCCTGATCGTTTCCACCCATGCCTCTTCGGCGTCGGCGCTTGCCTCGACGACGCGGACCTGCGCGTCGCTGCAGTGCTTCACGATGTAGGCGACGTGCACGGCCTGTTCGGCCAGCATGTGCGGGAAGTTCGCGGTGAAGCCCGATTGCGCGTTCGATATGACGAAGCAGTTTGGAAAGCCTTCGACGTGGAAACCGTGGAACGTGCGAATGCCTTTCGACCACTTCTCACTAAGTGTCTGTCCGCCGCGGCCGTAGAGTTCGAAGCCCGAGCGGCGGGTGTAGCCGGTGCCGACCTCGAAGCCGGTCGCGTAGATCAAGCAGTCGATCTTGTATTCGCGGCCGTTTGCGACGATGCCGGTCTCCGTGATCCGGTCGACGCCCTTGCCCTTCGTGTCGACCAGCGTGACGTTCGGCCGGTTAAACGTCTGCAGATAGTCGTCGTGGAAGCAGGGGCGCTTGCAGAATTGGCGATAGTAGGGCTTTAACGCTTCTGCGGTTTCTTTGTTCTTGATGACGGCGTCCACGCGGGCGCGGACCTGCTCCATCTTTTCGAAGTCGGCGAGTTCGACGAGTTCATCGACGGTGAGCGCGCCGCGGCCGGCATATTTCTTCGCACCCTCGCCAAGAAGCAGATTGCGGATGATCTCCGTCCAGCCGTCGCTGACGAGGTCCTCGGCCTGGTAACCGCCGGAGAGCAGGATGTTGAAATTGTCCATCCGCCTCTTCTGCCAGCCGGGCTCCAGCGATTTGGCCCAGGCGGGGTCGGTCGGCCGGTTGGCGCGCACGTCGATCGAAGAAGGCGTGCGCTGAAAGACGTAGAGGTGCTTCGCGCCTTCGCCGAGATGAGGCACGCATTGCACGGCGGTCGCGCCCGTGCCAATGATGCCCACGATCTTGTCCTTCAGCCCGGTCAGATTCCCGTTCGAGTCACCGCCCGTGTAGGCGTAGTCCCACCGGCTGGTGTGGAACGAGTGACCCTTGAACGATTCGACGCCGGGAATGCCCGGCAGCTTCGGCCGATGAAGCGGGCCGCTTGCCAGGCAGACGAAGCGCGCCCTGATCGCGTCCGAGCGGTTGGTCTTGACGACCCAGCGCGCGGCCGGCTCGTCCCAGTGCATCGCCGTGATCTCGGTTTGGAAGACCGCGTCGCGATAGAGGTCGAACTTGCGCCCGATCGCGCGGCTGTGCTCCAGAATTTCGCCGGCGCGCGAATACTTCTCGACCGGCACGTAGCCGACCTCTTCGAGCAGCGGTAGATAGATGTAGGATTCGATGTCGCAGGCCGCGCCCGGATAGCGGTTCCAATACCAGGTCCCTCCGAAGTCGCCGCCCTTCTCGATGACGCGTACTTTGTCGATGCCGGCTTGCTTCAGACGCGCGGCGGCCAACAACCCGCCGAAGCCGCCGCCCACGACGACGACGTCGACCTCATCGGTTAAGGGCGCACGCGTAAACCCGGGTTCGACATAGGGGTCGTCCAAGTAGTGGGCGAAGCGTCCCTTGATTTCCTGGTACTGGTTGTTGCCGTCGCCCCTGAGGCGCCGGTCGCGCTCGGCACGGTATTTGTCGCGCAGGGCATTGGGGTCGAAGGCTAAGGCGGCGCTGTCGGACATGAAGACCTCGATGGATTGAATGGCTTGGCGACAGCAAGATAGCAGCGTTTTTCGGGCGCGCGGTAGCCCCGGACCGATCGCCGAACGGCGAGCAATCCGACCGCGATCAGGGCGCGTATATGAGCCAGGAGGTTCGCGAATGAGACTGATTCCACGTTCGATCGTGCAGGCGCGCTGGATGGAGGCCATCGGCCGCATCGCGTTCGGCCAGCTGACGTTCGTCGATCCGGCGGGCGAGGTGCATGTCGTGACCGGCCCGCGGCCGGGTCCGAAGGCGCGCTTCGAGATCAAGGATTGGGGCGTTCTGGACCGGTTGGTCGCGCGCGGCGATATCGGGCTTGGCGAGGACTATATCGCGGGCGCTTGGGAGACCGACGACGTCGAGGCGGTCATTTCTCTCTTCCTCATGAACCTCGATCAGTTGGAAGGGTTCGCGCACGGCAATCTTTGGAACCGGCTCGGCTTCGTGCTGCTGAACACGCTCGTGCGGCGGAACAGCGAAAGCGGCAGCCGGCGCAACATCGAGGCGCATTACGACGTCGGCAACGAGTTCTATTCGCTTTGGCTCGACGAGACGATGACGTATTCGTCCGCGCTCTACAAAACGCCGGAGGCGAAGCTCGCCGAGGCGCAGCGTGCGAAGTACGAGCGCATCCTCAGCAAGATCGCGGCCAAGCGGGCCAGCGTGCTCGAGGTGGGGTGCGGGTGGGGCGGCTTTGCGGAGACCGCGCTCGAGGCGAACCACAACGTGACCGGGATCACGGTTTCTCCAGCCCAGCACAGGTTCGCGACGGAGCGGCTGAAGGGCAACGCAGACATCAGGCTTGAGGACTATCGCAAGACGAAGGGCGCGTTCGACGCCGTCGTTTCGATCGAGATGTTCGAGGCGGTGGGCGAACGGTATTGGCCGCGCTATTTCCATGCGCTGTCGGAGCGGTTGAAACAGGGCGGCCGGGCGGTGCTTCAGACGATCACGATCCGAGACGACCTCTTCAACGCCTACCGCACGCGCAGCGACTTCATCCGGCAATACGTGTTTCCGGGCGGCATGCTGCCGTCGCTTTCGCGCGTGACGAACGAGGCGCAACGCGCCGGGTTCAAGGTGCTCGACGTGTTCTCGTTCGGGCAGGACTATGCGCGCACGCTGCGCGAGTGGGGCGCGCGTCAGCAGGCGGCCGAAGCGGACATCCGCGCGCTCGGCCATGACGATCGCTTCATGCGGAATTGGCAGTTTTATCTCGGCATTTGCGCGGCCGCGTTCGCGGTCGAGCGCACAAACGTCGTTCAGGTGGAGTTGGCGCATGCGTAGACTTTTGGGATTTGCCGCGGCGATGGTGCTTGTGGTGGGTGTGGCGTTCGCTTCGGTGAGGCCCAGTGAACTCAACGGCGTGATCACGGCGCCGAAGCCCTATGGAAGCGCGTCGCTGACGTGGCTGTTCTTGACCGCCTACGACGTCAGCCTGTGGACGGACGCACAACAGTGGTCGATGAACGAGCGCTTTGCGCTCACGATCACGTACAAGATGTCGTTCACGCGCGAAGAACTTATCGAAAGCACGATCGAAGAGATGCAGAAGGTCGCGCCCGGATTGTCGCGCGAGACGCTGGCGCAGTTTGCGTCCTCGCTCGCCAAGGCTTATCCGAACGTCAAGAGCGGCGACCGCATCACGGCATTGCACGATCCGGGCAAGCCCGTGCGCTTCTTCCACAACGGCATGATGACGAGCCAGGTGGACGATCCGGGATTTGCCGAGCCGTTCTTCGGCATCTGGCTGTCGCCGAAGACGTCGGAGCCCAGCGTGCGCGCGGGTCTTCTGAGACTGCGCGGGTAAGGGTTGATCGAGCTGGCCACGCGCGGTGCGCGCGTAGTGCGCATCTGATTGAAACACGAAGTACACGAAGAACACTAAGCGGCTCAGCCAAGCGGGCATCTTGGTGTTCTTCGTGTACTTCGTGTTTCAAATAACGTGCGTCTCCGACGCACCATTGTATCCTTCTACGCGACCAGCGCGGGTTCTGCCGCTTTTGTTTCGGTCTGATCGAGCCATGGTGCCGGCGCGTCGAGAGCTTCGGCGACGGCCATGGCGCTGATGAGGCCGTCTTCGTGGAAGCCGTGGCGCATGTAGGCGCCGCAGAACCAGGTGTTGCGCTGGCCTTGCATGCGGCGCAGGCGCGCTTGGGCGGCGATCGCCGGGCCGTCGAAGACCGGGTGGTGGAAGACGTGGCGATCGAAGATGTGTTCGTCGGGGACCTTCTCGGCAGGGTTCAGCGTCACGAACAGCGGATAGCGCTCGTCGATCTTCTGAAGATTGTTCATCCAATAGGTCAGCGTGACGGCCGGTTCGTCGCCGTTTCCGTCGGAGTGGTAGTTCCAACTTGCCCAGCAACGGCGGCGCTTGGGCATAAAGCGTGGGTCCTTATGCAGGATCGCGTCGTTCTTTTGATAGCGGATGGCGCTGAGCGCCGTGCGTTCGGCATCGCCGGCGTCGGCGAGCAGCGCGAGCGCCTCGTCCGAGTGGCAGGCGAAGATGACGTGGTCGTAGTGCTCGTTTGCGCCCGTCGCGTCATTGACCGTAACGCCCGTCGCGGTGCGTTCGACGCGCGTCGCGGCACAGTTCAGGCGCACGCTATCGCCCAGCGCCTTGCCGATCTTCTCGACGTACTTCACAGAGCCGCCGTCGACGGTCAGCCATTGCGGCTGACCGCTCATCGAGAGCAGGCTGTGGTTCTCGAAGAACGTAACGAAGACCTGGGCGGGGAAGGCTAGCATTTGCTTCGGCGGCGAACTCCAGATCGCGCCCGCCATCGGCAGCAGATAGTGCTGCTTGAACGTCTGGCTCAGGCCCATCGCGTCGATCAGTTGGCCGAGGGTGATCGCGGGTTCGTTCTTCACGCGGGCCGCGACCTCGCGGTTGAAGCGCATGACTTCGCCGAACAGTTTCAGGAAGCGCGGGTTGAGAATGTTGCGGCGCTGGCCGAACACGGTGTTCAGGTTCTTCGCGCCCCATTCGAACCTGCCGCCTGCGACCGTCATCGCGTAGGTCATGTCGCTGTCCTTGATTCGCACACCCAGCATGCGGAACAGCGCGGTCAGGTTCGGGTAGTTGCGCTCGTTGAAGACGATGAAGCCGGTGTCGACGGGAATGATCCGGTCGCCGTGTTCGACCGTAATTGTCCGACTGTGACCGCCGAGGCGCGCCTCTTTCTCGTACACCGTGATGTGGTGCTTGGGGCGCAACAGATATGAAACGGAGAGGCCGGCGATGCCGGTACCGATGATCGCGATCTTTGCCATGGGCGGTTTACGGGTATCGCGGCGTGCCGGATCACCGGCGCTGGCGGATAGACGCGCGTGACGGAGCGGCTGAAATCGGGCGTCTTGGCGGCCTATGGGGCGCCTGCGATCGCGTTCGCGATCCTGCTGTTGCCGCCCTATGTGTTCCTGCCCGGGTTCTACACGCAGACGCTGGGCCTGCCGCTCGACTGGATCGGCTACATCATCATTCTGTCCCGGGTTTTCGACGCGTTTACGGACCCCGTCATCGGCTACATGAGCGACCGCACGCCCGGGCCGTTCGGACGACGTAAGCCGTGGATCCTGCTCGGAACGCCTCTGGCCATCGTTGCCGTTGTCGTTCTGTTCGCGCCGGGCGAGGGGGCTTCGCTCGATCAGTTCGCGTTCGGCATCTTTGCGCTGACGCTCGCTTGGACGATGCTGCTCTTGCCGTACAGCGCCTGGGGGGCGGAGCTTTCGGGCGACTACAACGAGCGCACCCGCATCACGAGCGTGCGCGAGGGCGTCGGGCTTTTCGGGACGTTGCTCGCCGCCTCGACGCCGACGGTACTGACGCTCTCAGGCTACACCGACCCGCGCATCCATATGGCGGCGCTCGCCGTGCTTGTCGTCGTTCTAATGCTGCCGACGGTTGCATGGCTTCTGATCAAGGTGCCGGAGCCGCCGCCGTTGACTGAGACGCGCGTGTCGTTCCGGGAAGGCCTGCGCGCGATTTCCGAGAACGCACCGTTTCGCCGGCTGATCTTCGCCTACCTCATCAATGCGTTCGCGAACGGGTTGCCGGCCACGTTGTTCCTTTTGTTCGTCAGTCACGTGATCGGTGCGGCGGACATGTATGGGCCGCTGCTGCTCGCCTATTTCCTTGCCGGGTTGATCGGCATTCCGTTCTGGTCGTTCGTGGCGCGGCGGCTTGGCAAGCATCGGACCTGGGTGATCGCAATGGTGATTGCCTGCGCCGCTTTCGTGTGTACGCCGTTCGTGGTGGGCGAGGGCGACGTCGTGCCGTTCCTCATCATCTCGATCATCTCGGGCATCGGGTTCGGCGCGGACCTGGTGCTGCCCAGCGCCATTCAAGCCGACGTTGTGGACGTCGACACGCAAGCCTCGCGCGAGCAGCGGACGGGCCTCTTCTTCGCGCTCTGGGGGATCGCGACGAAGCTGTCATTTGCGCTCGCCGCGGTGTCGTTCCCGATCCTGCACGCGGTCGGCTTCGACGCGGATGCGTTCGATGCGGCCGGCAAGTCGGCGAACGGACCGGACGCGCTCTTCGCGCTCACGATGCTCTACGCCGCGGTACCGGTCGCGCTCAAACTCGTCGCGATGGCGATGATGTGGAACTTCCCGCTGGACGCCGCGCGCCAGCGGGAAATCCGCTCCGAGATCGAAGCCGCCTGACCTACTTCGCCGTTTCCATTTCGTCGAGCAGGCGTTTCGCGCCGTCGACTTTGTCCATGACCCAGCGCATGTAGAGCGCATCGACGTGGATCGTGCGGTTGATCGCGGGGTCGAACCACCAGTCGGAGATCACGCCGTCGAGCGTGCCGTCGAAGGCGAGGCCCACGAGTTCGCCTTTCGCGTTCAGCGTGGCCGAGCCCGAGTTGCCGCCGGTGATGTCGACGGTCGAGAGGAAGTTCACAGGGACCGTGCCCAGGGCCGCGTTCTTGTAAGCGCCGAAGTCCTTCGCGCGGATCGCGGCGAGCTGCTTTTCCGTAGCGTCGAACGGAGCGCGGCCGGTCGCCTTCTCGACGATGCCGTCGGGCGTGGTGAAAGCGCTCCACTTCACGCCGTCGCGCACGCGGCCCTTCACGTGGCCATAGGTCAGGCGCAGCGTGCCATTCGCGTCGGGATAGAGCGCCCGGCCGTTTGTCTTCGCGTATTCGCGGTAGGCGGCGATGTAGGCGCTGCGCGCGGCGTGCAAGCGGCCGTCGCGGTCCTTGGTTCGCGTCTCCTTGGCGATGTCTTCTGCGTACATGGCGACGGCGAGCTTAAGGAAGGGATCGGACGACGCTTCGATGTCCTTCGCCGACTTGTCGAGTAGCCCCACGCGCGTGGGTGTGTCGGTGAGTTTCGTGTCGGCGTAGAGGCGGTCGAGGCCGGTCTTCGCGAGGGCCGCGTCCAAGGCAGGGTTACGCTCGGCGTCGGGCAACACACGGTACTGCCCCAGCGCCGCTTCAAACAGGCGGCGGTCGACGCGGACGTCGAAGCGGCGCTCGATCTGGGTCAGGCGTTCCATCACCAAGCGGCGGTCGCGATCCTGGAAGCCGGGTTCGCGCTCGGCGTCCGGCTTTTCGCGTTCCTTGGCCCAGCGATAGAGCGTGCGCGCGGCGCCGAGCAGTTGGCCGCGGTTCAGAAGGCCGTAGCGCAGCGTATTGATGCGCGCGGCAGCCGCCTCTGCGGCGACGGCGTCGAGCGCTGCGATCGTTTGCGTCATGCGGTCCTTGCGCGCCGCGTCGGCGAGCGCCCAGTCGCGGAACTGCTTCTCCTGCGCGGCCTTCTTGTCGACGAGCGCGATTGCTTCAGCGCCCGTGAGCTGGCCGACGAGCTTCTTCTTCGTGTTGTCGGCGCCTCGCAGCGCGTTCGCGTATTTGATCGTCGCCGCGCTGTCGCCGGCCGTCGCCGCCGTGATCTGTTCGGAGTACTCGGCGAGCAGGCGTTGTTGCAGTGGATAGAATTCTTCGTAGAAGTGCTTTGTTTCCGCGGCAGTGCGCAGGCGCTCCGTCGTGCCGGGGAAGCCCGCGAGCATCACGAAGTCGCCTTCGGCGATGCCCTTGGCGGCGAGCTTCAGCCACGACTTCGGCTTGTAGGGTACGTTCTCTTTCGCGTACGGCTTCGACGATCCGTCGGGCGCGACGTAGGCGCGGTAGAAGCCGAAGTCGCCGGTGTGGCGCGGCCATTGCCAGTTGTCGACCTCGCCGCCGTAGTTGCCGATGCCGCCGGCGGGCACATAAACGAGGCGCACGTCCTGGATCTCGAGCATCTGTTGCAGGTAGTAGGTCGAGCCGCCGTAGTAGGAGCGCACGTCGCAGCGCCGGCTGGGCTGCTTCTCGCACTCGCCGATCAGCGCCTTCTGGTTTTTCTCCAGTGCATCGAAGCGGGCCTTGCCCACCGTTGCGTCTGTGACGCCGGCCATCATGGCGGCCGTCACGTCGCGCAGGTCTTCGATGACGAAGACGCGCGTGCCCGGCGCGCCCGGCAGTTCGTCGGCGAGCGTCGCGGCGACGAAGCCGTTCTTCAGCAGGTCGCGCTCCGGCTTCGAATTGTATTGGATCGAGCCGTAGACGCAGTGGTGGTTCGAAACGACGAGGCCTTGCGGACTGACGAAACTTGCGGAGCAGCCGCCGAGCGAGGCGATCGCGTTCATCGGCGCGGCTTGCAGGTTCGCGAGCGCGGCGGGGTCGAGCTTTGCGCCGGCCGCCTTCATCTGCGCGGCGATTTCGCCCGCTTGGCTCGGCAGCCACATGCCTTCGTCGGCGGATGCCGTCGACGCCAGTGCAAGGGCCGACGTTGCAAGGAGCAGGGCCAGCTGTTTGCGCATGTTCAAAAGGTCTCGCCAGATCGGAGAAAATACCGGCCAGTGCCTAGCGGACGCTGCGGCAGGGCGCAATCCGGCCGGCGGTTTGAGGGAAGATCGATCGCTGCGGTTCGCGTGAGGGTTGTTTGGCCTCAGCCGAACTTCTTCGCGACGTGGCGGAAGTAGGCGCCGGCGTCGAGGCTCGATCCGGTGACGCGCTTCACCAATTCCTCCGTGGGCAGACGGTCGCCGACTTCGTAGATGTTCTTGTGCAGCCAGGTGCGCAGCGGTGCGAAGTCACCCGCCGCGATCTGCTCGTCGAGTGTGTGCGTCTTGGCATAAGCCTCGGTCAGTTGAGCGGCGTAGAGGCTGCCCAGCGTGTAGGTCGGGAAATAGCCGAACATGCCCGACGACCAGTGACCGTCCTGTAGAACGCCGTCGCGGTCGCTCGCGGGCTTCACGCCGATGAGCGCGAGGCTGCGCTCGTTCCAGGCCGCGGGTAAGTCAGCGACCTTCAGATCGCCTTTGATCATCGCGACTTCGAGTTCGTATCTGAGCAGCACGTGGAGGTGATACGAAAGCTCGTCGGCGGTGGCGCGGATCAGCGTCGGGCGAACGCGGCTTGCGGCTTGGTAGAGCTTTTCCGCGTCGAGGCCCTGCATCAACGTGCCCAACGCCTCGCGCAGTCTCGGGAACAGATAGGTCCAGAACGCGCGGCTGCGGCCGATGTGGTTTTCCCAAAGGCGGGCTTGGGCTTCGTGCATGCCCATTGATGGCGCTTGCGCGAGCAGCGTTGCGCGGTCGATGGGTGCGAGCCCTTGGTCGTAGAGGCCGTGGCCGCCTTCGTGGAGCGTCGTCAGGATCGCTTCCATCATGTCGTCGTGGTTGGGGCGCAGCGCGAGGCGGATATCGTCGAACCCGAGCGCGGTCGTTCCCGGGTGTGTCGCGCGGTCGAGATGGCCGCGGTCGAAGTCGAAGCCGATCGCGTCCAGCACGGTTTGGCACACGCTCCAAAGTTTTGCATCCGGTACGGCGCGCGTCACCGTCTCGGGCCAGGACGCGGTCTTGCGCGCGGCGTCTTGCACCATCGGGACGAGGCGCGCGCGGAGGTCGTTCAGCACGGGCTCAAGCCGCGCGCGCGTTAGGCCGGGCTCGTATTCGTCGAGCAGGATGTCATAGGGGTCGGCGTCGGGGTCGATTGCCTTCGACGTGTCGCGGGCGAGCGCCACGAGGTCAGCCAGCGCCGGCGCCAGAATCTTGAAGTCGTCGGCTTCGCGCGCGTCCTCCCAGGCAGCGGTCGCGCGGGCGCGCGCATTCGCGTAGGCACGCACGAGATCGGGCGGCAGGGCAAGGTCGCTTGCGCGCAGGTCGCGCAGGAGTTCGATCTCACGGCGCCAACGCTCGTCGCCGGCGCGCTCCGCCGCCACCTCTTCGATCAGGTCGCCGAGGTGGTCGGAGACGAGCAGGGCGTGGCGCGCGGTTTCCAACGTCGCGAGTTGCTCGCCGCGTTCTTCGCGGCCGCCGTCGGGCAGGACGGTTTCTTCATCCCACTCGAGCGTCGCGATCGCGTTGTCAAAGTGCTGAAGCTCGGCGATCTTGGCGCGCAGCGCTTGTTCGGCGCCTTCTTCGCGGCCGCCTTGCGAGCGCTTCGGCACGCGCAGTTCCTGCGGCTGATGCGCGACGAGCACCGCCGCCATGCCGCCGTGCTGAGCGACGTTGACGACTTGCTTCTGGCTGACGCGGCACATGATGCCGAGGCCGTTCTCGGTCGGCGCGAAGCCCATGACGGCGTAGAATTGTTCGGCGAAGACGCGGCCGTCCTTGCTGACGACCGGGAATTCGTGGACGGGCAGGCGCGTCGCCTTCTGCACGACCCAGTTCGCTTCGGTGTCGGTGCTTGCGGCGGATGCCTCGTCGATCAGCTTTTCCCAATCGGCCGGCGACGTCGACGCGCCGATCGTGACGCCCTCACCGCCGTAGGAGCGGTTCGGTTTCATCACGAGTTCTTCGCGGTGGGTGCGGATGAACTCCAGCAGATCGCCCTCCACGTTGTGGGGCAGCGTCGTGCGGCGCGGGCCGACGATGCGGGTCCACAACACGTGGCGGCGGAAGAGGCGGCATTCCTCCGCGCTGAAGTATTTTTCGGCGATGGCGGGGTCGGTCAGGACCTCCCAGCAGCTCTTGTGGTCGAAATCGCCGACAAGCGAAGAGACGACGCGGTTCTGCTTGAAGAGAAGGCGGATCGCGTCCAGCGGCTTTCCGAGTTCCTCTTCGAGTTCGATCAGGTCGCGGACTTCGTAGTCGCGGTACGCGACGTCGACGCACTCGTCGCCGTAGTAGACGTCGCCGTCCTTGATGCGCAGCTCCGTCGGATCGGCGTGCGTGATCGTCAGATTGTGGCGCGCGCCCAGGTACTGGCACAGGACAGACTGCTCGTTGATGCCGTCTTCGGCGTATTTCGGTTCGACGAAGCTCAAGCGGCAGCGGTTGCGGCCGACGGCGCGGGCGTGGTCGATCAGAACCTGGATGAAGAGGTCGCGCTGATCGCGCGGCATTTCGATCCGGAGCGCGGGGTCGTGGTCCAGGATCGTCGGCACGATGTCGCGCATGACGAGTTGTTCGGCGAGCGGGGCGTAGTTGATGCCGCCGACGCCCGAAAGGTTCGCTTCCATGAAGTGCAGCGTGTCCTGCCAGCCGGCGGCGGTGAAATCGCACACGGCGTCGAGCCGGCCATAGACCGTGTTGTTGCGGTTGTGCGCCGGCGTCCAGGTGTCGCGAAGCCAGCCTTCCTCGCCCGGCGTGATCGCGATGACCTTCTTCACGACCGGATCGTTCAGGTAGAGCGAGGGCAGGCGCTTCAATGCGTCGGTCAGGCGCTGGCAAACGTGCTGGACGTAGTTCAGCTGCTCGCTCATCGCGAGCAGCGGGCGCAGCATCACGGGGATCGGTTCGAACGCGCCGTCGCGCTCGTAGGTCAATTCGTTCTTCTGCGCATCGGCGCGCAGGCGCTGGCCGATTTGGGCGAACGTCAGGTCGTTGATGTGGCTGGCCGCTTTGCGCACGCGGCTGTCGAGCGCCGCGCCTGCGAGGCCCAGTGTTTCATTCGGACTCAAGATGGTCGTCATACGCGATCCCGTGCTTGCCCTCTGGCCGGCACCTTACGAGTCAGGGCGGCGGCGGCCAACGGGTAGCACGGAACCGCGCGGGCGTGTCGCCTCAGCGGGGCGGAATATCGCAGACGTCCGTCGTGCTCGTGGGCTTCCCACAGGCGGCATCGAGGCGCGCCTTGTGGGACGCAAGCACGTTGCCCCAGGCTTCGTCGAAATAGTCGTGCGCGACGCCCCAATCGGGGCCTATGCCCCAACCGCCCTGCCCCAGCGTTACCCGGGTTTCGCGCGTTCATACGGGCTGCAAGACGTACACCACTGGGCGCGCTCAGTCGTCCCAGCGCGCGTAGATCAGCGCAGCGCGGCAATGACTTTCGCCGAACACATCGACGCCAGCGAGCTTGTCGATCCAGCGCCCCTGAATCTCGGCGGCGCACTGCGCCACAATACCGTCGAGCAGGGTGCGGAAGATCGCGAATTTGTTGTCCCAGCTGTACTTTTGCGCGGCTGCCGACATCACTTTCATCTGGTCCGTGCCGTCGTGGATGCGCTTGACCGTCTTGTAGACGTCGAGCGCGTACGCCTTGCTGGTCCGAACATCTTGGCGATCGGCCAGGTAGGTGAGATGACCGGGCACCAACACATCGAAGTCATAGGACAGCAGCTGGTCGAAAACCTTCAGGTAGGCGTGCATGTTGGTGCTAAGGTCGAAGTCCATGAACGGCACGTGGCCCGCGGCGAGCGTATCGATCGCCATCAGGAACTTGCGCTTCGGTACATAGATGAGCAGGTCACCTTCCGGCGAGTGCCATTGGCCCTTTTTGAGCTCAACGACCATCGTTCCGAGCTTCAAGCTCCGGCGGTCTTTGAAGGTGCTGGTCGGCAAGGGCCGCCGCGGATCCTTCTTCTCGGCGAGGAATGCCGCGGTGTCCGCCTCGGCCACGATCGTCAGTCTCGGGACCTGTTTGACGAGATGGCCGGCACCGGCGATGTGATCCAAGTGCGCGTGTGAATAGACCAGTTGCACGATCGGCTCTTGCGTGACGTCCGCCACCGCCTTGACGATGTGCTTGGCAAGAGACTCGGGCGCATCGAACAGGATCACGCCTTTGCCGGTGGTCACGAAGGCGGACTGGTAGATGCCGTCGGTCATGACATAGACGTCCGGCTTCACCTTCTGCACGAGGTAGCCTTTCTGCGGATCAACGGCCAGCGCGCGCGCCTTGATGTGCGGCAGCACGGGCACGTAGTTCGGGAGCTTGTCAGCTTCGTTCGCTTGCGCGGAAGCAGCGAACGAGAGCCCCAACGCTAGCGAGAACGCGGCGAAGCTTGTGAGAAGTTTGAATGTGTTCATGGTGCTGGTTCCTTGGTCACGCCCGATGCGCTCAGGAGCGCGGCTGGTTGGTCGCAAACAGATAGCGGTGAATTTTCCATTCGCCGCCTTCGCGTTTGAAAACGAACAACTCGTTGTTCCCCTCTTCCACCACGACGCCGGCGGCGAGAATGCGGGTGCGGCCGGCCGAGCTGGTGCGGGCCCAGGCGGTGTCGCCGTGGATTTCGATTTCGTGGGTGGTGAAGCGGACATCAAGCTTGATGTTGGCGAAGACCTGCTCGTAGGCGGCGCGAACTGCGGCGCGGCCGATCATGGCCGGCGCGTTTTGAGGCATGAACACCGGCTTGCTGCCGTAAATACCGAGAATGGTGTCGATGTCGTTGGCGTTCAGCGCAGTTTCATAACGCTGGATCAGGGTTTCGATGGTCATGAGATTGTCCTTTGGTGAGTGGACGTAAGCCAGTCGTAGTACACAACTAGCCATTTTCCCGAATTTGGATTAGATTGGCATTTCAGGAATGATTTTCCCGAATATGGGAAGCCGTGGTCGATCTCAACGCGCTCTCGATCTTCGCCCGCGTGGCCGAACTGCTCAGCTTCTCCAAAGCCGCGCGCGGGCTCGGCATGCCGATCTCGACCGTGTCGCGAAAGGTCGCCGACCTCGAAGACGGCCTGGGCGTGCGGCTTTTGGAACGCTCGACGCGCCGACTGCGCCTTACGGAAATCGGCGCGGACGTGTTGCGGGAGGCACAGCGCACCGCGGAGGTGGGTGAGGCGGTGGGCGCCATCGTTTCCAACCGCCTGGCCGAAATCAAAGGCAGCATCAGTCTCTCCGCGCCGCCGAGCATCGCGGACAGCCTGCTCGCGCCGCTGCTGTCGCGCTTTCAGGCGTCCTACCCGGACGTGACGGCGCGGGTCATGGTCACGGATCGGTTCGTCGATCACATTTTAGAAGGCGTCGACGTGGCGCTTCGGGTCGGCGTCTTGAAAGACTCGGCACTCGTGGCCAAGCCGTTGCTGACGTATCGCCACCAGCTTGTTGCAAGTCCGGATTATCTTGCGCGCACAAAAGCGCCGAAACATCCGAAGGATCTGCATGCCCACCGGCTGCTGACGTTCGGCCATGCCGCTTCCGGTCAACGATGGGCGTTTCGGCGCGGCGAGGAAACCACAACAACCACGATCCAGCCCGTTCTCGCCATGAACGACTACGCAGGCCTTGCCGCAGCGCTTGCCGCCGGTATGGGGATCGGCGAACTGCCGCCGATCGTGAGGCCCGATCTGCTCGCGTCAAGTAAACTGGTCGAAGTATTGCCCGGCTGGCGGCTGAGAACCGAAACGCTCTCGATGGTCCATCTGAGCGCGCGTCATATCGCACGTCCCGTGCGCGCTTTCATGGACTTCGCCGCTCAGCAAGCACCGATGCTCTTTGCGAGGCTGCCAAAATGACGGCGCATTGACGGCCGGAATTGCGGGGACATGTCATGAACTTGGTGCTCTCTTTGACTCACCAAGGGCGGGCGGGACGCCCGCGGTCCCAGGGCTTTTGCTCTTCGTGTGCATGCGGTGCTCGTAGTCTTTTAGCCCCCCGCGCCAATTCGACCTGTCGCCGTCCGGCGGTGCACTGGTAGGCTTGCCCGCAACAGAGGGAGGTTCGGGCTGTGGGTCGCATCTTGGGGTTGGCGTTCGTCGCGCTTTTGATCACGTTCGGGGTTTGGCTCTATTACTTCTTGCAAGCGGCGGGGGTGTTTCAGGACATCAAACCGCGGTCGTTGGAGGCTTGCCGCACCGTCACCGGCGTCGTCGGCGTCGAGGACTTGGCGATCGATACCGAGACGGACCTTGCCTATCTCGCGGGCTACGACCGGCGGGCGGGAGCGAAGGGCACAGTGCGTGGCGCGATTTGGGTCTATGACCTCAATGTCGCGGATGCTGCACCGATCGATACGACAGCGGCGGCGCTGCCCGAGGGTTTTTCGCCGCATGGGATCAGTCTCTATCGGGGGGCGGACGGTAAGCGGACGCTCTTCGTCATCAACCATGCGGGCGGCAAGCACACGGTCGAGGTGTTCGACGTGGCGGGGGCGACGCTGACGCACAGGCGCACGGTGACGGGGGCTGCGCTGGTTGCGCCGAACGATCTGGTGGGCGTCGGGGCGGATGCGTTTTACGTTTCGAATGACCACGGCTACCCGACGGGTTGGATGCGGACGGCGGAGGACTATCTGAGGCTGAAGGTCTCGACCGTGCACTATTTCGACGGCAATGCGTTTTCGACGGCGCTCGAGAACATCGGCGGGGCGAACGGGATCAACGTGTCGGCGGATGGGCGTTCGCTCTATCTCTCGGCGGCGTCGGAGTTGACCGTCTATGTCTATGACCGTGATCCGGCGACGGCGGCGTTGAAGCAACGCGCGGCGGTTCAAGTGCCGGGCTTTGCCGACAACATCGACGTGATGGCGAACGGCGACCTTCTGCTCGGCGTGCATACGAAGATTTTCGATCTTCTTGCGCATGTGAGCGATGGAGCAAAGCGTTCGCCCAGCCACATCTTGCATCTGCGCGCCGACGGTAAAGGCAGCTTTGCGCCGGAGACGATCTACTACAATGACGGCGCCGAGATTTCCGGCGCGAGCGTCGCGGCGGCGTCGGGCAAGCGGCTGCTGATCGGGCCGATCTTCGAATCGAAGGTCCTCGATTGCACGTGGTCGTCGGCGCCGTGACGTGAAGGCGCGGGCGCTCAAGATCGCGTTGAGCGGGCGGACGGTCTCCGCCCTCCTGATTGCTCCCGCTTCGCCGATCGCCTGCTATGTGTTCGCGCATGGGGCCGGCGCCGGCATGACGCATGCGTTCATGGAGGCGGTTGCGCAAGAGTTGGTGGAGCGCGAGATCGCGACGCTGCGCTATCAGTTTCCCTACATGGAGGACGGATCGAAGAGACCCGATGCGCCGAAGGTTGCGCATGCGGCGGTGCGCGCTGCCGTGGCGAAGGCGGCGGAGTCTCTTCCCGGCGTTCCACTCGTTGCCGGTGGCAAGTCGTTCGGCGGGCGCATGACGTCGCAAACGCAGGCGTTGTCGCCGTTGCCCGGCGTTGTGGGGTTGGCGTTCCTCGGGTTCCCGCTGCATGCGGCGGGCTCGCCGTCGGACGAGCGGGCGGCGCATCTTCTCGATGTGCGGGTGCCGATGCTGTTCGTACAGGGGACTCGGGATGCGCTGGCCGAGATGTCGCTGATGAAGCCGCTCGTGAAGATGCTCGGCGCGCGGGCGACGTTGCACGAGGTCGCAGAGGCGGATCATTCCTTTCATGTCCCTGCGAAGAGCGGGCGCACGGACCGGCAAGTTCGGGCGGCGTTACTGGATGCGTTTGCCAGCTGGGTCCGCACGATCAACAAGCGGTGAGCGTGGTTGAAATCGGGGACGGGGTCCTGTCCACTCGGGCCAAATTCGGGGGATTCATCTGATGCGCAAGTTTGCGTTGGCGCTGGGGTTGGTGCTGCTGTCGTTCGTGCCGTCGTCGTCGGCCGAGGACGCGAAGGTCAGCGTGCCAGCCTTGCAGTACACGACGCGGACGCTTCCCAACGGTCTCAAAGTCTATGCGCTGCAGGACCGGTCGACGCCGAACGTCACGGTTCAGGTTTGGTACGAGGTCGGCTCCAAGCACGATCCGGAGGGGCGATCGGGGTTCGCGCATCTCTTCGAACACATCCTGTCGCGCAAGACGCGCAACATGC
>CAZLRW010000002.1:0-104943 GCA_964561925.1 uncultured Flavobacteriaceae bacterium
CGGTGATCTCGGCGTAGATTTTCGCGCCGCGGGCTTTGGCGTGTTGCAGCTCTTCCAAGATCAGGATGCCGCCGCCGCCGGAGATGACGAAGCCGTCGCGGTTTTTGTCGTAGGCCCGGCTCGCCTTGTGCGGCGTGTCGTTGTACTTCGACGACATCGCGCCCATGGCGTCGAACAGGACGGAGAGCGACCAGTCGAGTTCCTCGCCGCCGCCGGCAAACATCACGTCCTGCTTACCCCACTGGATCATTTCGTAGGCGTTGCCGATGCAGTTCGCGGAGGTCGAGCAGGCGGACGAGATCGAGTAGTTCACGCCCTTCGTCTTGAACCAGGTCGAGAGGTTCGCCGAGCAGGTCGACGACATCGCCTTAGGTACGGCGAAGGGGCCGACTTTCTTCGGGCCCTTGACAGGTTCGCTGCGCGCGGTGTCGGCGGCGGCGACAATCGCCTTCGTCGAGGGGCCGCCGGAGCCCACGATGAGGCCGGTGCGTTCGTTCGAGACGTCCTTCGGTTCAAGGCCGCTGTCTGCGATCGCCTGGTTCATCGCCATCCAGGCATAAGCAGCGCCGTCGCCCATAAAGCGGCGCGCGCGCCGGTCGACGGCGGTGTCCAGATCGACCTTCAAGCTGCCATGCACTTGGCTACGGAAGCCCATGCGCTGATAGTCTTCGGCGGCGGTGATGCCGGACTTCGCTTCTCGGAGCGAAGCCGTCACTTCCTGCGTGTTGTTGCCGATCGAGCAGACAATGCCCATCCCTGTGACGACGACGCGTCTCATGCGACGATCCTTCGATCCAAAAAAATGTGCCGCGAGCGTTGCGCTCGCGCGCGTTCAGGCTGTGGCGGCCGCGTCCGGGGCAAGGAGGACCCGCAAGTCCTTTGCTTCGTAGGCGAGCCTGCCGTCGATCTTCATGGTGCCGTCCGCGATGCCCAACACCAACTTGCGCAGGATGACGCGCTTCAAGTCGATGACATAGGTAACGAGGCGCGCTTCCGGAAGCACCATGTCGGTGAACTTGACCTCGCCCACGCCGGCGGCCCGTCCGCGGCCTTTGCCGCCCATCCACCCGAGGAAGAAGCCGAGCATCTGCCACATGGCGTCAAGTCCGAGGCAACCCGGCATGACCGGGTCGCTCTCGAAGTGGCATTTGAAGAACCAGAGGTCCGGCTTGATGTCGAATTCGGCGACGATCTGGCCCTTGTCGTTCGCCCCGCCGGTGTCGGCGATGTGCGTGATACGGTCGAACATCAGCATCGGCGGCAGCGGCAGGCGCGCATTGCCCGGGCCGAACAGGCGGCCGTGAGCGCAGTCGAGCAGCCCCTGCAGGTCGAAGGAACTGCGCTCTTTCACGAGGTTCGCCGCAGCCGTTGCACTTGACATCAATGGTTAACCATCCGATTTCTCTCCCGCGTAGTTTTGAGCTATTCAAAAGTGCGGGAGAGCGCGCGTTACATGCGCGTCAACTCTATGCGGTGCATGAGGGGGTTTCAACCTCTCCAGACGTAGGTGCAAGAGCGGTTCCGAATGCGTTCCACAGGGTCCAAGGGCGCCGCTGCGCCGAAACTCGATCTGGTCGCTCGCCTGCGCGATGCGGGCCTCAGGCCCACGCGCCAGCGGGTTGCGCTGGGGCGGTTGTTGTTCGCGAGCGGCGACCGGCATGTGACGGCCGAGAACCTGCACCAGGAGGCGACGCGCGGCGGCGTCCAACTGTCGCTTGCGACCGTCTACAACACACTCCACCAGTTCACGAGCGCGGGTCTTTTGCGCCAGGTCATCGTCGACGGCGACAAGACCTATTTCGACACGAATATCGGCGACCACCATCACTTCTACTTCGAGGATCGGGGCCTGCTCGCCGACATCCCGGGCGACACGGTGCACATCGACGGGTTGCCGCGGCCGCCGGCCGGCACCGAGATCGAGCGCGTCGAGGTGGTCGTGCGGCTCAAGTCGCGCGAGTGACTCGCACCATTTAGAATTGTTCTAAGCTGTTGACTTCGCCGGTTCGGTGACTATTCTCCCCGCGCGACGGCGGGGCTTGTCACGCGCCGCTTCCATCGGAGGAGAGAATTTCATGGCAAAGCTTGGTGGGACGAAGACGGTCGACAACCTGAAGGCTGCGTTTGCGGGCGAAAGCCAGGCGAACCGGCGCTATCTCTACTTCGCGCAGAAGGCCGACGTCGAAGGCTACAACGACGTGGCGGCCGTGTTCCGCTCGACCGCGGAAGGCGAGACGGGCCACGCGCACGGGCATCTCGAGTTTCTCGAGGCCGTGGGCGATCCGGCGACGGGTCTCAAGATCGGTCCGACGGCCGACAATCTGAAGGCCGCGATCGCGGGCGAGACGCACGAATACACCGACATGTATCCGGGCATGGCCAAGACGGCGCGCCAGGAAGGCTTCGACGAAATCGCCGACTGGTTCGAGACGCTGGCGAAAGCCGAGAAGAGCCACGCGGGGCGCTTCCAAAAGGCGCTCGATACGCTGGGTTAGTCTGGGAGCGCGGGCGTCCCGCCCGCACTTCCTTATCCATTGCTCTACCGTTTGAGGGTCAGTCGAGAGCGGGCGGGACGCCCGCGCTCCCAGACTGCGCCTGCGCCAAGGAACACACGTGAGAGAAGGCAGTCTTGAAGCGCCCAAACGGCATCCGCTGAATTGGCAGGATGGCGACTTTACCGATCCGAAGAAACTCGACGACGAGATGCGGCGGGTGTTCGACATCTGTCACGGGTGCCGGCGCTGCTTCAATCTGTGCGACTCGTTTCCGCGGCTGTTCGATCTCGTCGACGCGTCGCCGGACGAGATGCATGGGGTCAAGTCGGAGGATTTCGCACCTGTCGTCGAAGCGTGCACGCTTTGCGACATGTGCTTCATGACGAAGTGCCCCTACGTGCCGCCGCACGAATTCAATCTCGACTTTCCGCATCTGATGCTGCGCTACCGCCATGCGGAAGCAAAGCAAGGCAAGGCGCACTTCGTGGCGCGCCAGATGGCGGAGATGGACCGCAACGGTACGCTCGCCGTTCCGGTGGCGCCGGTCGTGAATTGGGGTGCGAACACAAAGAACACGCTCACGCGCAAGCTGGCCGAGGCCGTCGCCGGAATCGATGCGCGCGCCGATCTGCCGAAGTTTCATTCGCGTACGTTCACGATGACGGCGCGGCAGGAGCCGCTGAGCGCGAATGACAAAGCGCCCGCGTTCGGAAAACGCAAAGCGCTGCTGTTTGCGACCTGCTTCGTGAACTATAACCGGCCGACGACGGGCATTGCGGCGCGGAAGTTGCTCAGTCACTTGGGCGTCGAGACGATCGTCGAATACCCAGGTTGCTGCGGCATGCCGTTCCTGGAGCAAGCGGACCTCGCGCGGGTGACGGCGCAGGCCGAGAAGGTGTCGGCGGCGCTTGGACCCTATGTGGATCAGGGCTATGACATCATCGCGCTGACGGCGAGCTGCGGTCTCATGTTCAAATTCGAGTGGCCGCTGATCACGCCGGCGAACGAGGCGGTTAAGAAGCTTGCCAAGGCGACGTACGACATCGACGAGTACGTGGTCGAAATCGCGAAGAAGAACGGCCTGCCCGAGGGCATGAAGCCGGTCGAGGGCGGGGTCAGCGTGCACCTGGCCTGTCACGCGCGGGCGCAGAACATGGGGCCGAAGGCGGCCGAAATGCTGAAACTCATCCCTCAGACGAAGGTCGACGTGATCGAACGCTGCTCGGGCCATGGCGGCACGTTCGGCGTGCTGAAACCGACGCACGAGGTGGCGATGAAGGTGGGCAAGCCCGCCGCGCGAACCGCGCACACACAAAGCAACGCGCACGTCGTCTCGGATTGCCCGCTGGCGGCAAAGCATTTGAAGCAGGGGATGCGCGCGCTCGACGCGGCGGCGGCGCCGTCCGAGGCGACGCATCCGATCGAACTGATGGCCCGTGCCTACGGTCTTCTGGAGTGACGATCATGCCACGCGAACAACGGCGCATCACGCGCGACGACATCCTGCCGATGGCGCAGTACGGCAAGGAGCGGGCTGAGCGGCGCAAGGCGCTTTTGCCGGTGAAGAAGCTGCGCCGCGTCGAGGTCGGGCCGCATGCAACGTTCTACTTCGAGAGCTACGACACGATGTGGCTGCAGGTGCACGAGATGCTGTTCATCGAGCGCGGCGGCGAAGAACAGATCGCGGACGAACTGCGCGCGTACAATCCGTTGATCCCGGCGCAGGGCACGTTGGTCGCGACGCTGATGTTCGAAATCGACGACGCGGACCTGCGGGCGCGCGTGCTGCGGCAGCTGACCGCGATCGAAGAGACCGCGTTCCTTGACGTCGCGGGGGAGCGGATCAAGGCGTCGTTCGAGACCGACGTGGAGCGCACGGCGGAAGACGGCAAGACCTCGTCGGTGCATTTCCTGCGGTTCAAGTTGAACCCGGCGCAGGTCGTCAAGTTCCGCGACGCGAACACGCCGGTGATGCTCGGCTTCACCCATACGAACTACGGCCACATCGCGATGGTGCAAGGCGCGACGCGGGACGAGCTCGCGAAGGATTTGGGGTAGCTCCTAGGCCTCTTGCGGTGGCCAATCGTCGAGTGGTTGACAGCGCAGTCTGGGAGCGCGGGCGTCCCGCCCGCTCTTGTCGGAGCCGCTATCCGAGCCTGAAGCAAATTCGGACGTCGTGAAGGGCGGGCGGGACGCCCGCGCTCCCAGACTGCGCTGCGCGCAACCAAAACAGTCACTGCCGGCGTCAAGTTGCTGTATCATTGTGTCATGGCCCTTTCCGACGAGCAGCTTGAGCGGTACGCGCGGCACATCATCCTTCGGGAGGTGGGGGGCGCGGGACAGGCGCGGCTCGCGCAGGCGCGGGTGTTGATTGTCGGCGCCGGTGGGTTGGGGTCGCCGGCTTTGCTTTATCTCTCGGCTGCGGGCGTGGGAACGATCGGGGTTGTCGACGACGATGAGGTGTCGCTCTCCAATCTTCAGCGGCAGATCGCGCATCGCACGCAGGATGTCGGGCGGCTGAAGGTCGAGAGTGCGTCCGACAGCGCGCGGGCGATCAATCCGGATACGCACATCAACCGGCATGCGACGCGGATCAACGCGCACAATGCGTTCGATCTCGTGAAGAACTACGAGATCGTGCTCGACGGGTCGGACAATTTCGCGACGCGGTTCTTGGTCAACGACGCTTGCTATCTCGCCGGGCGCACGTTGGTGTCGGCGGCGGTCGGGCAGTTCGACGGGCAGCTTGCGGTGTTCAAGGCGCATGTGCGCGGCGAGACGAAACGGCTTTATCCCTGCTACCGCTGTCTCTTCCCTGAGGCGCCGCCTGCAGGCACGGTGCCGTCGTGTTCGGAGGCGGGCATTTTGGGCGCGCTGACCGGCGTCATGGGGTCGTTGCAGGCGCTGGAGGCGATCAAGGAAATCCTCGATATCGGCGACACGATGGCGGGGCGGCTCATGCTATACGACGGGCTCGGCGGCACGTTCCGGACGGTCAAGGTGAAGCCCGATCCGCACTGCGCGCTGTGCGGGCCAGAGGCCACAATTCGTGACCTTTCTCACCATGAGGCGGTAGAGCGCGCCTGTACCCCCTAGCCAGGGGGCGCGGGCGGGCGTATTGCTCCCGGCCCATTTTCCAACCCGGTTGGTGTCATGACTGCGCCCATGCATGGACGCAAGATGAAGCCTCGATTCGCGCCGCGTCTGTTGACGCACGAGCCGAAGGCCGAAGCTCTGCCCGAAGTGGCGCGGCCCGAGCGCGTGCCGGGGACGCCGTTCGGCTTCTTGCGATTTCTCGTTGCACGACACTATCGCGGGCGGCTTGCGGCGTTCGTTGCGTGTGTCGCGCTTGCGACTGCGGTCGAGGCGATGAGCCCCTACGTGCTCGGCCGGATGATCAACGCGCTGACCGCGGCCGTGCAAAGCGGCACGCAGGATTGGAGCGCGGTTTCGCTCTATGTCGTGCTGTTTGCGGCGGTCTGGTACACGCCCGCCTTGATCGTGCGCGGAGCGGAGGCGATCGACATTTACATGAGCCCGCGGATGCGGGCGTTGGCGCAGAAGTACCTGTTCTCCTACATGCTCGGGCACAGCCCGCGTTACTTCCAGGAAAACTTCGCCGGCAAACTCGGGCAGAAGGTGAAGCAGGCGGGGCAGGCGACGGTGTCGCTGCTCAACATTCTGGCGTTCGAGTGCGTGCGCATCGTGGTGCTGCTCGGCGTGGGCGGGGTGCTGCTCTATCTGCAGAGTGCGTTTTATGCCGCGGTGTTGTTCGGGTGGGCCGCCGTTTATCTGGCCGTCGTGACGTGGCTGGCGCGGCGTTGCGTCGTGCTGTCGAAGGTGTTCTCGGACGAGGTCTCGACGTCGACCGGGCGGCTGATCGATGCGATTTCGAACGCCGATTTGGTGCGGGCGTTCGCGCGGGCGGCGTTTGAGCGGCGGTTCTTGTCGACGTTCCTGGCCGATGAAATGAACGCGTCGCAGTCGTTGCGCTGGTTCCTGATCGTGATGCGGCTCTTCATGTCGACGGCGATGCTGGTGCTGTTGCTGGGGCTCGTGATCCTGGCCATGCGCGACACGCTATCGGGCGCGATCACGGTCGGCGCGTTCACGATGATCTTCTTCCTGGGCACGATGATCGCGCGCTCGGTGCAGGAATTGTCTTACCGGATGCTCGATTTCTTCGAACAGTTGGGGACGCTGGCCGAGGCGCTGGAGCTCGTCACGCAGCCGCATGAGATCGTCGATCAGCCGGCGGCGCGGCCGCTCGCGATTCGCAACGGCGAGATCTCATTCGAGAACATCTCGTTCGCTCATGCCGACGGGCATCCGGTGTTCCAGGGGCTCAACCTCAAGATCAATGCGGGGGAGAAGGTCGGGCTCGTGGGCAAGTCGGGTGCCGGCAAGTCGACGCTCGTCAAGCTGCTGCGCCGGCAGTTCGAGCCGCAGGGCGGGCGCATCCTGATTGACGGGCAGAACGTCGCCGACGTGACGTGGGATTCACTGAACGAGGCGATCGCCGAAGTGCAGCAGATGCCCGGCGTGTTCCACCGGCCGGTGCGCGACAACATCCGCTACTCGAAACCGGAGGCGGACGAGACCGTCGTCGTGGCGGCGGCAAAGGATGCGCATGCGCACGACTTCATCTCGGGGCGCGAGTCCGGTTACGACACGATCGTGGGCGAGCAGGGGATCAAGCTCTCGGGCGGCGAGCGCCAGCGCGTCGCGATCGCGCGCGCGCTGGTCAAGGACGCGAAGATCCTGGTGCTCGACGAGGCGACGTCGTCGCTCGACTCGGAGAGCGAGCATCTGATCCAGGAGGCGTTGTTCGAACTGATGCGCGGGCGCACCGTGATCGCGATCGCGCACCGGCTTTCGACGATCGTGGGCATGGACCGGATCGTCTATCTCGACGAAGGGCGCATCGTCGAGCAGGGCAGTCACAGCGAACTTCTCGCGCGCGGCGGGCCTTACGCGCAGCTTTGGAACCGGCAGGTCGGCGGGTTTATCGCGGCCGCTTGAGGTCGGGTTCGAGCGGCTTCTTCGCCTTTTGCTTGCCCTTGATCTCGGCGGCGGCGGCCTGAATGGCGGCGAGGCGGGCCTCGCCGGTCGGGTGGGTCGTGTTCACGGCGGCCGCGCGCGTCGTTTCGTTCAGCCGGCGCCAGAATGTCTCCGCGGCGGCTACGTCGTAGCCGGCACGGGCCATGAAGTAGAGGCCGGCATAGTCGGCTTCCTTTTCGTTTTCGATCGAATAGGGGCGGGCGGCGGCTTTCGCGACCGCGGTGCCGATCGTCATCCGGACGAAGGCGTCGAGAATGCCGCCGGGTTTTTGCTGCGCGCCGGCCGAGGCTTTTAGATGGCCGAGCACGTTGTGGGCGAGCTCGTGCCCCAAGATCAGCGCAACCTCGTCGTCGGAGCGGGTCAGGTCGAAGAGGCCTGTGGTGATCGCGAGAACGCGACCGTCGGCGGCGGCGTTGATCTCGGGGCTGCGGACAAGCAGTGTCGGGAACTCGCACACCGTCTCGGGCGTCGCGGTCAGCGTGCGGCCATCGGTCAGGCGCAGGTTGACGGCGCCGTCGCGTGCGGCGGCGTTCGACAATTGGATGAAGCGTTCGGTGGCACCCTTGCCTTCGCCCACGGGATCGTCGCCGACGTGGGTGATCGTGGCGCCTGCGCGCAATCCGACTTGGGCTGCGGGCGCGCCTTCGACGGCGAGCGCCACCGTCACCGCGTTCGTCAGGCCGAAGTCGCTTTGCAGCCGCGCGCGATCGTCGGGGTTCGCAAAGTTCGCCAGCGACCACACGATGATGCCGAGATCGGGGCGCGTCTCGTCGCTTTTCGCGCACGTCGCGGCGGCGGCTTTGCGTAGACGGAAACCGACGCGCTCCACGCGCGCGCGCTGTTGCATGTAGCGGGCGAGGCCTTGCGTGACGCTGGCCGCAGCGGGTGCCGGCGCTTGCGTCACGGGCGGAGCGATTTCGGGTGCCGTCGAACAGGCGGCGACGCCGAGCGTTGCGGCGGCGATCAGGGCGAGACGCGTGTTCGACATACGCAACCTCAATCGAGCTGGAAGACGAGCGATTTGAGATACGCCGTCTCCGGTAACAGCGGATGAACGGGATGATCCGCCGCCGCGCCGCTTGCGCGGATCAAGCGGGCAATGCGGCCGGCTTTCGCGATGCCTTGCGCGCACTCGTGCAGAAATCGATCTTGTGTGATCGCGTGGCTACAGGAGGCGAGGCAGAGAAAGCCGCCGGGCGCGACGAGAGGGGCTGCGAGGCGCGCAAGCTTGCGATAGCCGCGCGCGCCCGATTCCAAATCCTTCTTCGCGCGCACGAAGGGCGGCGGATCGCACGAGACGACGTCGAAGCGTTCGCCGGCGGGCGCCATTTCGTCCAGTTCTTCGAGAACGTCGCAGCGGCGAAGGTCGGCGCGCGAGTCGAGGCCGTTCGCTTGGGCGGTGGCAGACGCCGCGTCGAGCGCGGCTTGCGAGGAATCGAGCAAGACGGCCGACTTTGCGCCCGCCTTCAACGCGCCCAGTGCGAGCGCGCCGACATAGGCGTAGGCGTCGAGAAGCGTCGCGCCCTTCGCGAGACCGACGAGAAACGTCCGGTTGTCGCGCTGGTCGTAGAACCAGCCGGTCTTTTGGCCGGCCAGCGGGTCGATGCGGTGGCGAATGCCCGCCTCTTCGACGAAGACGCCGGCATCGAGCGTCCCGTGAGCGACGTGGATATCGTCTTTCAGGCCTTCGTGCGCGCGCGCGGGTGCGTTGCTCTTGACGACGATCGCGCGCGGCTTGAACTCGGCGCGCAGGGCGTCGAGCCAGTGGGGGCCGAGCGCGTCCATGCCTGCCGTACCCGACTGCGCGACCAAGACGTCGTCGAAGCGGTCGACCACGAGGCCCGGACATTCGTCTGCTTCGGCGTGGACGAGGCGGTAGTGCGGCGTCTTGAACAGTTTGCGGCGCAGCGCATCGGCGCGCGCGAAACGTTCGCGGAAGAAGGCCGCGTCGATCGTCGACTTCGCCTCGCGCGACAGAATGCGGGCGGCGATGAGGCTGTGCGGATTGAAATAGGCGGCGGCGACGGGTTCCCCGCGGTCGCTCGCGATCGTGACGAGCGAACCCGGCTTCAGCGCCTTCGTCGCGCGGTCCATCACGATTTCGTTCGAATAGACCCACGGGGCGCCGCCCTTCGCGCGCGCACCGTGTTTTTGGAGGAATCGGATCGCCGGCCGTTCGCTCACAACATCGCCGCGAGAACGCGGTCGGGCGGTTTGTGGCCGTCGGCAAAGGTCTTGATGTTGATGATGACCTTCTCGCCCATGTCGACGCGGCCCTCGAGCGTGGCCGAACCCATGTGCGGTAAGAGCACGACGTTGCTGAGCTTCAAGAGCTTCGGGTTCACGGCGGGTTCGTGTTCGAAGACGTCGAGGCCCGCGCCCGCGAGTTCGTTCGCTTCCAGCATGCGGGCGAGCGCGTTTTCGTCGATCACCTCGCCGCGCGCGGTGTTGACCAGATAGGCGGTCGGCTTCATCAACTTCAACCGGCGCGCGGACAGCAAATGATAGGTCGCCGGCGTGTGCGGGCAGTTGACCGAGACCATGTCCATCCGTGCGAGCATCTGGTCGAGGCTGTCCCAATAGGTCGCCTCAAGCTCTTCTTCCATCGGCTTCGGAACGGGCTTGCGGTTGTGATAGTGAATCTGCAATCCGAACGCCTTGGCGCGGCGCGCGACGGCTTGGCCGATGCGGCCCATGCCGATGATGCCGAGCCGCTTGCCGGTGATGCGCTGGCCCAGCATCCAGGTCGGCGACCAGCCCTTAAAGTCGCCCTTGGCCAGGACGGCCGCGCCTTCGACGATGCGGCGCGGCACGGCGAGCAGCAACGCCATCGTGATGTCGGCCGTGTCTTCCGTCAGAACGCCCGGCGTGTTCGTCACCGTGATCGCGCGGGCGCGTGCGGTTTCGAGATCGATGTTGTCGACGCCGGCACCGAAATTCGCGATCAGCTTCAGCCGCTCGCCCGAGCGCGAGAGAATGCGCGCGTCCAGGCGATCGGTCACCGTCGGCACCAGGACGTCGGCCGTCGCTACCGCCTCGATCAGCTTGTCACGGCTCATCGGCGTGTCGTCGACGTTCAGCCGCGCGTCGAAAAGCTCGCGCATGCGGGTCTCGATCGCGTCGGGCAGCTTGCGGGTGACGATGACAAGGGGTTTCTTGGCGGGCATCGGATCGGATGAAAACGGGTGTCAGCCCCTTCCTTAGCAGAGGGAAACGCCGTTGGCCTAGTGCTAACGAGACGTCATTTTTCTTCGCGTGCTAACCCAATTTTAAGCGCGTAGCCGCTGATATTCCTTATCAATTTCTCCAACGGATCGACCCCCGAGGCATGCGCAAAGACAAGCTTCGACCGCGGGCGTTTCGGCGCCCGGTTGCCGTCCTCGCCGTTCTGATATGCAGCGCCACACCGGGTTGGGCGGGCGAGCGCACCGGCGCGGTCGTTCAGCCCCGGGCCAAGCCGGTGTTGGAGGCCGCCCTCCATGCCGCGAACAAGCCGGTGGTGCCGCCGCCGATCGTCGCCACGGGGCTGCCGGTGCCGCGCTGGGTCACGATCAAGGCCGGGCGGGTGAACGTGCGGCGCGGGCCGTCGCTCGAGCAGGAGATCGTGTGGACCTACGTCAAGCCGGGCGTGCCGGTCGAGATCATCGCCGAGTACGCCGCTTGGCGGCGCATCCGCGACGTGGACGGGGCGACCGGCTGGGTCATCGCCGCCCTGCTCGACGGACGGCGCAATGTGATGGTGCAGGGTCGGGTGAACACGGCGATCCTCGCCGCGCCGAAAGCCGACGCGGACGCCGTCGCGTATGCCGAGCCCGGGCTCGTCGCCAAGCTCGTAGGCTGCGAGGGACCATGGTGCGAGGTTTCGACCCGCGGCTATGAGGGCTACGTCGCGCGCGAGCGGCTTTGGGGCGTTTATGACGATGAGGTGGTGAAGTAGCGACCAGCGATCAGCTGACTTTTGCCGCCGTTTCGGGCACTCTGTGCTCATGGCTGAAGTCCGTATCACAGGAATCCCGGCGCCGTTGCTCCGCCTTTTGAAGGCGAGGGCCAAGAGCGCCGACGTGTCTTTGTCAGCCTATCTCCGCACAGAGTTGTGTGCTCTTGCGGAGCGTCCGTCGCTCGACGAGCTTCGCGCTCGTCTCGCCACCCGCGCGCCGACCATACTACGCGGCCCACCCGCGCAGGTGCTCCGCGCTGAGCGCGATCGGCGGTAGTCCTCCTAGAGCCCGTCAAATAGAGCCGTGGACAAATAGCGTTCGGCGAAGGAGGGGATGATCGCGACGATCGTCTTGCCGGCCATGTCCTTGCGGCCCGCCACTTCTAGCGCGGCGGCGACGGCCGCGCCCGACGAGATGCCGACCGGGATGCCTTCGAGGCGGGCGACTTTGCGTGCGGTCGCAAAGGCGGTCTCGTTGCCGATCGTGATGATCTCGTCGATCACGTTGCGATCGAGAATGCCGGGCACGAAGCCCGCACCGATGCCTTGAATCTTGTGCGGTCCGGGCTGGCGGCCGGAGAGGACGGCGCTGTCTTCCGGTTCGACGGCGATCATCTTGAGCGAGGGCTTGCGCGCTTTGAGCACCGAGCCCACGCCCGTGATCGTGCCCCCGGTGCCGACGCCGGAGATCACGGCGTCGACTTTGCCGGCGGTGTCGTTCCAAATCTCCTCGGCGGTCGTGCGGCGGTGGATCGCCGGGTTCGCAGGGTTCTCGAATTGCTGCGGAATGATGGAATTCGGGATTTCTTTCGCGAGTTCGACCGCGCGCGCCACGGCACCGCGCATGCCTTGGGTCGCGGGCGTCAGTTCCAGTTTCGCGCCGAGGATCAACAGCATCTTGCGGCGCTCGACCGACATCGATTCCGGCATGACGAGGATCAGCGGGTAGCCCTTTGCGGCCGCGACGAAGGCGAGTGCGATTCCGGTGTTGCCGGAGGTCGGCTCGATCAGCGTCGTTCCCGGCTTGATAACGCCGCGCGCTTCGAGATCCTCGATCATCGAAACGCCGATGCGGTCCTTGACGCTCGCCATCGGGTTGAAGAATTCGAGCTTGAGGAGGATTTCCGCGCCGGCACCGGCTTCCTTGGCCATCCGATTGAGGCGAACCAGCGGGGTGTCGCCGATCGTTTCGGTGATCGAATCGTAGACGCGGCCACGGCCGGGGGCGTGGGCGGGCGATTGTTTGCGGGCGGCTTCGCTCATTTGGTGGTCCTTTTCGACGCTTTGTTCGGTTTGCTCAGTCAGTTTTCACCGCGAAGAACGCGAAGGAGTCGCGAAGAAGTCACGAAGAAGGAAGATGCCTCACACAATGAAACGATGGAACGATGAGTGAGACTTTTTTCGGCGCGAAGCGCCAAGTCGAACGAATTGATGCGCGCCTGCGGCGCGCAGGTTTGCGCCAGTTCATCGTGTCATCGTTTCATTGTGTGAGGTCCTCTTTGCGACTGCTTGGCGACTCCTTCGCGTTCTTCGTGGTGAAAGCTGAATCAAACACGCCACCGCGGCCGGTCAGATTGCGAAGTCGGCGCGTTCGCCGATCGGCTCGGCGAGGCCGCGCTCCTCCGCCCTGCGGCAGAGGTCTTCGATCGTGATCGCATCGAGGCGATGCATCAGTTCACCGTGCACTTGGGCGACGACCGGACGGACGACATGTTCGCCGATCGGGGAGGTGCCGTTCAAGGGCGGCTCTTCGGCGACTTCCAGTTCGGCGACGATGCGCACGATCTCGCCCGCGGTGATGCGGCGGCGTTCCTTGGCCAGGCGATAGCCGCCGCGCGGTCCGCGCACGCCCTTGAGCACGCCCTGGCGGACGAGCGCCTGCATCACCTGTTCGAGGTAGCGGTGCGGTACGCCTTGGCGGCGGGTGATTTCCTTCGACTGCACGGGTTCGGGCCGCGAGTTCGTCGCGATGTCGACGACCGCCTCCAATGCCAGGATCGCTTTTCTCGATAGGCGCAGCATGCGTCAGCTTCCCGTTTTGGCCCCGATGCCGGTCGAGCCGAAGCCGCCGGTACCGCGCGCCGTGCCGCTCAACGCCTCGACCCGTTCGAAGCGTACGGGCGCGACGGCGGCGACGACGAGCTGGGCGATGCGGTCGCCGCGCGCGATGCGGAACGGCTCGGGACCATGGTTGATCAAGATGACTTTCACTTCGCCGCGATAGTCGGCGTCGATCGTGCCGGGGGCGTTCAATACGGTGACACCGTGTTTGAGCGCGAGGCCGGAACGCGGGCGGACCTGGCCTTCGAACCCTTGCGGGATCGCAAGCGCGATTCCGGTCGCCACCGCGTGGATCGCGCCCGGCGCGATCGCCACGTCTTCGGCCGAGACGATGTCGGCGCCGGCGGCGCCCGCGGTCGCGTAGGCCGGCGGGTTCAGGCCGCGGCCGTGGGGTAGGGTCAGGATTTCGACGCGGGCTTCGCTCACGCGGCTGCTCCCTTCAGATGCGCCGCGATCTTGGCGGCGAGGCGGGCCGCCACTTCGCCCTTCGCGAGCTTCGGCCAGGTTTCGGTGTCGGCCGCCGAGATGATGTGGACGGTGTTCTCATCGCCGCCCATCACGCCGGTGGCGGGCGAGACGTCGTTTGCGACGATCCAGTCGCAGCCCTTCTTCGCCCGTTTCGCCTTCGCGTGTTCGACGACCTTTTCGGTTTCGGCGGCGAAACCGACGACGAGGCGCGGGCGGCCCGTGCCGCGCGTCGCGAGCGTGTGCAGAATGTCCGGGTTCTCGACGAGCTTCAGCGCGGGCAAGCCGCCGGCGCCCTTCTTGATCTTCTGATTGGCGGCGTGGTCGACGCGCCAGTCGGCGACGGCCGCCGCACAGACCGCGACGTCGGCGGGCAGTGCCGCCTCGCAGGCGGCGAGCATTTGATGCGCGGTTTCGACCTTCACGAATTTCACGCCGCGCGGGGCGGCGATGTTCGTCGGGCCCGAGACGAGCGTCGTCGCGGCGCCAAGATCGGCAAGCGCACCCGCGATCGCGTAGCCCTGCTTGCCGGACGAACGGTTCGCGATGAAGCGCACGGGGTCGATCGGTTCGTGCGTCGGGCCGGCGGTGACCAGCGCGCTGACGCCCGCGAGCGCGTGGCTGCGCGCAAAGTGGGCTTCGACGGCGGAGAGAATCTGGGCCGGCTCCGCCATGCGGCCGGGACCGAATTCGCCGCACGCCATGTCGCCGTCATTGGGCCCTACGATCGCCACGCCGTCGGCCTTCAGCTGCGCGAGGTTGCGCTGCGTCGCGGCGTGCAGCCACATTCGCACGTTCATCGCAGGCGCGAGCAGCACCGGCTTGTCGGTCGCAAGCAACGCGGTCGAGGCCAGATCGTCAGCGCGGCCGGTCGCCATCTTCGCCATCAGGTCTGCCGTCGCGGGCGCGACGACAAGCAGGTCAGCGTCGCGCGAGAGTTGGATGTGGCCCATCTCCGCCTCGTCGGTGAGGCTGAAGAGGTCTTGATAGATTTTGTCGCCGGTCAGGCTTGCGACCGAGAGCGGGGTGACGAACTCGCCGCCCGCCTTGGTCAGGATCGCGCGCACGGCCGCGCCGCGCTCGCGCAGGCGGCGGATCAGTTCCAGCGACTTGTAGGCGGCAATGCCGCCGCCGATGACGAGCAGGATGCGTTTGCCGGTGAGCACGCGTTCGGCCTCAATTCATGCAGTGAAGATGGGAATTATACCTAAGTACATCAAGGCGCGTGGAAATTTTGTTTTTGATGGTGAGGGCGGGGGTAACCTACTGATAAATAGAGCGCTTCCCCCCTTGAGGGGGAAGCTGGCGCGCCGAAGGCGCGTCTGATGGGGGGCGGCGCGCAAAGGCCCCCCCATCCGTCTCGCCGCTCTCGCGGCGATCCACCTTCCCCCTCAAGGGGGGAAGGGTTGGCTCTAACGGGATACCCCCGCACGATTTCAAGCGAACAACCTCATGTACCCGGAACTTGCTTGGCCGAGCCAAGTTTGCGCGCCTCGCGGACGAGGGCGCGCAAGGCGCGCGCTTCGCGGCGCCAGGCGTCGCCCCTTGTGCCGTGTTTCCAGGCGTTGCGATTGCCGTGCGGCGCGCCGCCGCGCGCGCCGTGAAAGCGGCAGACGCGATAGCCGCGAACAGCCGGCGCCCGGCAGGGCATTTTCGTCCGCTTCGAGCGGCTAGCGCAACGCGGTGCTGCCCAAAGCCTGGTGACCATTGAGAGCCGTGTGACCGTTGAGTCCATGTCCGTTTCCTTTGTGCGCGGCGCGCGCGGTGACCTCCCTCTCGCCGCGAATGACGACGTGTTCGACGGTGACCGTCTTCGGCAAGCCTTCGCCGCGGCGGCGATCGAGCGCTTCGACCAGCGCCGCGTAGGCCCGCGACAGCCGTCCCGCATGCGCCAGGTTCTCGTCGCGCATCTGCGGCTGTTGCGCCGGATCCGCCGCCTTGCGAAAGCACTCCATGGCGGCGTTGTGGCAAGCGATCATTTGCGCGCCCAGCATGCCCTCAAGCTCGTTGCGGGGACTGAGGCTCACCAAAGCCGCCAGCGCGGCTTCGGCCTTCGTGCGCCGGTCCGCGTCGTTTCCGGGATTGATGTAAAGGGCTGCCGCCGTTTGCCGGGCGATCAGCGCGTTGAACGCATCCGAGGAAGAGCCGCCGACGTGACGCATCGTGGCGGGGCCGGGGTTGGTAGGCGCAGCACCGCGTTCGCCCGGCCGCTCCTGCGTGCTGCTTGCGGCGTTCGTCGCCTTGCGGTCGTCAGTCATCGCGCCGTCCGGTCCTGATGTTACATAAGCTTTATTTATTTAGAACACATAATGAGCATTGGCAAGCGCCCAAACCAAGCCAAAGCGCGAGTCCCGCCCAAAGCGTGGGGCGGCAGCGCACACTCGCGCGCCAATTTCCAGGGAACAGCGCTCGTCGTGGGACCGCCGGCGTCCCCCTGGCTGGCCGTTGGCGCTCTCTGTTGCCGGGCGATACGCCGACGCTGCGCTGCCCCGAACCGGGGACACGATACCTATTGCCCATGACACCGGGGTGTCCGCCTCCGCTTTCGCTCCGGCGGATGCAGGCGAGACGCCTGCGGTCCCAGGGAGAGTTCTCCTTTTTCGGCGCTGCATCCTACGAACTAAGTCGTAGAGCTAACAGCGGGCGGTCTTAGGTTTAGAACTGCGCGGCTGCTAATGCGGCCAGCGCCAACGCGCCGATCCAGATGGCTACTCTTATGTGTTGGGTGCGCTGGGTTTGGGCGCGGGCGATCGCTTCGGTGCTGTCGGGGTGAAGGCGGAGGCCGTTGGTGGTTAGGTGGCTTGCCACTTGTTCGGCGTTTTTGAGGACTTCGGGGAGGGCGGCGATCGCGCGACCCAATGTCGTCATGCCTTCGGCGGCTTGGTTCAGGCGGGCCCCAGGGCCCACTTGATCGATCATCCATTGTTCGACGACGGGTTGTGCCGATTCCCAGATCGAGTGGCTTGGGTCGAGCTGTCTTGCGACGCCTTCGACGACGACCATCGTCTTTTGCAGCATCGCGAGTTGCGGCTGCATCTCCATGTCGAAGAGGCGGGTGACTTCGAAGAGTTGCGTGAGCAGGCGGGCCATCGACATGTTGCTCGCGGGCCTTCCGAAGATCGGTTCGCCGATTGCGCGCAGGGCTTGGGCGAAGTCTTCGACGCTGTGACGCGGCGGCACGAAGCCCACTTGCAAATGGATCTGCGCGACGCGGCGGTAGTCGCGTGCCAAGAAGCCGCCGAGCGTTTCGGCCATGAAGCGGCGCGAGAGCGCGTCGAGGCGGCCCATGATGCCGAAGTCGACGGCGACGAGCTTGCCCGCTTTGTCGACGAACAGGTTTCCCGGATGCATGTCGGCGTGGAAGAAGCCGTCGCGCAACGCGTGGCGCAGGAAGTTTTGGATCACCGCCGTCGCCAGGTGCTTCATATCGTGGCCTTGCGCGCGCAGGGACGCGATGTCTTTGAGCGGCGTGGCGTCGATCCACTCGGTGGCCAGAACGCGGCGCGTGGTTAGGTCCCAATCGACTGCGGGCACGCGGAAGTCCGAGTCTTTCGCTGTGTTCGCCGCCATCTCGGCGGCGGCGGCCGCCTCCAAGCGCAGATCCATTTCGATGACGACGGAGCGGGCGAGCGTTTCGACGCCGGCGGCCGGCTTCATCCGCTTCATCTCGGCGCCGCCGAAGCGTTCCGCGTTGCGGGCGGCCCAGGCGAAAGCTTTGAGGGCGGCCGCGAATTCCTGCTCGACGCCGGGGCGGAGGATTTTTAGCGCGCGAAGCTGCGCCGCGCCGCCGGTGCCGGGTTTGAGCGCGACTTTGTGGACTTGCGCGATCGAGGCGGCGGCGACCGCTTCGCCGATGTCGCCCAAGACTTCTACGCGTTCGGCGGGGAGTTCTTCGCGCAAGATGCGCATGGCTTCGGCGACGGGGAACGGCGACAGGCGATCCTGCAGGTCGGCAAGATCGCGTGCGATGTCGTTGCCGATGACGTCCGGGCGCGTCGCCAGGAATTGGCCGGCTTTGATGTAGGCGGGGCCGAGCGCGGTCAGCGCGCGGGCGAGGCGTTCGCCGCTGCGGCCTTGGGCCACGGAACGGTTTTTGGGGAATAGGTATTTGAGGAGTTTCGCTTGCGGCGGCGCGAATGCCTCCCATTCGGGCGGCGGCAGGACGCCGTGGGCGCCGAGGACGCTGCCCGCGCGCATCAGACGGCGCATCATAGCGAAGGCGCGCAGCATCAGAGTTTCCAGCCGGAGTGCATCGCGACGATGCCGCCGGAGAGGTCGCGCCATTTCACTTGTTCGAAGCCCGCCTCGGCGATCATCGCCGCAAACTTCTTCTGCGGCGGGAAGCGGCGGATGCTCTCGACGAGATATTGGTACGACGCGCGGTCGTTTGCGACGGCTTCGCCGATCGCCGGGATCGCGTTGAACGACCAGGCGTCGTAGAGGCTTTCGAGGACGGCGTTTTCGACCTTCGAGAACTCGAGGCAGAGGAAGCGGCCGCCCTTCTTCAGTACACGGAACGCCTCGGCGAGCGCGCGGTCGATGTGGGTCACGTTGCGGATGCCGAAGGCGATCGTGTAGGCGTCGAACGCGGCGTCCGGCAGCGGCAGGCGTTCGGCGTCGCCCGCGGTGAACGTCACGCGGCCTGCCACGCCTTTCTCCGCGGCGCGCTCGCGGCCGACGGCCAGCATCTCCGGGTTAATGTCGCAGACGACGGCGCTGCCGGGTTTGCCGCCCAAGCGCTCGAGGAAGCGGAATGCGATGTCGCCGGTGCCGCCCGCGACGTCGAGCAGCGCGGTGCCGGGCGCGGGCGCCAGCCAGTCCATCATCGCCTGCTTCCAGATGCGATGAACGCCGAACGACATCAGGTCGTTCATCACGTCGTAGCGGCGGGCGACGTTCGAGAAGACGCGGCCGACCAGGCGCGATTTCTCCTCCTCCGCGACCTCGCGGAAACCGAACGACACCGTGCGCTTTTCGTCGGCCATGGGGGCTCCAGAGCGAACATAGTGCTCGCAAATTCCTTGAACCACGTTACACAGCGTCCCATGCCCGAATTGCCCGAGGTCGAAACCGTCCGCCAGGGGCTTTTGCCTGTGCTCGAAGGCCGCAGGTTCAAGCGCGTGATCGCGCGGCGCGGCGATTTGCGCTTCCCGCTGCCCACGAAGTTTGCCGAACGGTTAACGGGGCGGCGCGTCGAGACGCTGACGCGGCGGGCGAAGTACATCCTCGCGCATCTCGACGGGGACGAGGTGCTGATCATGCATCTGGGCATGTCGGGGCGGTTTTCGATCGAAGGCGCGAGAGTGGGCGCGTTCGTTCACGCGACGCCGGACGGCGGCAAGCACGATCACATCATCTTCGAAACCGACGCCGGTGCGCGCGTGACGTTCACAGATCATCGGCGGTTCGGGATGATGGATCTGTTCAAGGCGTCAGAGGCGGCGACGTACAAGCACCTTGCGGGACTTGGGCCGGAGCCGTTGTCCGGCGCGTTTTCGCCCAGCGCGTTGGACGCGGCGCTTAAGGGCAAGCGGACGCCGATCAAAGCGGCGCTGCTCGATCAGAGGGTCGTTGCGGGGCTCGGCAATATCTATGTGTGCGAAGCGCTGTTTCGCGCCGGGATCTCGCCGAAACGCTTGGCGGCGACGGTCGTGGGCGCGCGGTCGCGCAAACTCGTGCCGGAGGTGAAAGCGGTGCTGCGCGCGGCGATCAAGGCGGGCGGATCGTCGTTGCGCGACTACAAGCAGGCGAACGGCGAACTCGGATACTTTCAACACAATTTTTCCGTCTACGACCGCGAGGGGCAAGCTTGTGCGCGAAAAGGTTGCACGGGCGTCGTGAAACGTATCGTGCAATCGGGGCGTTCGACATTCTATTGCGCGACGTGCCAGCGCTAGCGGGGGCGGCCGGATTGCGCTACATCGCCGGCCAACATTCGGACGGAGCCCCCATGACCTTCGAGACGATCAAGACCGAGACGCGCGGCGCGGTGTTGCTGATCACGCTGAACCGGCCGCAGGCGCTGAACGCGCTGAACGCGCAGGTCGTGGCCGAGCTTTGCACGGCGCTCGATCAGGCGGAGGCGAATGCCGGCGTTCGCGCGCTGGTGCTCACGGGGTCGGAGAAGGCGTTCGCTGCGGGGGCCGACATCAAGGAGATGCAGCCCAAAAGCTATATGGACGCCTACGGCGAGGATTTGTTCGCGCGGCTCAACGACCGCTTCGCGGCGTTCCGCAAGCCGGTGATCGCGGCGATTGCGGGCTTTGCGCTGGGCGGCGGGTGCGAGCTTGCGATGTTGTGCGATTTTATCATTGCCGCGGACAACGCAAAGTTCGGGCAGCCCGAGATCAAACTTGGCGTTATGCCGGGGATCGGCGGGACGCAGCGGCTTACGCGCTTCGTCGGCAAGTCGAAGGCGATGGAAATGTGCTTGACGGGCCGCATGATGGATGCCGCGGAAGCGGAACGCGCGGGGCTTGTGAGCCGCGTGGTGCCGCTCGCCGAACTCGCGAATGAGGCGATGAAAGCCGCCGAGGCGATCGCCGACATGTCGGCGCCGATCGCGATGATGACGAAGGAAGCGATCAACCGCGCCTACGAAACGACTCTGACGGAAGGCGTGCGTTTCGAACGGCGCGTGTTCCACGCGATGTTTGCGACCGCCGACCAGAAAGAAGGCATGGCGGCCTTCGTCGAAAAGCGAAAAGCGAAGTTCGAACACCGCTAAGGGTTGCGACAACAATTCCAGGTTGACGCTCCCGGGGGTGCTGCGTATAACCCGCGACCCCTGAGCAACAGGGCAAGCAGGTTCAAGGGACGATCCACATGGCGAATATCCGCTCGGCAGCCAAAGCAGCGCGCAAAGCCAAGCGCCGCGAGGCCATCAACACCGCGCGGAAGAGCCGGGTTCGCACCTTCGTGCGCAAGGTCGAAGAGGCGATCGCTTCGGGCGACGCGAAGGCGGCGGCGGACGCCCTGCGCGCAGCTCAGCCCGAGATCGTGCGCGGCGGCAACAAGCGCGTTCTGCACAAGCGGGCGGCGGCCCGCAAGGTGTCGCGGCTCACCCGCCGCGTGAAGGCCCTTTCGAAGTAAACAGTTTTCTCTTCGAACTGGACTTGCATTTCTCTTCAATCGCGAGACGCCTCACGTGGTGCACACCGTGCGCGCGACGGGACCCTTCTGCGACATGGTCCGTCTACGGATTATTGATGAAACTGCCACATTGACGGTCACGGCACGGCGCATTAGCGTCTTGATATCGGCATGTAATTACCTACGTTTCGTGATGCCGGGCGCGCGTCGTGCGCCATCGATTTTTCCTCTCGTACCCGCGTCGCCTGCTCTCAAGAATGCGCACGTTGTGCATTTTTTAGCTGACGTTCCTATTGAGTTCACTTGAGCCGCCAAAGCGGTTAGTTTATGGTAAATGAAGATGGGAAATACAGGAATGACGACAATGAACAAGAAGACGCGTGGTGACGTTGGGGTCGCCTCTGTCGTTGTCACCAATGGCCGGGACAATCCGGCTACCGTATTCTAGATCGTCTATCCCCCCTCTCTTCTTTCACGACATTTCGGTTCTTTGCGCGGCTTGGCCGCCACGACCGGATTCCGCCTGAAGGGTCCCGCAAATCCATGAGCTATGCCGGCGACATCAGCGCGCGCGAAGCGTGGGATCTGCTGAAAAGCGACCCCAAGGCGCAGCTCGTCGACGTGCGGACGGCGGCGGAATGGTCGTTCGTCGGGATCCCGGATCTGAGCGCGCTGGGCCGCAAGGCGGTGCTGGTCGAGTGGCAAAGCTTCCCGGCGATGGCGCGCAATCCGGCATTCGAGGCGATGGTGGCCGAACGGCTGGCGGCCGCCGGCGCGGACGACGCCAGCCCGGTGTCGTTCCTGTGCCGCTCGGGCGCGCGCAGCCAGGCCGCCGCCGTGGTCATGACCGCGGCCGGATTCAAAAAATGCTTCAACATTGCCGGCGGTTTCGAGGGCGACCTGAATTCCGCCAAACATCGCGGGCAAACAAACGGTTGGAAATTCGAGAATCTTCCTTGGGTTCAAGCATGACCCGGCGTCTGAGGGGACTGCCGGGAGACTATCGGTAAAGGGTGTCGGGGCGTCGGCCGCGCAAGAAGACGAGAGAGCTTCGCGCGGTCTTCCCGGAAAATTCGGTGGCGTTGGGGCCGGGCGTTCGCGTCCGGTGATCGGGGGGTCTTGCCCAACGCGCGACGTGCCTACGCATAAAAAAGTGCCTGCCGTCGCGGCAACGCGCGGACGGGCGATTGGGGCAATAAGCAAGGCAGAGAAGGGACCTCCACGTGACGTCACAAGAAAACAAGACGACGGAAGGCATCGAGAAGTTCGACGCGGTTTGGCTGCGCGTGCGCGAGCGGCTGAAGGCGGAGTTGGGAACGCAACGGTTTCAGTATTGGATCGAGCCGCTGCGCGTCGTGTCGGTCGAGGACGGACGCATCGTCATCGCCTGCAACAGCCGTTTCGAGCGCGACAAGGTGGTCGAGAGCCACGGCGAGCGCATCGCAAATCTGATCGCGGAGATCGCGGGCGCTGGTTCGGCGATCGATTTCATCGTCGATCAGCGGCCGCGTGCGGTGACGGCGCCGCAGGCAGCGAGTTCGCGGGCGACAACGCTCGACAGTCTGGGCGTGCCGCCGGTCGAGCCGACGCTCGTCGAGGGGTCGATTCCGCTCAACCGGTCGTACACGTTCGACGGGTTCATCCCGGGGCGCTCGAACCAGATCGCCTTGCAGGAGGCCAAGCGCACGGCCGACGCCGACGTGCCGCTCGCCAACCCGCTGTTCTTCTACGGCTCGACGGGTCTCGGGAAGACGCACCTCATGCACGCGATCGCGTGGCGGAAGCTGCAGCGCAATCCGAATTTGCGCGTGCTCTTGGTCACCGCCGAGACGTTCATGCGCTATTTCATCACGGCGCTGCGCGCGAACGACACGCTCGCGTTCAAGAACCAGATGCGCAACGTCGATCTGCTGCTGGTCGACGACTTGCACTTCATTTTGGGCAAGGAGGCGACGCAGGAGGAGCTTCTCACCGCGCTCGACTGGCTGAACGACAACCAGAAGCAGATCGTGCTTTCGGCCGACCGTTCGCCGTCGTTGTTCGAGAACATCTCCGATCGCGCGCGCTCGCGGCTGCTGAAGGGGGCCTCGGTCGAAATCGGCGCCACGGATTTCGAACTCAGGCTTGCGATCCTGGAATCGAAGGCGCGGCTTGTGTCGCGCGAGCGGCCGGGGTTCGTGCTGAACACGGAAGCCGCGCACTTCATGGCGCAGCGCATCAACACGAACACGCGAGAACTCGAAGGGGCGCTCAATCGCGTGATTACGCAAAGCGGCGACGGTTCGCGGCCGGTGACGATCGAGAACCTGAACGTATGGCTCGCCGATTTCCTGCGTGCATACGACCGGCGCGTAACGATCGAGGAAATCAAGAAGCGGGTGGCCGAGCACTACCGGCTCAAGACGACCGATCTCGAATCGCCGAACCGGTCGCGGTCGATCGTCAGGCCGCGCCAGATTGCGATGTATCTCGCGCGGCTGCTGACGCCGCGGTCATACCCCGAGATCGGGCGGCGATTCGGGAATCGCGACCATACGACGGTGATGCACGCGGTCGAGACGATTCAGCGCCTGACCTCGATGGATGCGTCGTTCGCCGAAGAGGTCGAGCAGCTGCGTTTGTCGATCAGAAATTGGCCACTTGAAGGCGTGCAGGCTGGCTTCAAAGGGGCTTCGGCTGGGGAGGAAACCCAACCTCAGGTGTGAGGCCGTAAACGCCTTGCTTTTCAAATAGTTATTTGACGGCCGGTGGCGGCGTCCCAGGGCGAATTCCTGTTCCCTTGGGGCGCCGCATGCCGTTATAATCACGGCATATCCCCGCGCTTTGCGGCTTTGCCGGCGATCGCCCGCAAATCCCCTCGAACGAGCGCGGCGTTTTTGTCTCTAACCCCCTCGTTTTTCGCGGACGCCGGATGCGCATCACAATCGAACGGGCAAGCCTTCTCAAAGCGTTGAACCATGTGCAGAGCGTCGTCGAGCGGCGCAACACGATTCCGATCCTGTCCAACGTTCTCTTGCACGCCGAAAAAGGGGCGCTGTCGCTGACGGCGACGGACCTCGACATCGAGGTGGTGGAATCGGTGAGCGCCGACGTGGTGCGCGGCGGGGCGACGACGGCGTCGGCGCATACGCTCTACGACATCGTGCGCAAGCTGCCCGAGGGCGCGCAGGTGCAACTGGAGCACGGCGAGGGCGACGGGCGGCTGACGCTGTCGGCGGGGCGTTCGAAGTTTCAGCTGCAGGCACTGCCGCGCGAGGACTTTCCGCAGATGTCCGCCGGTAGCTTGCCGCACAAATTCTCGATCGGCGCGGGCGACCTTTCCGAACTCATCGACAAGACGCGGTTCGCCGTATCGACCGAGGAGACGCGCTATTACCTGAACGGCATCTATCTCCACGCGCATCAGGAGAAGAACAAGACGTTCTTGCGCGCGGTGGCGACCGACGGGCACCGGCTCGCGCGCTACGAGATGCAGGCGCCGAAGGGGGCTGCCGAGATTCCCGGCATCATCGTTCCGCGCAAGACGGTGAACGAAATCCGCAAGCTGCTCGAAGATCTGGACGGCAACGTCGATCTGCAGGTGTCTGACACGAAGATCAAGTTCAACCTGGGCGGCGTGACGCTGACGTCGAAGCTGATCGACGGCACGTTTCCGGAGTATCAGCGCGTGATCCCGTCGGGCAACGACAAGGTGCTCGAGGTCGTGCGCGACGAGTTGAAAGAGGCGATCGATCGCGTTTCGACGGTTTCGACCGAGAAGTCGCGGGCGGTGAAGCTGAACCTCGAAAAGGGCAAGCTTACGCTTTCCGTGGTGAGCCCCGAGGCCGGGACGGCGACCGAAGAGCTTCTGATCGACTACAAGGCGGCGGCGATCGAGATCGGGTTCAACGCGCGCTACATCATGGACATCTTGGAGCGCGTCGACGGCGCGAAGGCGATCTTCCTGTTCTCGGACGCCGGGTCGCCGACCTTGGTTCGCGACAGCGAAGGCGAGGCGGCGCTCTACGTTTTGATGCCGATGCGCGTTTGAGCGCCAAAGGTTCTATGCGGTCATGAGTATCGGGGGGCCAGTCGCCGGGGTTTCGGCTCGCGCGTCCGCGCGGGTCGCGGTCACGCGCCTGATGCTCACGAATTTCCGTTCGTACGGCATGTTGGATCTGCGCGTGGCGCCGCAGCACGTGGTGCTCGTCGGGCCGAACGGTGCGGGCAAAACCAACGTGCTGGAAGCGATGTCCATGCTTTCTTCCGGCCGCGGCTTGCGCGGCGTGAAGCTTAGCGAGCTTGCGCGGTCGGCGCCGGGCGAGACGGCGGTGCGGCCCTGGGCGGTGTCGGCGGCGGTGTCGAGCGGCGGCTACGAGACGCAGCTCGGCGTGGGTTACATGCCGGGTGGAGAAGAGTCGGGCGGCGGCGCGAAGCGTGCGGTTCGGATCGACGGCGTTCCGGTCGCCAACCCGGCGCAGCTTGCCGAGCGCGTGCGGCTGACCTGGCTGACGCCGTCGATGGACGGTTTGTTCGTCGAAGGGACGTCGGAGCGGCGCCGTTTTCTCGACCGATTGATCGCAGGCTTCGATCCCGCGCACGCGCGGCTTTGGGCCTCTTACGAAGGGGCGATGCGCGAGCGGCTGGGTGCCTTGCGCGCCGGCGCGCAGGCGGCTTGGCTCAACGCGCTGGAGCGCACGATGGCGGAGGCCGGCGTCGCGCTGGTCGCCTCGCGTCTTGCGGGTTTGGGCGCGATCGAGCGCGTGATGGAAACGCAGCGTGCGTCGAGTTTTCCGCGCGCCGATGTCGCCGTCAAAGGCGAGATCGAGGATTTGCTCGGACGCCACGCGGCGGTCGAAGTCGAGGATCAATTCGCGCATCTGCTGCAGGCCGCGCGCGGCAGCGATGCGGATGCGGGCCGCACGAGCGTGGGGCCGCATCTGACCGACTTCGCCGTGCGTCATCGCGAGAAGGGGCGGGAGGCGCGCGCCTGCTCGACGGGCGAACAGAAGGCGCTGCTCATCCGGTTGACGCTCGCGGGTGCGGCCTTGCCGGCGCCGGGTGGGTGCGAGACGCCGGTGCTTCTGCTCGACGAGGTGGCGGCGCATTTCGACGAGACACGGCGGCGGGCGCTGTTCGACGAGGTCGATGCGCTCGGCGTGCAGGCGTGGATGACGGGCACGGATCAATCCGCTTTTTCGGCGCTGGACGGCAGCGCGCAGTTTCACCGCGTCAGCGACGGCCAGATCCGGCCGATCTGACGCACGAGATATTGGAATTCGACGATGACCGACGAAAAGAACCCTCCGAAGAACGGCGACGAGTACGGCGCAGACAGCATCAAGGTGCTGAAGGGGCTCGACGCCGTGCGCAAACGGCCGGGCATGTATATCGGCGATACGGACGACGGCTCGGGCCTGCACCACATGGTCTATGAGGTCGTCGACAACGCAATCGACGAGGCGCTGGCGGGGCACGCGACGGAAGTCGGCGTGACGCTGAACGCCGACGGATCGTGCACGGTCACGGACAACGGACGCGGCATTCCGACCGACATCCATGCCAGCGAAGGCGTGTCGGCGGCCGAAGTGATCATGACGCAGCTGCATGCCGGCGGAAAGTTCGACCAGAATTCCTACAAGGTGTCGGGCGGTCTGCACGGCGTCGGCGTTTCGGTCGTGAACGCGCTGTCGGAGTGGTTGGACCTGCGCATCTGGCGCAACGACAAGGAGCACTACGTCCGCTTCCGCAACGGCGATCCGGAAGCGCCGCTGAAAGTGGTCGGCGACGCGGGCGGCAAGCGCGGCACGGAGGTGACGTTCCTGCCTTCGACCGCGACGTTCACGAAGACGGAGTTCGATTTCGCGACGCTGGAGCACCGCTTGCGCGAGCTCGCGTTCCTGAACTCAGGCGTCACGATCCGATTCGCGGACATGCGCGGGGTCGAGCGCAAGGAAGTGGTGCTGCACTATGACGGCGGGATCGAAGCATTCGTGCGCTATCTCGACCGCACGAAGAATGCGCTGATCGCCAAGCCCGTCATGATCAAGGCGGAGCGCGAGGGGATCACGGTCGAAGTCGCGCTGTGGTGGAACGACAGCTACCACGAGAACATGCTCTGCTTCACGAACAACATCCCGCAGCGCGACGGCGGCACGCATTTGGCCGGGTTCCGCGGGGCGTTGACGCGCGTCGTCAACGGCTATGCGAACGAGTCCGGGATCGCGAAGAAGGAGAAGGTGGCGCTGACCGGCGACGATTGCCGCGAGGGGTTGACCTGCGTGCTTTCGGTCAAGGTGCCCGATCCGAAGTTCTCGTCGCAGACGAAGGACAAGCTCGTCTCCTCCGAAGTGCGGCCGGTGGTCGAGGGCGTGGTGAACGAGTCGCTCGGCACGTGGTTCGAGGAGCATCCGAACGAGGCCAAGGCCGTCGTCGGCAAGGTGATCGAGGCGGCGGCCGCGCGCGAGGCGGCGCGCAAGGCGCGCGAGCTCACGCGGCGCAAGGGCATGGAAATGTCGTCGTTGCCCGGCAAGCTCGCCGATTGCCAGGAGCGCGATCCGGCGAAGGCCGAAATCTTCATCGTCGAGGGCGACTCGGCGGGCGGCTCGGCGAAGCAGGGGCGCAACCGTTTGAACCAGGCGGTGCTGCCGCTCAGGGGCAAGATCTTGAATGTGGAGCGCGCGCGCTTCGACAAGATGCTGTCGTCGGGCGAAATCGCGACGCTCATCACGGCGCTGGGCACGGGGATCGGGCGCGAGGAGTTTGCGCCGGATAAGCTGCGCTATCACAAGATCATCATCATGACCGACGCCGACGTCGACGGCGCGCATATCCGTACGCTGTTGCTCACGTTCTTCTACCGGCAGATGCCGGAACTGATCGAGCGCGGGCATCTCTACATCGCCCAGCCGCCGCTCTACAAAGTGACACGCGGCAAGTCGGAACGCTATCTCAAGGACCAACGTGAGTTCGAAGTGTTCGTGATGGCCGAAGGCGTGCGCGATGCGGTGCTGAAGCTTTCGGGCGGCGAGCAGGTGGCGGGCCCCGATCTCGGCGCGCTGGCCGAGTTCGCACGCACGGTGAAGGGCGCCGTGATGGGGTTGGCGCAGAAATACCCGGCGTTCGCGATCGAGCAAGCGGCGATCGTCGGCGTGTTAAACCAGGATACGCTCATCGATCCGGCGAAGGCGGCGGAGGCAGCGCGCACGGTTGCCGAGCGGCTCGATCTCGTATCGAACGAGCTCGAGCGTGGGTGGACCGGCGAGGCGACGAACGGCGGGATTGCGTTCCGGCGCATGGTGCGCGGCGTTGCGGAGGAGATCTTCTTCGACGGTGCGCTTGTCGCCTCGGCGGACGCGCGGCGGCTCGACAAATGGTCGAAGGAGTTGCGCGGCGTCTACGGGCAGCCGGCCTCGATCACGCGCGGCGACGAGACGAAGCCGGTGCGCGGGCCGCTCGAGCTCGTGGACGCGATCCTTGCCTGGGGGCAGAAGGGGTTGACGCTGCAGCGCTACAAAGGTCTCGGCGAGATGAACCCGGAACAGCTGTGGGAGACGACGCTCGACGACAACGCGCGCTCGCTGCTGCAGGTGCGGATCAGCCACGGCGACACGGCCGACGACATCTTCGCGAAGCTGATGGGCGACATCGTCGAGCCGCGGCGCGAGTTCATCCAGGAAAACGCGCTGGCGGTGTCGAATTTGGACGTTTGATCAGCGCCGTTCGCGCGAGTGCCAAATGCGGACGACTCGGATGATCTGCTCTTCCTCATACACGCGGTAGCGAATGACGTAGGCTCCTTTGCCGAAGGGTACAATCAACTCGCGGAGCTGCGCCCGAAGTGGCCTTCCCTTGTTGGGTGTGCCGCGTAGCGAGAGCGCCGAGTCGTAGATGAGCTCGATAGCCCGGCGTGCAGCCTCTGCGTTTCGCGGGTGAAGAAACGCGTGCAGGCGATCGAGGTCGTCATAAGCCTGGCCAAGAAACCGGACTTTCACGGGGCCGCCTGACCCCTCCTCCGCATCATCACATCGAGCCGGTGGCGCACTTCCTCCTCATCGAAGTCCTCGCCGGTCTTTTCGAACTCGGCAAGTCGCGCAAGTTCAATCGTCAAGTCGTCGTCGTCTTGCAGCAATTTCTTGATTGCGTCGGTGACGATTTCGGAAGGGGTGCGGTGCGTGTCCGTTGCCAGTCTTTGGACCGCAGCGTCGAGCTCCGGATCAATTTCGATGGTGCGGACAATCTTATTCATGGAATGCAGCATGCCACAGCCTGCGGCGCCCTCCAACCACTCGGCGTGCGAAAATGGCGCTTCCGAGGCGCGCCTGAATCTGTAGGTTTGGAGCGTTCATGCCATTTATCTTAAGGACCGAGAGATGAAAGTGTCAGAGGCAATCAACTCGCGCATCGCCACGCGTGCATTTCTCGACAAACCGGTTCCGGGCGAGGTGTTGCGGCGGATTTTGGAGACGGCGAAGCGGGCGCCTTCGGGCGGGAATTTGCAGCCCTGGCATGTGTGGGTGCTGGCGGGCGAGCCGATGGTGCGGTTCAAGGCGCTGATCAAGGAGAAGATGGGGGCAGCCCCGCGCGGCGAGGGGACAGAGTACAGCATCTATCCGCCCGAATTGAAGGAGCCTTACAAGGCGCGGCGCTTCAAGTGCGGCGAGGACATGTACGCCACGATCAATGTCGGGCGCGAGGACAAGTTCGGGCGGCTTTTGAACTTCGCGCGGAACTTCGAGTTCTTCGGCGCGCCGGCCGCGTTCTTCTTCGCGATCGACCGGCAGATGCAGCAGGGGCAGTGGGCCGATCTCGGCATGTTCATGCAGTCGATCATGCTGCTCGCGCGCGAGGAGGGTCTGCACACCTGTCCGCAGGAGGCGTGGGCGATTTGGTACAAAACGGTCGGCGAGTTCTTCTCGATCCCGGGCGAGCTCATGCTTTTTTGCGGGATGGGCATCGGCTTCATGGACGAGGCGCACCCGATCAACGGCTTGCGCACGGACCGCGCGCCGCTCGAGGAATTCGCGACGTTCGTCGGCGTTTAGGCCTTTTTCAGCGCGGCTTCTTTTGCGGCGGCCGCGTCGGCCGGGCTTAGTTCGAGTTCGACGGCGACGCGATCGATCATCATCGTTTCGAGCCGGTGGAGCGTGCCGTCGGCAAGCGCCACATCCCAAAGATGCCTGACGATGTCGATCCGCTCGGGCATCGAGTAACCCTTCTTGATCGCCTGGCAGAAGACCCAATTGTCGTAGGTGTTCGCCTGGCGGGCTTCGGCCAGCGCGAACAGCGTGCGGGCTTGCTCGGCCGGCAGTTTCAGCATCTCGCGCAACAGGCGGATGACGGTGCCCTGCTCCACGGCGTCGTAGTGGCTGTCGAGGCGCGAGGCTTCGATCAAGAGGGCCGCCACAGCGACCTGGCGACGTTCGAACGGATCGGGGTTGATCGCGTTCGCTTCCATGCGCTTTTCGAGATAGGCGACGATCTTGTCGAACATGCGAGTCTAATCCCGTGCGGCTGCCTCGGATTCTCGCACGGCGTCCCAAAAAGGCAAAGGGCCGAAGTTTCCTTCGGCCCCGGCTTCTTTCGGATTCGGTTACTGCCAGTGGCCGCCGGGCTCCGGGCCGGCGTAGGGCAGTTTCTTGCGTGGGATCAGCGTGTCGATCACGACCGCAAGGCCCGGCAAGGCGGTCAGCGCCATCACCATGTTCGTGATGAACATGAAGGTCAGCAGCAGGCCCATGTCGGCTTGGAACTTCAGCGGCGAGAATGCCCACGTGGACACGCCGACCGCAAAGTTGATCGCCGTGAAGACAACGCCGTTGCCCGTTTCCAGCACGGTTTCGGCATAGGCATCGGTGATGTTGACGCCGCGCGACAGGTGATACTGCAACCGGTTGTAGATGTAGTAGGCATAGTCGATGCCTATGCCGACCACGAGCACGATGACGGGCAGCGTCGACACCTTCAGACCGATGTCGAGCTCCAGCATGAAGTAGTAGCCGAAGAACGTGGCGTAGGTCAGCGGCAGACAGCAGCCGACCGCCGCGCGCCAGTCGAAGTAGGTGATGTAGGTGAGGAAGATCACAACCGCGTAGACGATCAAGATCGACGGCAGTTCGTACTCGTGGATCGTCTCGTTGACCGCCGCCGCGACACCCGAATTACCGGAGGCCAGTCGGATGCGGAACGAGTCCGGCACGCCGTCGACCAATATCATCTGAGCCTTGGCAAACTCGGGCTTGGCGAAAACGGCCGCGATGTCGATCTGCGCCTTGCCGTCGGGGCCGGGCGTCACGTCGATCGAGGTCGTGGCGCCCTCGATCTTCGCACCGACGATCGCCTTCTCGTCATTCTCAGGCGGCGCTCCGTAGCCTTGAACCGAGAACGATTGCGGTTTGTCCTTGATCGCAGCCGGCGCCGTGTAGGTGACCGTCGCGACATCGTCGCGCCGGTAGGCCCAAACGCTCGTCGGCTTCGCCGGTTCGCGCCGCGCTTTGCCGTCGGCCAGGTACTCCGGCGGCATGATCATGTCGGTGTAGTCCTTGCCGGCGGAGAGGACCGGCTCGAAGCCGCGGGCCGCGATCCACTCCTTCACGGCCGCAACGACATTCTTGATCGTCTCGGCCTTGCCGTCGATCAGGAACACCTGCAACGGCATCAGCGTGCAGTCGACGTCGATCAAGCCCGAAGAGGGGGGGATCGGGCCGACGGCTTGAACCAGCGCATATTGATTGCGCGGCAAAGCCCGCCATTTGAGGTTGCCTTCGTTCCACCCGGAGGCGATCTGTTTGGCGGTGAACGGGGCGCTTTGCACGTCGCGCACGCCGTCGACGTTGCGCATGTACCAGCTGAATTCGTTCAAGTAATTCATGCTGCCGTAGTTGATGCAGGCCTGGGGCGGCGTCTCGACGACGATCGTCATCAGATCGAGGCCGACCGAGAACTTCTCCGAGATAATCCGTGCGTCGACGTTGTAGCGCGCGTTCGGGTGGAGTTCCGGCGAGCCCGGGTGCAGGTCGCCGATGTGGCGCTCGCCGCTCTTGATGAAGGTGAAGACGAAGAGGCCGAAGAAAACGATCGAAACCGGGAAGGCGACCGCCGGTTTGCCGAAGACGGCGAGCTTTTTCATGTAACCGAGGCGCTGATCGCGGGCGGCCATTACGCGCTCGCGGTAGTTCTCCGGGAATTTCATGTAGGTGACGAGCACCGGCAGCATGACCAGGTTCGTCACGATCTTGAGTGCCGTGCCGATCGAGGCCGTGATCGCAAGTTCCTGAATCTGCGGGATCGGTACGATGATGAGCGCCGCGAAGCCTACGACGTCGGTGATGAGCGAGATCGAACCCGGCACCAAGAGGCCGCGGAAGCTCGACCGGCCGGCGCGCTCGGCATTCGAGCCGTGCGCGAGTTCGGCCGTGATCATATTGAGCTGCTGAACGCCGTGACTGGTACCAATGGCGAAGACCAAAAACGGCACGAGAATGGCGAGCGGGTCGAGGCCGAAACCGAACAGCGTGAGCATACCGAACTGCCACACGACCGAGGTCGCCGAACAGAACACCGTGAGCCACGTCAGCTTCCAATCGCGGCAATAGAAGTAGAGCGAGAGGACCGTCAGGATGAACGCGAGAGCGAAGAACGGCGGCGCGGACTCGATGCCGCCTTTGGCGATGTCGGAAATGTTCTTGGCGAAGCCGATGATGTGGACTTCGAGGCCGTCCTTCTCGAACTTCTGACGGATCTTCTGCTCGAGTTCCTCGCCGAGGGCGATGTAGTCGAGCCTCTGCTGCGTCGCCGGATCGAACTCGAGGAGTTCGGTCACGACGAGCGAGGCGGTGAAGTCGTTCGACACCAAGCGGCCGACGAGATTGCCCTTCAGAACGTCGTTCTTCAGCTGCTTGATCGCGACGCCTTCCATTTCGTCGGGCGTGATCTTGCCCGGGATCACGTCGCGCGCGGAGATGCCTTCCTCGTTGATCTCCAGAATGCGCGTGTTCGGCGTCCAAAGACTCGTGACGGTGCGGCGGTCGACGCCCGGCAGATAGAAGATGTCCTGCGTGATGTCGTTCAGGGTCTTCAGGAACTGCTTGTCCCAGATGTCGCCCTTCGTGTTGCGCAGCACGATGATGACGCGGTTCGCGCCGAACAGGCGGTCCTGGTACTCGCGAAACGTCTCGATGTACTCGTGGTCCGTCGGCAAGCCTTTGAAGAAGCCCGCGTCCATGCGCAGCTTCGTCGCCTGGTAGCCCATGACGATCGTGAGGAGGGCGAGCGCCGCAAGCAGAAGAACGCGCCCACGGAAGAAAATGGTTTCGAGAAAAGTGATGATCACGCGACGGCCGCCTCTGGAACGATCGATACCAAGGGGGAGCCGGCGGCTTGGGCGCGGAACAAGCGTCCAACGCTAGTCTCGGCACAACAACCCACGAAATCCCCCCGGGGCAGTCCGATCTACCGCACCCCCGCTTAAGACGGGGTTCAACGCCGCAGTCCCGGGTTGCCTTCCGGTCCATGTTTTTGTCATAGGCGCGATTACGTCAAGCGGTTCGGTGTTGCGCGCGTGCATCTGACGCGCGGATGAGGGGCGCCAGCGCGCTTTGCGCTTTTCCATAATTAAATGGGGGCCATTGTGGCCCCCATTTTCGAAGCTTAGTGCCAGTGGCCGCCCGGCTCGGGGCCCGGATAGGGAAGCTTTTTGCGCGGCAGCAGGGTGTCCATTACGACGGCAATGCCAGGTAGGGCCGTCAGAGCCATCGCCATGTTCGTGATGAACATGAACGTCATGAGAAGACCCATGTCGGCTTGGAACTTCAGCGGCGAGAACGTCCAGGTCGAAACGCCGACCGCGAAGTTCAGCGCCGTGAAGAAGATGCCGTTGCCCGTCTCGAGGATCGTCTCTTGATAGGCCTCGCTGATGTTGACGCCTCGCGATAGGTGATACTGGAGGCGGTTGTAAATGTAATACGCATAGTCGACACCGACACCGACCACGAGCACGATCACCGGCAGCGTCGACACCTTCAGGCCGATGTCGAGTTCAAGCATGAAGAAGTAGCCGAAGAACGTGGAGAACAAGAGCGGCAGCATGCAACCGACGGCGGCGCGCCAGTCGAAGTACGTGACGTAGGTCAGGAACAGCACCATCGCGTACACGATCAGCGTCGAGGGGCCCTCGTACCACTCGATCGTCTGGTTGACGGCGGCGGTCACGCCCGAGTTGCCGGACGCCATGCGGGTCGTGAAGGAGTCGGGAACACCGTCGAGCACGAAGAGTTCGGCGTCCTTGAACTCCGGCTTCGAGATGACCGGGACGAGGTCGACCTTCGCCGTGCCGTCTTCGCCCGGCGACACCTCGACGCTGCCTTCGGCGCCGGCGACGACGTCGCCCACGAGACCACGCAATTGTTCGTTGCCCTCGGGCGGCCGTTTGTAGCCCTTCACGGTGAAGACTTGCTTCTGGCCTTTGAGCTGCTGCGGCGGCGTGTAGACGAGGTTCTGGGCCTCTTCGCGCGTTACCGTCCAAGTCGACGTCGGTTTCGCAGGTTCGCGGCGCGGTTTGCCGTCGGCCAGGAACTCCGGCGGCATGATGCGGTCGCCGTTGTTGCGGCCGGCCGACAGGATCGGCGTGAAGCCGCGCGCGGCCATCCACTCTTCAACTTTCTCGACGACGCCTTCGATCGTCGTCGCCTTGCCGTCGACCAGGAACACCTGCAGCGGCAGAAGCGTACAATCGACGTCGATCAGGCCGGACGACGAGGGGATCGGGCCAACGGCCTGGACCAGCGCGTAGGTGTTGCGCGGCAGCGCGCGCCATTTGAGATTGCCTTCGTTCCAACCGGCGGCGATCTGCTTGGCGGTGAACGGCGCGCTCTGCACTTCGCGCACGCCGTCGACGTTGCGCATGTACCAGCTGAACTCGTTCAGATAGTTCATCGACGCGTAGTTGATGCAGGCTTGCGGCGGCGTTTCGACGACGATCGTGAAGAGGTCGAGGCCGACCGAGAATTTCTCCGAAATTACGCGGGCGTCCACGTTGTAGCGCGCGTCGGGGCGCAATTCCGGCGAGCCGGGATGCAGGTCGCCGACGTGACGCTCGAGGCTCGCGAAGATCGCGCCCACGAACATGACGAGGAACGCGAAGGTCAGCGGGAATGCGACTTTCGGCGTGCCGAACACGCCCAGTTTCTTCATGAAGTTCAGGCGCGCGTCGCGGGCGCGGGTGATGCGCTCGCGGTAGCCGTCGTCGTACGTGAAGTAGGACGCGATGACGGGCAGCATGATCAGGTTCGTGATGATCTTCAGCGCCGTGCCGATCGAGGCGGTGACCGCGAGTTCCTTGATCTGGGGGATCGGAACCACGAACAGCGCGGCAAAGCCGACGACCGCGGTCACGAGCGAGAGCGATCCCGGGATCAAGAGGCCGCGGAAGCTCGATCGTGCGGCACCCTCGGGCGATGTGCCGTACGAGAGTTCCGAGGTCATCATGTTCAATTGCTGGACGCCATGACTGGTGCCGATCGCGAACACCAAGAACGGCACGAGAATCGCGAGCGGGTCGAGGCCGTAGCCGAGCACGGTCAACAGGCCGAATTGCCAGACGACCGAGGTCAACGAACAGCCGACGGTGAGCCAGGTCAGCTTCCAGTTACGGCAATAGAAATAGACGGCAAGCACCGTCAGTACGAATGCCAGACCGAAGAAGAGCGGCGCCGATTCGATGCCGCCCTTCGCGATGTCGGAGATGTTCTTCGCGAAGCCGATAATGTGGATCTCGAACGGATCCTTCTCGAACTTCTGGCGTATCTTCGACTCCAGCTCCTCGCCCAACTTGATGTAGTTCAGTTTTTCGCCGGATGCGGGGTCGAATTCGAGCAACTCGGCGACGATCAGCGAGGCCGTGAAATCGTTCGAGACGAGGCGGCCGACGAGATTGCCCTTCAGAACGTCGTTCTTCAGCTGCTTGATCGCGGCGCCTTCGATTTCGTCGGGCGTGATCTTGCCCGGAATGACGTCGCGGGCCGATATGCCCTCTTCCGTGATCTCGAGAATGCGGGTGTTCGGCGTCCAGAGGCTGGTGACCGTGCGGCGGTCGACGCCGGGCAAATAGAAGACGTCTTGCGTGACGTCGTTCAGCGTCTTCAGGAACTGCTTGTTCCAGATGTCGCCCTTCGTGTTGCGGACGACGATGATGATGCGGTTCGCGCCGAACAGTTTGTCCTGATACTCGAAGAACGTGTCGATGTAGGGGTGGTGTTCCGGCAGGCCTTTGTAGAAGCCCGCATCCATCCGCAGCTTCGTCGCTTCGTAGCCGAGCACGATGGTCGTGAGCGCGATGAGCGCCAGGACGATGACGCGGCCGCGGAAGAAGATCGTCTCGAGAAAGCGGATCATTGGACTCGTCTACTCCTGCACGCGGCCGGCGGCGGCGTTGGTTGTCGTTCGATCGGCGGCGCGGGCGATCGGAGATTCCGGGTCGCGGCGGCTGGAAATTTGAACGGGTGAGCGCGATGGCGGGTTCGGGCAACGCGCGGGCGCAATTCGGCCGGTCACTGCTCTTCCCCTTCCCACGCGGTGCCTTTCGGCGACCAATGACATCCCCCGGGGCAGCGCGGGCGGCCTCTTTGGGCGCTCCATTCCCCCGCGATGTCCCTACCACGATTCAGACATTGCGCGAACACACACAGGGACGCAAAAAACGAACACTCTTGTTGCTGTCAGGCGACCTGTCATTCGAGCAACGCGGATTTCGCGTTATGGTTGTGCAGACGATAACCACATCGTCATTAAGGCTGCTCTAACGTCGACATGGCCATAGTCGAACCTGACGATCACGTCACATTTAAGTTGACGTGTGCGTCATTTTCTCTAAGGTGGTTAGGTCCGACTTTTTCGAACCGGTGGGAGTTTGATCCAATGACGGCGATGCAGATCACGAAGGACAACGCGTACGACGCGCTCGATCCGAAAGACTTCCCGGCGATGATGGAGGTCGACCGCTACAACGCGCGTTCGACGGCTTTCGACAAGATCATCTCGGCGACCCACGACCATTTCTGGGATCCGCTCGACAAGAAGTACATCGACTACAGCGAGAAGTTCGATCTCGAGAACGAAGCGATCCTGCCGGAAGAGTTCTTTCCGATCTTCCAGACGAAATTCGGCGAAAAGCTGAGCGCGAAGCAGAAGATAAAGTTCGCGAACGAGTCCGCGCGCTGGATCCTGTCGTCGATCCTGCACGGCGAGCAGGGGGCGCTGTCGCTCTCGGCCTCGCTCTGTCACATTCTGCGCGATCCGGGTGCTCAAGAATACGCCGCGAACCAGGCTCGCGAAGAAGCGCGGCACGTCACGGGTTTCGCGCGTTATGTGCAAGCGCGTTGGGGCAAGCCGCTGCCGGTCGGACCTACGCTCGGTGCGCTTCTGACCGACCTCGTGCTGGCGCCGGAGGTCTACAAGAAGATCGTCGGCATGCAGATGCTGGTCGAGGGGCTCGCGATGGGCGCCTTCGCGACGCTCTACACGAAGTCGCGCGATCCGCTGCTGGTGCGGCTGACCCAGCTCGTCATGACGGACGAGGCGTTCCACCACAAGTTCGGCAAGATCTGGGCGGACCGCACGATTCCGAAGCTGTCGAAGGACGAGCAGAACATCGTCGAGGACTGGGCGGCGAGCTGCTTCCAGACGCTGCTGTTCAACCTGATCAACCCCGAGCAGATGAAGTCCGTCTACGAGTCGGTCGGGATCGACTGGAAGGCGGCGCACGAGTCGCTTCTCGAGGCGATCACGGACGAGCATCGCCGCGAGCGCATGCGCCAAGGCACGGACATTTTCCGCGTGCTGATCAAGACGCTGCTCAAGGCCGGCATCATCACGGACCGCACGAAGTCGTTCTATGCGATGTATGTCGACATGGAAGAGCTCAAGGCCGAGGGCGATCACATGATCGGCGACGACATCGCGGAGGAAGGAATCAGGTTCCTTCAAACGGTGAACTTCGGCACGAAGGGCAAGGCGACCGCGCTGCTTGCGGCGGAGTAGCCGGTTCATCAGTAGCATTTGACGAAGGGCGGCCCGTCGCGGCCGCCCTTTTGTTTGGCTACGATGACCGCCCATGAGCGATGCGGCGAACGGCGTCTTTGGTGTGACAAGCGACGTGGCGCGCGGCGTCGGCCGGCTGCTGCTCGAACGAGGCTTGCCGCCGCTGTTCGAATTCACGCTGCCCTCCGGCCGGCGCCTCGACGTGGCCGCGGTGTCGGAGGCCGGCGACATCACGGCGGTCGAGATCAAGGTCAGCCTCGCCGATTTTCGCGCGGACGCGAAGTGGAACGAGTATCTCGATTACTGCGACCGGTATTACTTCGCGGTGCCGGACGGCTTTCCACAAGAGCTACTGCCCGCCGAGCAGGGGTTGATCGTCGCCGACAGGTTCGGCGCGGCGATCGTGCGCGAGGCGCCGTACGCGCCGCTTGCCGCCGCGCGGCGCAAGGCGCTGCTGATACGGTTCGCACGCGCCGCCGCCGAACGGTATGCGCGCGCGGGCGATCCGTTCGCACCTTGAGGCACAAACTGGCCCGGTCGCTCCCGCGTTGATCCGCGGCAAGCGGCGTGCTCTTCATCGCGCATGAACGAACGCTCCTCCCTCACCCGGTACGTCGCACCGATGGCCGGCGTTCGCGTGCTTTGCATCGGCGACGTGATGCTCGACCATTTCGTCTACGGTTCCGTCGAGCGCGTGTCGCCGGAAGCGCCGATCCCGGTGCTCAAGGTCGTGCGCGAGGCACGGATGCTGGGCGGCGCGGGCAACGTGGCGCGCAACGTGCGCGCGCTGAACGCACCGGTGTCGCTGATCGGCGCCGTCGGTGACGACGCGGCCGGAGATGAAGTTCGGGCGCTGTTGTCGGATTCGGCTTGGATCACGGCGATGCTCGCTGTTGCCGCCGGACGGCCGACAACGGTCAAGACGCGCTATGTCGCGCACGGGCAGCAATTGCTTCGTGCCGACCGGGAGGAAACCCACGCGCTCGGCGCGGACGTGGCGGGGCGGCTGAAGGGGCTGATCGATCGGGCGATACCGAGCGCCGACGTGGTGCTGATTTCGGACTACGCGAAGGGCGTCGTGACGGGCGAGATCGCTGCGCATGCGATCAAGGCCGCGCGTGCGGCGGGCAAACCGGCGATCGTGGATACGAAGGCGAGCGAGCTTGCGCCGTTTCGCGGCGCCACGTTGCTGACCCCTAACGCACGGGAACTCGGCGCGGCGGCGCGGATGCCGGCGGGCGACGATCGCGAGGTCGAGGCGGCGGCCCGGCATCTCGTCGATGGGTTCGACCTCGGCGGGATCGTGGTGACGCGTTCGGAGCGCGGAATGACCGTGTCCGAACGCGGCCAAGGCGCCGTCCATCTTCCTGCGGAAGCGCGCGAGGTGTTCGATGTTTCGGGCGCGGGCGACACGGTGCTGGCCGTGCTTGCGCTTGCGCTCGGTGCGGGCGCTGCGCTGCGCGATGCGGCCGCACTTGCGAACACGGCGGCGGGCATCGTCGTGGGCAAGCGGGGGACGGCCGCGGTCCATCCGGACGAGTTGGTGCGTGCGCTGCGCGCGACCGAGATGAAGGGCACGAACGAGAAGATCGTCTCGCTCGAACGTGGGGCGGAGCTTGCGCAGGCTTGGCGCGCGAAGAGGCTGAGCGTCGGGTTCACGAACGGGTGCTTCGACCTCCTGCATCCGGGGCACGTCTCGCTGCTGGCGCAGGCGCGGGCGAATTGCGACCGGTTGATCGTGGGCCTCAACACCGATGCGTCGGTTCGCCGGCTCAAAGGCGACGGGCGGCCGGTCAATGCCGAGATGGCGCGCGCGGTCGTGCTGGCGGCCCTGGAGACGGTCGATGCGGTCGTGCTGTTTGCCGAAGAAACGCCGATCCGGCTGATCGAGGCGGTCAGGCCCGATGTTCTGGTGAAGGGCGCCGACTATGCGATCGAGAACGTGGTCGGCGCCGAGTTCGTGCGCGCGCATGGGGGGCGCATCGTGCTCGCCGAACTCGTTCCGGGGCAAAGCACGACCGGCCTCATCCAGCGGATGGACAAAGGCAAGTAGCTATTTCGGCGAGCGCTTGGCCAAGATTCGCTGCAGCGTGCGGCGGTGCATGTTGAGTCGGCGCGCGGTTTCCGAGACGTTTTGGCCGCAGAGTTCGTAGACGCGCTGAATGTGTTCCCAGCGCACGCGGTCGGCCGACATCGGGTTTTCGGGCGGCGCGGGCTTTTGACTGGGCGAGGCGAGAAGGGCGTTCGCCACGTCGTCGGCGTCCGCCGGCTTCGAGAGGTAGTCGATCGCGCCGTGCTTCACCGCCGCGACGGCCGTCGCGATGTTGCCGTAGCCGGTGAGCATCACGACCTTGGCGTCCGCGCGCGATTGGTGCAGCACCTCGACGACATCGAGCCCGTTGCCGGATTGGCCGATGCGCAAGTCGACCACGGCGAAGGCCGGCGGCGTGCGGCGGGCGTGGGCGATCGCTTCATCGGCGGTTTCGCAGGCCGTGACCAGAAAGCCGCGCGCTTCCATGGCGCGGGCGAGGCGCTGGCGGAACGGGGCGTCGTCGTCGACGATCAGCAAGGTTTTGTCGGGTAAGCCTTCGGCGGAAAGGGCCACGTCGTTTCCCCTCGAATTGAGGCCATGATCGGACGGCGCGCACTATAGGGGCGAAGTTCAGCCAAGGCCAGCCTTCGGTCCTGCGTTATCCTCTTGAAATCGCAGGGTTCTCGAGGTTCCGCCGGGGCAGGATCATCCGCACGACAGCGCCGCCTTGCGGGCGGTTGCCGAACGTGACCTTGCCGCCGATACGCTCGAGCAGCGTCTTGGCGATGAAGAAGCCGAGGCCGAGGCCCGCGTGGCCGTCGGCGTGAAGATTGGCGGGCGCGCCTTCCTTGCGGTTCGAGTCGAGGCCTGCGCGCGAGGTGACATAAGGCTCGCCCAAGCGCGTCAGGATTTCGGTGTCGAACCCCGTGCCGTCGTCGCCGATCGTCATGTCGACGCTGGTGTCGTTCCAGGTGGCGTCGATGTCGACCTTCGTCGTGGCGAAGTCGACCGCGTTCTCGATCAGGTTGCCGATGCCGTGCACGACTTCCGGCGTGCGCAGGACGTTGATGGCGCCTTCGCCGTGGGCCCTGACGTTGATGTCGATGCCGAAGCCGCGGTGAGGTTCGGCGATTTCGTCGATCAGGGCGGCAAGCGGCAGACGCTGTACGACGTTGTCTTCGTCCGTATCCTGCTGCGAGAGGCGCGAGAGAATCTCCCGGCAGCGTTCGGCCTGGCTGCGCAGCAGCCGAACGTCCTCAAGCCAGGGGCTTTCTTGCGGGATGTCGCGTTCGAGTTCGCGCGCGACGACAGAGATCGTGCCCAAGGGCGTGCCGAGTTCGTGGGCCGCTGCTGCTGCCAGTGCGCCCAAATCGGACAAGCGTTGCTCGCGCGCGAGGGCCGATTGGGCGGCGGCGAGCGCGGCTTGCATGCGCCGCGCCTCGTCGGCGGTGCGCCAGGCGTAAATCAGGCTGAAGCCGATGCAGAGCGTGAGGGCCACCCAGTTCCCGGCGATGTAGAGCGCGGGCAGGCTCAACGGCGCGTTCGGGTCCCAGGGCAGCGGCCAGTGCAGGACGGAGATCGTCGAGATGCAGCCGAGCGCCAGGAAGGCGAGCGCCAGCGTCGAGCCGAGGCTCAAGTTGGCGGCCGAGATCACGACGGGGGCGAGAAAGAGGATGGAAAACGGATTCTCGATGCCGCCGGTCAAAGCCAGCATCGCGGTCAGCTGCATGATGTCGAAGGCCAGGTGAGCGGTTGCCTCGCGCTCGCTCAAGACATGGACGTTGGGGTAGAGGAAGAACATCAGCGCGTTGAAGGCGACGGCCACGCCGATCACCATGAGGCACTGCACGATCGGCAGCTGATACTTCAGGCCGAGGAAGACGATGAAGATCGCGACCAACTGCCCGATGACGCCGAGCGAGCGGACGAAGATCAGCGTGCGCAGACGGATGCTCGAGCTGGCGCTCGGCGCCCGCACGGCCCATAAGCTCGTCGCTTGTCCGTCGGCGGCTATTTCGGTTTCGCCTTCTTCAAAAGGGCGACGAGATCGGCCCGCTGATTGCGTTCGGCGATGTCGAGCGCCGTCGCGCCGGAGGCGTCCGTTTCCTCGACGTTCGCGCCGCGATCGAGGAGGAGCTTCACCATTTCTCTGTGTCCGGCGCGCGTCGCCTTGATCAGTGCCGTTTCGCGCAAGGCGCCGGGCAGGTCAATATCGGCCTTGTTGTCGAGAAGGTAGGCCGCGATCGCGATGTCGCCATTCGCGCCGGCCAGCGTCAGCGCGGTCGTGTCGTCTTTGCTGCGGTCGTCCGGCCGGGCGCCGTTCTCGATCAGAATTTTCACGACGTCGAGGTTGCGCGACGCCGTCGCCAAAACGATCAGCGGCGTGCCGTCGGCGGCGCGCTTGTGAACGGAGGCGCCGGCGACCAAGGCGGCGTTCGTGTCTTCGACCGAACCTTTTTCGACGGCGCGAACGATCGGCGCGTCGCCGAAGAGTTCGTCCAGCGGCGAGGCGGCATTCGCGGCACCTACGCCCGCCACCGACACAGCCGCCGCTGCTACCCACGCCAGCCAGTTCTTGCGCATCGCCTGCATGTCCCCGTTGCGCGCCGTTAACTCCCGACCCGCGGCGCCGATAATAGCGGGTGGCGATGGCTTGGGAAGTGGCGGCAAATTCCTCAGGATTTATCCGCCATTAAGGGCCGATCTTTAGATTTTGCAGCCGGTTGAACAGGACATCCGGCTCGCATGGGCAAGGGCAACGGCAAGCGGCGCGGCGGTACGCGCGCGCAACGCGCGGAGGCCGCCGAAGACGCGGCTGCGCCGACGCGCGGCTGGCGCCTGCTGCACCGAGCCGCCGTCGCCGGTGTTTGGCTCTCGCTGTTCGTCGCAGGATTGCTCGCCTATTTCGCGGCCGATCTGCCGTCGACCGACGGATTGCGGCGGCAGGACAGCGCGCACGCCGTGACGCTTCTCGACGCGAACGGGCGGATCATCGCGCGGCGCGGCATCGATTCCGGCTTGCCGGTCGCGATCGGCGATCTGCCGCCCTATGTCGCCCAAGCGGTGCTCGCGAGCGAGGACCGGCGCTTCTATTCGCATTTCGGTTTGGACCTTTGGGGGCTGGGACGGGCCGCCTTCGTCAACATGCAAGAAGGGCGGATCGTTCAGGGCGGATCGACGATCACGCAGCAATTGGCGAAGAATTTGTTCCTCGAGCCCGAGCGCACCTACTCGCGCAAGATCCAGGAGGCGTTGCTTGCGGTCTATCTCGAGATGTCGTTCTCGAAGGACGAGATTCTGGCGATCTATCTGAACCGCGTCTATTTCGGCGCCGGGGCCTACGGGCTCGATGCCGCGGCGCGGCGCTATTTCAACAAGCCCGCGTCGCGGCTGACGCTGGTGGAGGCGGCGATCCTGGCGGGCCTCTTGAAGGCGCCGACGCGTTACTCGCCGGTCAACGGGATCGAACTGGCGCAAGCGCGGGCGCGCATCGTGCTGCAGGCGATGGTCGATGTCGGCTATATCGACGAGGCGGCGCGCGACGAGGCGCTGCACACGCGGCCGAAGCTCGCGACGGGCCCCGCGGTCTCGGGCAATCAGTATTTCGCCGATTGGATCATGGAGCAGTTGCCGGGGCTGGTCGGGCGGCCGGACACGGACATCGTGGTGGAGACGACGCTCGATCTCGGTCTGCAACGGCTTGCCGAGGACGCGGTCATCAAGACGCTGCGCGAGAAAGGGGCCGCCGACACGCAAGGCGCGCTGATCGCCATGACGCCCGACGGGGCGGTCAAGGCGATGGTCGGCGGGCGCTCGTACATGATGTCGGAGTTCAACCGCGCCACGCAGGCCAAGCGTCAGCCCGGGTCGGCGTTCAAGCCGTTCGTGTTTTTGACCGCGCTTGAAGCCGGCCGCTCGCCGATGTCGCGCGTCACCGATGCGAAAGTGACCTATCGCGGCTGGACGCCCGCGAACTATTCCGACACGTACGAAGGCGACATGACGCTGGGCGATGCGCTGGCGAAGTCGGTGAACACGGTGGCGGTGCAGCTCTGTCTCGAACTTGGGCCGGAGACGGTTGCGAGCACGGCCAGGCGCATGGGCATTCTCTCGGATCTCGCCGCGGTGCCGTCGCTTGCGCTCGGAACGTCGGAGGTGACGCTGCTCGAGCTTGCGAACGCCTATGTGCCGTTCGCGACCGGCGGGCGCGGGGCTATCGCGCATGGCGTCAAGCGGGTGAAGGGGATCGACGGCGGCGTGCTCTACGAGCGGTCGGGCTCGGGCCTCGGGCCGCTCGTCGACGCCGATGTCGCGGGCGCGATGAACCGCATGCTGATCAAGGCGGTGCGCACGGGCACGGGCAAGGCCGCGCTTCTCGCCGACCGGCCGTCGGCGGGTAAGACCGGCACGTCGCAGGACTTCAAAGACGCTTGGTTCATCGGCTACACGCGCCAGCTCGTGGCCGGGGTCTGGGTCGGCAACGACGCGAACCAGGCGATGAGCAAGTCGATCCGCGGCGGTACGCTGCCCGCCACGATGTGGAAGTCGTTCATGGCGCGCGCGATGGCCGGAAAGCCCGCGCAGCCTCTGCCCGGCGACGACGTCGTCGATCCGCCGGAGGCGGACGATGGCTCGGCGTTCGACGATCTGCTGGCAGGGTTGTTCGAGGACAAGAAAGACAAGGCGAACTGACCGGATCGCCTGCTCTCTAAGCCGCGGCGCGGCGGCGTTTGGGCTTTTGGGCGGTGTAGCGGTGGAGTTCGGTGCCGTTTTCGCGCAGCCAGGTTTGCGCCGCGACGGCGTCGTCTTGGCCCACGAGCCGGTCGACGATGCGCCAGAAACGCACGCCGTGGTTCATCTCGCGCAGGTGCGCGACTTCATGGGCGGCGACGTAGTTCAAGACGAATGCCGGCGCCATGACGAGGCGCCAGGAGAGCGAGACGGCGCCGCTCGTCGAGCAGGAGCCCCAACGGCTGGTCGCGTCGCGCACCGTGATGCGCGAGACCTTCACGCCCAATTCTTCGGCCAGCGCATTGATGCGGCGCGTGATCTGGGTCCGCGCCTGCTTCTTCAGCCAATCTTCGATGCGGCGCGGCGCGTGTTCGCGCTTGCCCGTGACGCGGATCGTGGGACGCGACGCGTCGTTGTCGACCCACACGCCGCCGCGTTCGGGCGTCAGGCGAATGACATAGAGGCTGCCCTTGAAGAGCACGGTGTCGCCGGGTTCGAGATAGACCGGTTCGGGCACGCGGGCGAGGCGGCCGGCGATCCAGTCGCCCTCCTGGCGCGCGAAGTCGAGCGCCTTGGGGACGGAGCGTTCGGAGGGGGCGATCACCGCGACTTCGCCGGTCGACGGGTGCACCTTGACGATCAAACGCCTGGCGCGCGGGTTCAGGCGCACATTCACCGCAACCGAGCGCCCCCGGATCTTCAGCGTCTCTTGGCGCGACCGCTTCTCCACGACCTTAGACCCTCGCTCGAAAACCGTTACACTCACCCCACATCGCCCACGGACTCCTCACCCATTGCCAGGCTTCAGACCATGACGGAGCGACCGCGTTTTCACTTGGCCTTTCCCGTTCACGACCTGGACAAGGCGCGCGCCTTTTACGGCGGGGTGCTCGGTTGTCCGGAGGGCCGATCCTCTGCCGAATGGGTCGACTTCGACTTCTTCGGGCATCAAATCGTCACCCATTTGACCCCCTCCACCGACACAAGGGAAGGGAGAAACGAGGTTGACGGCGAACTCGTGCCCGTGCGCCACTTCGGTGTCATCCTAACCCCTTCTAAATTCAGAGAAATCGCTGCCAAACTGCGTGCCGGAGGCGCGCCGTTTTTGATCGAGCCTCAGACCCGATTTCAGGGACTTCCCGGTGAGCAATTAACGATGTTCGTCAGCGACCCTTCGGGCAACGCCTTGGAATTCAAGGCCTTCGCGGACGACCGGATGGTCTTTGCGAAGTCTTAACGAACAGCGTGTTCCTTAATATCACAGTAAGGTTAACGAAGGGTTAGCCCGAGGTGCGTTTCCAGCGCCTCGATCGCGGGGGCGGCCGCTTCGACTTTGATCGTGGTCATGCCGAGTTCGCGGGCCGGTTTCAGGTTGATCCCGAGGTCGTCGAGATAGATCGCGCGGGCGGGATCGACGGCAAGACGGTCGAGCATCATCCGGTAGATGCGCGGATCGGGTTTGCGGATGGCGACCTTCGAAGATTCGATGACGTGATGGAACAGCGTCATTGCCTCGTCGACACCGGCGTTGCGCCAGGTGTCGGCCTTCTCGGATTTCACGTTGTTTGTGATGCAGCCGGTTTTGAAGCGCGCCGAAATGCGGCGTAGCGCTTCGAGCATCGCGGGACGCACGGCGCCGTGCAGGCAGGCGAGTACGTCGCGGCCGGGAAGATCGACGCCGATGGCGCGGGCTTCCGCTGCGAAAACCTGGTCGAAGACGTCGAGACCGATCTCCGAACGTTCGAAACGTGCCCAGGCGTTGGCGTGCGGGTTCGTCGCGTTGATGCGGCGGATCGTGTCCTTCGGAATGCCGCGCGCCGCTTCAAGACGGTTGAACGCCTCGAACGGGCTCTCGGTGATGACGCCGCCGAAGTCGAAAATGACCGCTTCGAACAAGATAAGTCTCCCTACTTTGGGTACGAAGGTTGGCACGGCGAAGGCGACGGCGTCACGCCGTCACCAGGCGATTCCCGGCGTTCTTCCCTAGGGGCACCGGCGCGCGCCCTTGCGGCTGTATGTCCCTTGTGAAACGTTCCGGCCGCAACCCTATTGTTCGAATGACGTTCCAAGGATCACTCGATGCCTGAAGCCCGTTCCGGCGGGCGGCCCCGGCCGCGTTCGCCCCACATTCAGATCTATCGCTGGCCGATCACGATGGGGACTTCCATCCTGCATCGGATCACGGGGGTGGGGCTCGCGTTCGGGACGTTCATCCTGCTTTGGTGGCTGGTCGCGGCAGCGCTGGGGCCGGAGCCTTACGCGGTGTTCGCGGCGAGTGCTTCGCACTGGTTCGGGCGGCTCGTGCTCTTCGGTTTCACGCTTGCGCTCGTCTATCACGCGCTGAACGGCGTCAGGCACTTGTTCTGGGATCTGGGAGCCGGCTTCAAACTCGAGACCGCGAACGCCACGGGGCTTGTCGTCTACGGTCTCACGCTTGCGATCACGTTTCTTGTCTGGGTCGTCGCGTACAGTTCCATGGGGGCCTGGCAATGAGCATTCAAACGCCCTTGGGCCGCGTGCGCGGGCTTGGTTCCGCGAAGTCGGGCGTCGCACATTTTTGGCACCAGCGGTTGTCTGCGGCGGCATTGGTGCCGCTCACAATCTGGTTCGTGTGGTCGGTCGCGCGTTACGCCGGCGCGCCTTATGCCGAGGTGGTCGCGTTTTTTCACAATCCGTTCAATGCGGCGGCGATGCTGCTGTTCGTGTTGGGAGGGCTCTATCACATGGTGCTCGGGCTGCAGGTCGTGGTCGAAGACTACATTCGCCGCGAGACGACCAGGCTCGGCCTTCTGATTCTCATCAACTTCGCTGCGTTCGCGGCCGGCGTGACTGCGGTCATTGCCGTGCTGCGGCTTGCGGTTTAGGAGCCGCGTCATGGCCGCTTATCCGATCACCGATCATACGTTCGACGTCGTCGTCGTGGGCGCGGGCGGCGCGGGCTTGCGCGCGACGCTCGAGGCGGCACGGCATGGGTTGAAGGTCGCCAACATCACGAAGGTGTTCCCGACGCGCAGCCACACGGTCGCCGCGCAAGGCGGCATCTCGGCCGCGCTTGGCAACATGGAGCCCGACGACTGGCGCTGGCATATGTACGACACGGTGAAGGGGTCGGACTGGCTCGGCGACCAGGACGCGATCGAGTATCTGTGCCGGCACGCGCCGGAAGCGGTCTATGAGCTCGAGCATTTCGGCGTGCCGTTTAGCCGTACGGAAGAAGGCAAGATCTATCAGCGCGCCTTCGGCGGCATGACGAAGGACTACGGCAAGTCGTCGATCCAACGTACGGCGGCCGCCGCCGACCGCACGGGGCACGCGATCCTGCATACGCTCTATGGGCAGAGCCTGCGCTATGATGCCGAGTTCTTCATCGAGTACTTCGCACTCGACCTCATCATGGAAGACGGCCGCTGCCGCGGGTTGATGGCGTGGTCGCTCGACGACGGGTCCATCCACCGCTTCCGCGCGAACAAGGTGATCTTGGCGACGGGCGGTTACGGGCGGGCCTATTACACCTGCACCGGCGCGCACACACAGACGGGCGACGGCAACGCGATGGTGCTGCGCGCGGGGCTGCCGCTGCAAGACATGGAGTTCGTCCAGTTCCATCCGACCGGCGTCTACGGCGCGGGCGTGCTGATCACCGAGGGTGTGCGGGGTGAGGGCGGGTATCTGACGAACGCGAACGGCGAGCGCTTCATGGAACGCTACGCGCCGAGCGTGAAGGACCTTGCGTCGCGCGACGTCGTCAGCCGCGCCATGACGATCGAGATTCGCGAGGGGCGCGGGGTCGGTCCCCACAAGGACCACATTCACCTGCACCTCAGCCATCTCGATCCGAAGATCATTCACGAACGGCTGCCGGGCATTTCCGAATCTGCGCGCATCTTTGCCGGCGTCGACGTGACGAAGCAGCCGATCCCGGTGCTTCCGACCGTGCACTACAACATGGGCGGCATCCCCACGAACTATCACGGCGAGGTCGTGACGCTGAAGGACGGCAATCCGGACGCGGTCGTGCCGGGCTTGATGGCGATCGGCGAGGCGGCGTGCGTCTCGGTGCACGGCGCCAATCGGTTGGGTTCGAACTCGTTGATCGATCTTGTCGTGTTCGGAAAGGCCGCGGGCCTGAAGTGCGCCGCCGACGTGAAGCCCGGCGAACGGCAGGCGGAGTTCGCCAAGGGTGCGGGCGATCATGCGCTGGCGCGGCTCGATCGGTTCCGCAACGCGAAGGGCGGCGCGCCGGCGTCGCAGCTCAGGTTGCGCATGCAGCGCGCGATGCAAAGCCACTGTCCGGTGTTCCGCGTCGGGTCGGAACTCAAGAAGGGCGTCGATGCGGTGGCGCAGATTTACAAAGAGTTGCCGAACATCGACGTGAAAGACCGATCGATGATCTGGAACAGCGATCTCGTCGAGACGCTGGAGTTCGACAATCTGATCGCCCAAGCGGCGGTGACGGTCGAGGGCGCCTATGCGCGCGAGGAAAGCCGCGGCGGTCATGCGCGCGAAGACTTCCCGAACCGCGACGATCAGAAGTGGATGAAGCACACGCTGTCGTGGTTCGATGCGAAGACCGGCGCCGTGAAGCTCGACTACCGGCCGGTGCACACTTTCACGCTGTCGAACGACGTCGAGTACATCGCGCCGAAGGCGCGCGTGTATTGATCCGTTGCGGGTCCTGATCACCGGCGGCTCGGAGGGAATCGGCCTTGCGCTCGCGCATCAGGCGGTCGCTGCGGGTGCCGCGGTGGAACTTTGGGCGCGGCGGGGCGAGAAGCTTGCTGCGGCGGCGGATGCCCTGAACGCCCGGCGCGCGTCGTCGGCGACGGTTCGTGCGGTCGACGTCAGCCGGCCCGAGGACGTTCGCGCGGCGGCCGGCGCCTACCTCGCAGGCGGCGCGCCCGACCGGGTGTTTCATTGCGCGGGCTTTGCCGTTGCGGCCTTTCTCGACGACATCGCCGACCGCGATGTCGAGCAGCTGTTCGCCGTCAACGCTGCGGGAGCCATTCACGTCGCGCGGGCCTTCGCGCCGGTGATGGCGGCGCGCGGGGCGGGGGCGATCGTTCTCACGGCTTCGGATTTGGGCTTCATCGGCTTGTTCGGCTGGTCGGTCTATGCGGCGACGAAGCATGCGGTCGTGGGATTCGCCTCGTCGTTGCGCAACGAACTGAAGCCGTTCGGCGTGTCGGTGCAGGCGCTGTGCCCGCCCGCGACGCAGACGCCGGGCTTCGATCGCGAGAACGAAACGAAGCCCGCCTCTGTGCGCAAGGCCGAAGAGGCAGGCGGGGTGATGCGCGCTGAGGACGTGGCCGCCTATGCTTGGCGGCGCTGCGGGCGGGGCGGGCTCTACCTCATTCCGAACCGGACGTCGCGGTTGCTGTTTGCGCTTTCGCGCGTGTCGACGGGGTTGGCGCACGCGTTGGTTCCTGCGCCCGGCCCCGGACAGGCGCGCTGACGGCGGCGTGACGGGCGCTACAGCCGGCCGCCACAATCGCGCCCCAGGTCGCCGCCCATAGTCGGCGGACTCAAGCGTTGGAGGGCTTCCCGCGATGGCCATTCTTCCCGATTCGGTGGCGCGTTCGCCCGGGCTCAAATTTCTGCTTGTCGGACTGATCACGCTTGCGATGGCGGTGCCGTTGTTCTTCGTGTTCATCGCGCTGATGGACCGGCAGGAATATGCGCGGACCGCTATCGCCGATATCGCGCGCGGATGGGGCGGTTCGCAAACGGTCGGCGGACCCGTGCTTGCGGTGCCTTATGTCGTCGCCGAAAGCCATCGTGCCGCCGACGGGACGGTAACGACCACCGACGTGCGGCGTGTGGCGATCTTCCTGCCGAAGTCGCTGAGGGCACAGGCCACGACGAAGACCGAAACGCGCTCGCGCGGGATCTTCGATGCGAACGTCTACACGGCCGAGGTGGTTTTGAGCGGCGCGTTCGCCACGCCGGACTTTGCGGACGCGGGTTTCGCCGCGAAGTCGATCGCGTGGGATCAGGCGGTGTTGCTCGTCACCGTGTCGGATTTGCAGGGCTTGGCCGAGAACGTGTCGGTCGCATGGGGACCGGCGCAGACGCCGGTCGCGTTCCGCCCCGGGCTGATCGCGGAGCTCGGCGGCTATCCCGGGATCAATGCGCGCGTGCGGATGACGGGCGAGCCGGGCGACACGGCGTTTTCGATCGCGCTGAAACTGCGCGGCACGAGCGATCTGCAGTTCACGGCGGCCGGCGAAATCACCGAGGCCGCGGTCGCGGGCGACTGGCCGCATCCGAGCTTCCAAGGGAACTTCCTGCCCACCGCACGCGAGATCACGACCGCGGGCTTCAGCGCATCGTGGAAAGTGCCGCATCTTGCGCGGAACCTGCCGCAGGCTTCGCCCGTGCCGGACAATCTGTTCGCGGGGTTGAGCGGGGCCAGCTTCGGCGTGTCGTTCTATCAGCCGGTCAATTTCTATCAGCTGGTCGAGCGGGCGTTGAAATACGCGGTCATGTTCGTCGGCTTCGCGTTTCTTGCGTTCTTCTTGATCGAGACGCTGTCGGGGTCGCGCATTCACGGCGTCCAGTATCTTCTGATCGGCGGCGCGCAGGTCGTGTTCTACCTCCTGCTGCTTTCGCTTGCGGAGCAGATCGGATTCGACTTCGCGTACGGGTGCGCGGCGGCGGCGACGGTGGTGCTGGTCGCGCTCTATGCGTGGTCGGCCCTCAAGAGTTCGTCTTTGGCCATGACGGTGTTCGGCGTGCTTGCGGTTCTCTATGCGCTGTTGTTCCTGCTGTTGAAACAGGAAGACTATGCGCTTGTGATCGGCGCGTGCGCCGCCTTCGCCGCGATCGCGGTCACGATGTTTGCGACGCGCAACGTCGATTGGTACCGGACGGGCGAGAAGGCGCGCGTCGGGTTCGGCACGCGCAATTGACGCGTCAGCGCAAGGCCGCGGCGAGATCGGCGCCGTGGGCCTTGCGCCAGGAGACGCAGCGATCGACCGTTTCCAGTGTGTTCGCGAACACCCGCGGGGCGCCGGGGATTTCGGCCAGCATCGGTTTGAAGAACCACTCGATCTCGGCCTTCGACGAACTGCCGCACAGGAGTTCCGTCAGGCGGATAAAGCGCGCGCGGCCGTCCTTCGGCACGCGGGCGGCGAGCCGCTTGAAGTCGTCGCGCAGCCACGTCCACGCGCGGGCGCGCCGCTCGTCGTCGGCGAAGACCTCGCGCATGTAGGTGCGCAGCATCTCGCGCGCGGTCAGGGCGCCCGAGCCGACGAACTCTTCGATCTCCTTGATCGCCTGCGGGTCGCGCGCGGCGACAAGGGCGCGAACGGCCGCGGTCCGGAAGTCGGCATCGCTCGAGCCTTTGATCGCGGTCATCGCGTCGCGGGCGACCGGTCCGCCGCCGGTGAAGACCGCCGCCCAAAGCGCCACGGGAATCAACTCCGGCGTCATCGATGCGGGTGTCTCGCCGCGCGCGAGGGCGCGCAGGCGGGCGGCGCCTGCCGCGGCGAGCGGCGAGAGCGTGGCCGGGTCGCGCGCGACCTTGACCATGATCTCGGCCAATTCGGCGCGTGCGAGCGCGCTCGCGGGCGGCTCGCGCCGTCCAGGTTCGAGGCCCATACGCGTCATCGCGGGCGCGAACCACGCGCGCGTTCTCTGCTCGAAGCGCGGGAGGTCGGCGCGGGCGAGCAGATTGCCGCGGATCTCGGCTAAGAATTCGCGCGTCAGTTCGAGCACATCCCATGGCGCGCTGCCCGAGACCGACTGAATCGCCCCAAGGTAAATCGCGGCGTCGGCATCGCCGGCACGGAACGCCGCGCGCAGGCTGTGCAACGTCGCGAGTTGTTCGGCGGGCGTCATCTTAGGGGTGAGCGTCGCGAACGCCTGCCATGCGTCGCGCGGCATCGAGAAGCGGTAGTAGCCGGCGCCGTCCGCGTTCGGGAAGATCGCGGCGCCGCATTGGTTCGCGAGCGTCACGGTGGTGCTTTTGCCGGTCATGAGCGTACAGGAGGCCGGGCGCGCGCGGTTCATGTCGCGCATGCAAACCGGTATCTGCCAGAGCCGCTTGTCGTCGGCGTTTTCAGCGCCGTAAGGCGATTGCGTCAGCTCGACGGAGAGGTCGCGCCCGGCGCAAGCGGCCTTCACATGGACCAGCGGGACACCGGGCTGATTCAAGAACGACGAGAAGGCGGGTACGATCTCCGGCCGGGCGGAGCCTTGTGCGAGCGATTCCATGAAGTCGCGCGCGTCGGCGACGCCGTGCGGGAAGCGGCGCATATGGGTGCGCACGCCTTCGCGAAACGCATCGGGCCCCAAGAACGATTCGAACATCGCCAGCACCCCGCCGCCTTTGTCGTAGGTGAGGCCGTCGAAGGCGTTGACGATGTCGTCGTTCGAGGCGATCGGCTGGCGGATCGCGCGGGCGGAGGCGAGCGAGTCGGTGTCCATGACGGCGAGCGCGTCGCGCACGGTCTCGCGCGCGAAGTCGCCGTCCGGCCAGACCGCCGCGGACGCCTTGTTGCCCATCCAGGTCGCGAACGATTCGTTCAGCCAGATGTCGTCCCACCATTTCGGCGTGACGAGGTCGCCGAACCATTGGTGCGCCAGTTCGTGCGCGTGGAGAAGCGTGAAGTAGCGCTTTTGCTGAACGGCCGAGGCGTCGTCCAACAAGATGCCGCGCTCGGTGTAGGTGATGGCGCCGGCGTTCTCCATGCCGCCGGCGCTGAAGTTCGGCGGGGCGATCAGATCGAGCTTCGGATAGGGATAGGGGGCGGCGAAGTACTCTTCGAGATAGCGCAGCTGCGGCGGCGTCTGCACCAACGCGAAGCGCGTGCGTTCGCCTTTGCCGGCGACGGCAATGCCGCGCAGCGGGATGGGCGCCTGGCGCAGGCGCGACGGCGGGATCGTCGGCCCCTCCTCCACGTCGTAGGGGCCGACCGCGAAGGCAATCAAGTACGTGGGCAACGGCTCGGTTGTCGCGAACGTGATTTTCTTCAGCCCGCCGGCGGCCGTCGCCTCGTTCACCGGCGGGGTGTTCGTAACGACCGTGTCGGCGGTGCGGGCGGTCACCGTGATGTCGTAGGGCGTCTTGAAGCGCGGTTCGTCAAAGGACGGAAATGCGCGGCGGGCGGAGATCGATTCAAACTGGGTCCAGATATAGGGTTCGCCGCTGTCGGTTTGGACGGTGAGCGCGTCGGGCGCCTTCTCGAACGTCGTGCTGAACGGCAGGCGCAATGTCGCCATGCCGGCCGGGAGTTCGTCGTCGAATGTGAGGCGGGCGACGCCGCTTTCGTGGACCTGGGCATATGTGCCGTTGACCGACTTGCCGCCCGCGAGGCGTGCCGTCACAGGTTCGACGTCGAGTTCGTTGCCGTGCAGATAAACCGTGCGCGCCGGGCTTTTGAGTTCGACCTCGATTTCCACGACGCCGCTGTAGCGCGGTTCGGTCGGGACAAGCGTCAGGTCGAGGCGATAGCGGCGCGGCGTGACCGACGTCGGCAGTTGACCTAAGGGTGCGTTCGGATCGGCGACCGCTACGGACTTGGTGCCGTTTTGCTGCGGCGACTGCGCATCGCCGCACGCCGCTACGGCGGCGGCGAGACAGAGAGCGGCGAGCGGAGCGAGGATGCGCATGCGGGACCTTCGTGCGACGGCACGCGACATTAAGGGACGCTTTCGGGTTTGTGTACCGGGTGGACGGATGGGGGCGGGCGGGCTACATCCCTGAGGAAGCGTCATTACGTCCCAGATTCTCCTAAGGTCCTCGATGGTTCAGCTTACTCTGCCGAAGAACAGCAAGGTCAAGACCGGCAAGACCTGGCCTGCCCAGCAGGCTGCCGCGAACACCAAGACGTTCAAGGTCTATCGCTGGGACCCGGAGGACGGGCAAAACCCCCGGCTCGACACCTATACCGTCGATATCGACAATTGCGGTCCGATGATCTTGGACGCGCTCATCAAGATCAAGAACGAGATCGATCCGACGCTGACGTTCCGCCGCTCTTGCCGGGAGGGCGTATGCGGGTCGTGCGCCATGAACATCGACGGTTCGAACACGCTGGCCTGCACGAAGGCGATCGCGGATATCAAAGGACCGGTCGCGGTCTATCCTCTGCCGGCGATGGACGTGGTCAAAGATCTCGTGCCGGACATGACGCATCTCTATGCGCAGTACGCCTCGATCGAGCCGTGGCTGCATACGAAGACGCCGACGCCGGAGAAGGAATGGCGCCAATCGCCCGAGGACCGGCAGAAGCTGGACGGGCTCTACGAGTGCATCCTGTGCGCATGTTGCTCCACGTCGTGTCCCAGCTATTGGTGGAACCAGGACCGGTATCTGGGGCCTGCGGTGTTGCTGCAGGCTTATCGCTGGCTTGCCGACAGCCGCGACGAGGCGAAGGGCGAGCGGCTCGACAATCTCGAAGATCCGTTCCGGCTCTATCGCTGCCACACGATCATGAACTGCGCGAGCGCGTGCCCGAAGGGATTGAACCCCGCGCAGGCGATCGGCGAAATCAAGCAGATGATGGTCAAGCGATCGATCTGAGCCATGGGGCCCGTCCGCTACGAGATCGAGTACCGGGCGGCGCGGGCTCAGTTTCTGCTGCGGGCGCGCAAGCTCGGCGCCGCGCTGGAGCGGTACGAGAACACAGCGGCGCGCGGACCGTTCGGCGAAGCGCTGGTTACGGACGTTGCTTGGCTTGGCCCTCAGGACGCGCGTTGCGTGTTCTTGTGCACGTCGGGCATGCACGGGCTTGAGGGTTCGGCCGGATCGGCGGCGCAGTCGGCGTGGCTCGAGGCGGCGCCGGTCCTTCCCGAGGGTGTTGCGGTCTGCCTCGTGCATGCGCTGAACGCCTGGGGATTTGCGCACATCGCGCGCTGCACCGAGAACAACGTCGATCTCAATCGCAACTTCATGGATTTCGGGAAGGCGCTGCCGCTCAATCCCTACTACGGCCATGTGCGCGACGTGATCCGGCTGCCGCGCGTGAGCGCGGACCAGTTGCCGTTCCTGATGTCGGAGCACCAGCGGCTTGTCGCCGAGCTTGGTCCTGCGGCGATGGCTTACGCCGTCAATGCGGGCCAGTACGAGGATGCGGAAGGCCTTGCCTATGGCGGGGCCGGGCCCGAGTTCGGGTACCGCGTGGTGCGGGATCACGTGTTGCCGAAGCTCGGGCGGGCCGAGAGAGTCGGGCTCATCGATTGGCATACCGGCGTCGGCGCGTTCGGCGAGGTTGCGTTTCTGCCGACGGACCGCGAGGGCAGCGCCGCTTGGACGCGTGCGGCAGCGTGGTGGGGGCGTGAGCGCGTCAGAGGTTGGAAACGATCCTCAGCTGAGGCCGCGATCGAGGCGGACGAGGCGGAGAGCGGGCTGACCGTGCACAAAGACGGGCAGTTGCGCTTCGCGCTGCAACGCTGGCTGCCGTCGGCCGAGGTGACGGGTGCCGTCATCGAATTCGGCACGGAGCGCGAGGGCGACATGCTGAAGCTCGTGTTGATGACGGTGTACGAGCGGTGGCTGCGCTTCGTCGATCGCGGCGAGCGGCATGGCCCGCAACACGCACAGCATCTGGCGCTCGCGCTGTCTTGCTTTGCACCGGACGATGCCGATTGGCGGGCGTTGGTGTTGCGCGAAGGGCCGCGGCTGATGAACCAGGCGATCGAAGGATTGGCGGCTTAACGGCTTTCGCGAACGACGTCGACCATGGCGGTGGCGAGCGCAACAAGGTCGGCGTCGCCGATCGCGAGCGGCGGTGTCGTGTAGACAATATTCGCGAACGGACGGATCCACACGCCCTTGTCGACGAAGCGGCGGCGCAGATCGTTGCGGTCGAGCGTCTCCAACTCGATGACGCCGATCGCGCCCTTTACGCGCACGTCGCGCACGCCGGGCAGGCCGCGCGCGGGTTCGAGACCGCGCTTGAGCGCCTGCTCGATACGCGCCGCGTCGGCAATGCGCGGTTCCTTCTCGAAGAGATCGAGCGAGGCGTTCGCCGCTGCGCAGGCGAGCGCGTTGCCCATGTAGGTCGGCCCGTGCATCAGCGCCGCCGCGGGGTCGTCGGAAAGGAAGCCTTCGAAGATGCGCTCGCTTGCGACCGTTGCGGCGAGCGGCAGCGTGCCGCCGGTCAAGGCTTTGCCGAGACAGACGATGTCGGGCACGACGCCCGCCTGACCCATCGCGAACATCGTTCCGGTGCGCGCGAAGCCGGTGAAGATCTCGTCGAGGATGAGGATCATGCCGTGGCGGCGCGCCGCGTCGGCGATGCGGCGCAGCGTTTCGGGGGAATGGAACTTCATGCCCGCCGCCCCTTGCACCAGCGGTTCGACGATCACGGCTGCGATGTCGCGCGCATAACGGCCGAGCGTTTGGTCGAGTGCGTCCGTCTTCGCGGCGTCGGTCGGCAAGTCGACGACAAACTGCTCGCTCAGCGCGCCTTTGAACAGCGCGTGCATGCCTTCGTCGGGGTCGCAGATCGCCATCGTCGCGAACGTGTCGCCGTGATAGCCGCCCTTGAAGCTCAAGATTTTCGTCCGGCCGCGTTCGCCGCGATTTATCCAGAACTGCATCGCCATCTTGAGCGCGACTTCGACGGCGACGGAACCCGAGTCGGAAAAGAACACGCGGTTCAAATCGCCGGGCAGCAGGCGCGCGAGACGGCTGGCGAGCGTGTAAGCCTGCTCGTGCGCGAGGCCGCCCAGCATGACGTGGGGCAGGGTTTCGAGCTGGCGCGCGACCGTTTCGCGGATGTGCGAATGATTGTAGCCGTGCGCGACGGTCCACCACGACGCGACGCCGTCAATGAGTTCGCGCCCGTCCGCGAGTTTCAGCCGTGCGCCCTGTGCGCCGACGACGGCGAGCGGCGCCGGTGCCGTCTTCATCTGCGCATAGGGCAGCCAGATGTGCGGCCGACCGTCGGCGAGCCAAGCGGGCGTGCTCAAACGTCCATCGGGCGCACGCCGAGCTTCTCCCAGAGCGCGTCGTCCTTTTCCTTCGCGGGGTTCGCGGTCGTGAGCAGCTTGGCGCCGATGAAGATCGAGTTCGCGCCGGCAAGGAAGCACAACGCCTGCAGCTCTTCGCTCATGTGCTCGCGACCCGCGGACAGGCGCACGACGGAAGAGGGCATCATGATGCGGGCGGCGGCGATCGTGCGCGCGAATTCGATGCCGTCGATGGCCGCACTTTCGCCCAAGGGCGTGCCTTTGATCTTCATCAGCGCGTTGATCGGCACGGATTCGGGCGGCACCGGCAAGTTCGCGAGCGTGACCAGCATGCCGATGCGGTCGTCGCGCCCTTCGCCCATGCCGACGATGCCGCCGCAGCAAACGGCCATCCCGGCGTCGCGTACGTGTTCCAACGTGTCGAGACGGTCCTGGAGCGTGCGCGTCGTGACGACCTTGCCGTAGTACTCCGGGCCGGTGTCGATGTTGTGGTTGTAGTAATCGAGACCGGCATCGGCGAGGCGATCGGCCTGCGGCTTCGACAACATGCCGAGCGTCATGCAGGTCTCAAGTCCCATCGCCTTGACCTCGCGCACCATGTCGCAAACGGCGTCAAGGTCGCGGTCCTTGGGTTCGCGCCAGGCCGCGCCCATGCAGAAGCGCGAGGCGCCGCCCGCCTTCGCTTCGGCCGCGGCCTTCTTGACCGCCTCGACCGTCATCAGCTTCGTCGCCTTCAGGCCGGTGTCGAAATGCGCCGACTGGCTGCAATAGCCGCAATCCTCGGGGCAGCCGCCCGTCTTGATCGAGAGCAGCGTCGACATCTGCACTTCGTTCGCGTCGAAGTGGGCGCGGTGCACCGATTGGGCGCGGAAGATCAGGTCGGCGAACGGCAGCTCGAACAGGGCGCGGGCGGCCGCCAAGGTCCAGCGTTGGGCGGTCGCCTTTGGCGGCGGAGAGCTTATCGTTTCTAGGGTCATAGTTCGCGACGTGGTTGGCGGAGGGCGGCGCAGCATAGGGGGCGCGGCGGGGGCGTCAAGGAACGCACGGCTTAAATCTGTTCTGAGTGTGTCTTGTGTTTCCAGGCCAGGTTTATTTCAATGAAGCTTCGGTTTCGGTGGTCGTTCAAAGCAGGTGAACACAATGAGGCTCCAGGCACTTGTGGGTTTTTTGTTTCTGTTTGCGGCGAGCGGCTTGTCGACGAGCGCGTGGGCTGGATCGAGTGCGGACACATACGGCAATCCGCCGGACCACGACCGACCGTTGATCTCGCCCGACGGCACGCACCTGGCGGTCATGATGCCTCTTGGCGAGAACGGAGGCATCAAGATCATCAAGCTCGGCGGCGGGGGAAGCTGTGGAATTGCACCCTCAGCGGTCAAAGTGCGCGGCATGTTCTGGGTTGCACCGAATCGCCTTGCCGTTTCGGTTAGTTTTTTCTTCCTGCCCGAGGGGGCGCCGAACGAGCCGAGATATCAAGCGGAAGTGTTCCGATACATCGTCGTGAACACCGAATGCCGCGACTCCTATGACGTTCTGCGGGATCACAAGGACTACGGCCGACTTGCCGGGTTCAGCTATGTCGGGCGAGCGGCAGACAGCAGTTACCTGCTGTTCGCCGCTTTCAATGTGCGTAGCCGAAATGTCGTCGAGAACGTGACGTCGATCCGCATGAAGTACCGCGATCGGACGAGCCTCGACGTCTACAAAATCGACACGGCGACAGGCAAGAGCGCGCCGTTTCAACCAGGTACCCCAGACACCGACAGTTGGATTGCCGATCAGGCGGGGCAGCTGCGCCTTCGAATCGACGTCGATCAGTACGGCAAGACATCCGTGTTCGCGCGCCTCGGCGACGGCGATGCATGGGACCTCGTTCACGACTCGTCGACCGTTGCCGACGATTCACGTTCGCTTTCTTTCGTCACGATGGGCAATCAGCCCGACACAGCCTACGTGATCACTCGCAACGGCGGCGACAAGGACGGCGTCTACGAGTTCAATCTGCGTTCGAAGGCCCTCGGCCGTCTTGTCTTCCAGCATCCGAAGGTCGACGTGGACGGCGTCGCGGTTGACCCATACACCGATCAAGCTGTCGGAACGGCCTACACGGTCGACCATCCGGCGGCGGAGTACTTCGACCGCTCGTACGCGCAACTGCAGGCCGACATCACAGCGACGTTTCCGGGCGAAAACATTCAACTGGTTTCGGTTTCGAGCGACCGCAAAAAGGCCGTCGCTCTCGTCGAGGGCCCCCAAAATCCCTCGGGGGTCTATTATCTCGCGAACATGACGGAACCCAGCATCGGGAAGATAGGTGCACGCTACGGCTCAATCGGCGCTGCAACTGTCGGAGCGGTCAAGTCGATCAGCTATCCGGCACGGGACGGCATGACGGTTCCCGCGTATCTGACCCTGCCGCCCGGTTCGCCGGGCAAGAACTTGCCGCTTGTCGTGATGCCTCATGGCGGACCGCACCTTCGCGACACCGCGAGCTTCGATCCATGGGCGCAGTTTCTTGCATCGCGAGGTTATGCGGTGCTGCAGCCCCAGTTCCGCGGCTCGTCAGGTTTCGGTCACAAACACCTGGAAGCCGGGCGGCGGCAGTGGGGGCGCGGGATGCAGGACGACATCTCGGACGGCGTGAAGCACCTGATCGCGAATGGAACGGCCGACGCTTCAAAAGTCTGCATCTATGGCTGGTCGTATGGCGGCTACGCGGCGATGGCGGGTCTCGCGCTGACACCCGAACTCTACAAGTGTGCGGTTGCGGGCGCAGGCATTTCCGATCTGTTGCTGCTGCTTGGAGATTCTGCCCGTGAGGGGAATTGGGCGCTGAAGGTGGACAAAGCATGGATCGGAAGTCCTATCGACGATCGTGACAACCTGTCGGCCGCTTCACCCATCAAGCAAGTCGGCAAGATTCGTGCACCTCTGTTGCTCATCCATCCAAAGGACGACACGGTCGTTCCAATCCGGCAGAGCAAGTTGATGGCCGATGCTATGGCGCAAGCCGGCAAGCAGGTGGAATACATCGAACTTGAGGGCGACGATCACTGGCTTTCCAAGGCATCGACCAGCAAGCGCGTGTTGCGCGAACTCGAGCGGTTCCTGGCGCTGCACCTGAAGTAGCGTTCGGGCGCGCGGGTCCATATTATCGGACCCATGGGATCTCTCGACGAATTTGCCAGGCGCAAGCTCGAGCGGCTGGCGTCGGCTTCGCTGGTGCGGCGGCTGCGCACGACCGACACGGGCGCGGGCCACCGGTTGCGCGGTGACGCGAGGCGCCGCGTCAATTTCTGTTCAAACGACTATTTGGGGCTGGCACAGGATGCGCGGCTTGTCGAAGCGGCGTGCGAGGCCGCTGCGAGTTATGGCGCCGGCGCAGGGGCATCGCGGCTGGTGACGGGCAATCATCCGCTCTATGCGACGCTTGAGGCGAAGATCGCGGCGCTCAAGGGCACCGAAGCCGCCGTCGTTTTCGGGTCGGGGTATCTCGCGAATCTCGGGGCGATCCCGTCGCTTGCCGGCGAAGGGGATTTGGTTCTTGCCGACGCTCTGTCGCATGCCTGCATGATGTCGGGCGCGCGACTGTCGGGCGCGCGCGTCGAGCTCTTCGCGCATAACGACGTGGACGATCTCAAGGCCAAGCTCGCGACGTTTCGCGGCGCGGCGCGGCATTGTCTGGTGATCACGGAAGGCGTGTTCAGCATGGACGGCGACTTGGCGCCGCTGCGCGACATCGTTTCCGTCGCGCGCGAACATGACGCCTGGACGATGACGGACGACGCGCACGGGTTGGGGGTCGTGGGCGAGGGGCGCGGTTCGGCGGCGCATTGGGGCGTGGCGCCGGACGTTCAGATGGGGACCCTTTCGAAAGCGGTTGGAGCCTATGGCGGCTATGTCGCGGCGAGCGCGGCCGTCGTCGAACTGCTGATCAACCGGGCGCGATCGCTCATCTATGCGACGGCGTTGCCGCCGCCGGTGGTGGCGGCAGCGATTGCGGGCGTCGACATCATTGCGCGCGAACCGGCTCTGTGCGCGAGGCCCTTGGCCAAGGCGCGCGCGTTTGCGGCGGCGCTCGATCTTCCGCCCGCCCAATCGGCGATCGTGCCGCTGGTGATGGGATCGGCGTCGCGCGCGCTTGCGGCGTCGGCTGCGCTCGAAGAGGCAGGCTTTCTCGTCACCGCCATTCGGCCGCCGACCGTGCCCGACGGAACGGCGCGGCTTCGGGTGACGTTCTCGGCCGCGCATGACGATCGCGACGTGGCGGCGCTCGCCCAAGCGGTGCGTCGGCTGTGAGCGGGTATTTCATCACGGCGACAGGTACGGAGCTCGGAAAGACGCACCTCACCTGCAGTGCGATCGGCGCGTTGCGGCAACGCGGGATTCCGGTCGACGCCTTGAAGCCTGTAATCAGCGGTTTCGACCCCGACGCGGTTGACGTGAGCGACACGGGCTTGATCATGCGCGCGTTGGGGCGGCGAGCCGATGCTGCCGCCATCGCCGAGATGTCGCCGTGGCGGTTCCGGGCGCCGCTCTCGCCCGATATGGCGGCGGCGCGCGAGGGGCGGCCGGTTGCTGCCGAAGAGGTGGTCGATCTCTGCCGGCGTGCGCTCGAGACCGCTACTGGCGTGATGCTGATCGAAGGAGCGGGCGGGATCATGTCGCCGTTGGCTCAGGGCTTCACCAATCTCGATTTGCTTGTGCGGCTCGACGCGCGTGTCGTGTTGGTCGCCGGCACGTATCTGGGCACGATCAGCCACACGCTGACGGCCTGCGAGGCGCTGGCGGCGCGCGGGCGTGCGCCTTGGGCGATCGTGTTGTCCGAATCCGTCGAGAGCCCGGTTCCGCCCGGCGAGACCGCCGCGAGCATCGGGCAATTCACGGCGGCGCCGATCTATCTGATGCCGCGCGGGCAAGGCGCGCCGGACGATCTTGTCGAGGCGATGCTGGGTTAAGGTTTGATGACGATCGGCGTTCCGACCGAGACCATGCGGTAGATCTCTTCGATCTCGGCGTTCGTCACGGCGATGCAGCCCAAGGTCCAGTCGGGAACGACGCCCAGGGGGCGGAGCGCTGCGAGGTATTCCGGCGTGCCGTGGATCATGATCTGGCCGCCGGGAGAGACGCCTTTCGCCGCCGCTGCGGCCTGGTCGCGGCGGTTGGGGTAGGAGATGCGCAACGACAGGTGGAAGCTGGACCAAGGGTTCTTGGCGTCGATGACGTAACGGCCCTCGGGCGTGCGCGAGTCGCCCTCCTGCTCCTTGTGACCAACGGGATTTCCGCCGAGCGCGATGCGGTAGGTCTTGATCGCCTTTCGGTTCGCGTAGAGCGTCATCACCCGTTTCGTCTTGTCGACCACAATGAGATTGGCCTGACGGGCGGAGGCTGGCGCTGCCAGGGCAAGTACAATCAACAGGGCGAAAATCGCGCGCATGGGGGCCTTGCGTCTTGGGGTGCGGCTTCTTGCCAGCGAAAAGCGGCAATCGATTGACGTAACCGCGCCTTGTTGCCGGATTTCCGCCGTATTTGAGTCATGATGCTTTCGGCGCGAGAATGGTCCGCCGGTCTGGGTCCGGCTCACACACGGGAAAATTGTCATGATGCGCGTATCTGCGTTTCTTGCCGCGCTGAGCTTTGCGCTCGCGGGCGCCGCGGCGGCGGCTCCTATTCCGCCGGGCAGCTATCAGTCGACGTGCAAGGACATCTATGCGGACGGCACGACACTATCGGCGACGTGCCGGGGGTCGTTCGGCCAGTGGAACTACAGCACGCTGCGCGACTATCGCGATTGCGAGGGCGACATCGCGAACGAGCGCGGACGCCTCGTCTGCCGCGACGATCCCTACGACGACGGCGACGACCAATGGCTGCCGCGCGGCAGCTACCGCGAGACGTGCCGGCGCGCGCGCGTCGTGGACCGGACGCTCACCGCCGAATGCGTCGACCGCAACGGCAATTGGCGCTACAGCGAACTCGTCGACTTCAGCCGCTGCCGCGGCGACATCGCGAACGCGAACGGCCGGCTCGTCTGCCGCAGCGACGACGACGATGACGATTGGGCGCCGAACGGAAGCTATCGCGACACGTGCCGGCGCGTGAACGTTCAAGAGGGCACGTTGACGGCCGAGTGTCGCGATCGCGACGGACGCTGGCGCTACACGGAGCTGCCCAATTACCGTTCGTGCCGCGGCGACATCGCGAACGTGAACGGCATGTTGCGCTGCCGGTTCGGCGACGACGACAACGGCGAGTTGCCGGACGGGAGCTGGCGGTCGAGCTGCCGCAATGCGCGCGTCGTCGGGTCGATCCTCTATGCGCAATGCCGCAACAGGTACGGCGAATGGCGCAACACGTCGCTCGATCTGCGGAACTGCGAGCGGGACGTGCGCAATGTCGACGGCAGGCTCGTCTGCGGCGGCGCCGGCGGCTTCGGCCGGATCACGCTCTACAGGCACACGAACTTCGGCGGGAAGTCGCGTACGTTCACGTCGGACGTGCCCGACCTCAACCCGTATGCGTTCGGCAACCTGGCTTCGAGCGTGGTCGTGCAGGGCGGCGTCTGGCAACTGTGCGACAGGCCGAATTACCGCGGCTATTGCATCGTCATCGACCGCACGAACGCGAATCTTTGGACGCTCGGCTTCAACGACCGGGCGGAATCGGTCAGGCGCGTCCGCTAGCGCTGGCGGCCTGCGATTTGCTAGGACTAACGGAGGCCGGACGGATGTCCGGCCTTCGCTTTTCGGGAGGAGTTTGTTCATGGAAACCGTTCAACTCGACCGGCGCGCGTTTGCCGTGACGGGCCTTGCCGCCGGGTTTGCGCTGTCGGTGCAGCCGGTCGCGGCCTCGACGATTGCGACGGACGCTGCGGGGCTCGATGCGGGCGAGGTCAAGATCCCGGTCCCCGACGGCGAAATTCCCGCCTATCGTGCGATGCCCGCGAAAGGCACGAAACTTCCCACGATCGTCGTGATCCACGAGATCTTCGGCGTGCACGAGTGGATCAAGGACATCTGCCGGCGCTTCGCCAAGCAGGGCTATCTGGCGGTCGCGCCCTACGTCTATTCGCGTCAGGGCGATGCAATGGCGTATACCGACATCCGAAAGCTCGTCGAAGAACTGGTCGCGAAGGTCGACGACACGGTCGTGCTCAGCGATCTCGATGCGACCGCCAAGTGGGCGGCGGCGAACGGCGGCGACGGTGCGAAGCTCGGCGTCACGGGGTTCTGCTGGGGCGGACGGCAGACGTGGCTCTACACGGCGCACAACGCAAACGTGAAGGCGGGCGTCGCGTGGTACGGGCGGCTGACGCGGCCCGACGGGAACACGCAGCCCAAGCATCCGGTCGAAGTGGCGTCGGCGCTCAAAGGTCGGGCGCTCGGGCTCTACGGCGGGCTGGACAAGGGCATCCCTCTGACGCAGGTCGATGCGATGCGTGCGGCGCTCAAGGTCGCCGGCGACGCGAAGTCGGAGATCGTCGTCTATCCGCAGGCCGATCACGGTTTCTTGGCCGATTACCGGCCGACCTACAACGAGGCCGCCGCTAGGGAAGCCTGGGCGCGGTGTCTCAAGTGGTTCAAGGATAACGGCGTGTAAGGCGTGGCACGGGACGGGCGCTTGCGCATAAGGTCAGGCCGATAGTGCAACCGATCGTCGTCCGTCCGTGAGTGCCGACCCTCAAGCCGAGGCCAAGTTCCAACAGGAAGTGGCCGCCAATCTGACGCGCAACTATGTCAGCCAGCTTGCCCACGGCATGTTGGCGATGACGGGGTTTCGGCTCGTCAACGCGCCCACGTTCGTGCCGGCTTATCTGTTCGTCCTGTCGGGCTCGCCGACAGTCGTGGGCCTAGCGCTCGCGACTCAGCATCTGGGCGCGTTCTTTTCGAGCGTGTTCGGGGCGACGGCGATCGAACACCGCCGGCGCATCGTGGATCTCGGTCTTCGATACGGCTGGGCGATGCGTCTTGCGGTGTTGGGGCTTGCGCTCTCCGGCTTCCTGTTGCCCGACGCGTATGTGCTCTACGCGTTCGCGCTGTTCTTAGGGTTGCTCGGCGTGTTTTCGGGCATGCAGAACGTGCTTTGGAACGTGCTGCTGACGAAGACGATTCCGGCGGAGCGGCGCGGCATGCTGATCGGCATGCGCAACTTCCTGGGCGGGATGACGGCGTCTGGCGTCGCGTATGTCGGCGGGACCTATCTCGTCGAAGGCAACGCGTTCGGCAACGGCTATGCGTCGACGTTTCTTCTCGCCTTCGTGCTGACCGCGCTGGGGTTGACGCTGCTCTATCTCGTTCGCGAGCCCGAGTCGCCCACGGTGCGGGCGCCGGTCAGCGTGCGCGAGCGCCTCGGCGATATTCCCGCATTGATGCGCGACCGCGCGTTCGCGGTCTATTTCTGGGCGCAGACGCTTGCGACGCTCGGCACGCTTGCGCTGCCGTTCTACATTCTCTTCGTCGCCAAGACGCAAGGGATGAGCGGGGAGACGTTGGGGCTGTTGTCGCTCGGCCTTTTGGTTTCGCAGACGGTGGCCAATCTCGTTTGGGGCTGGATGGCGGATCGCGTCGGCTTCAAGGCGGTGTTCGTGCCGGCCCTTCTGCTGTGGGCGGGCGCAACGATCGCGCTGTTGTTCTCGTCGGATATCTCGGGCGCGCTGTTCTGCTTCGTCGGCATCGGCGCCGGCTATGCAGGGTTTCTGATCGCGGCACAGAACATGGTGCTCGAGTTCGGCACGCGCGACGACTTGCCGATGCGCATAGCGATGGTTAACTCAGCGCAATCTCTGGTTCAGGTCATCGGCGCGGTTGCAGGCGGACAAATGGCCGCGACGCTGGGATATGAAGCGGTGTTCGCCGCGGCTGCGCTTGCCAAGCTCGCGGCGGCTGTCATGTTGTGGTTGTATGTGCGCGAACCGCGTTCGCGGCGGCCTTTGGGGGAGGTCGTGGTGGATGCGGGTGAGGGATTCGAAATGTCAGTCAGTGGCGATGGGGCCGCTGTTCCCCCCAACGCGGCCGGGCAACAGCAGTCGCGGGCAAAGACGTCGAGCGAAGCGAAGCGGGCGAAGTCGCCCTTGGGCGTGCGCGTCGACGACATCAAATGGACGCTGCTTCCGGCTTGGGCCGCCTTGTTCATTCTGGCGATCTGGACGGGCGCGTGGATGTTCGCGTTCGTGCTCGGGCTCGGCGTCGCGTTGATCGCCGTCGCGCGACTGGGCTTCGTGCGCAGTCTTCCCGAACCGGTCTTGGGGGCCGCCGCACCACAGCCTTCGTCGCCCCTTCGGGCGTCGATCACGGCGGAACCGGCCGTGCAACCGGTTGCCGCTGCGGCAAAGCCCGAGTTTGTTCCGTCCGACATCGTCCGCCGGCTCCCGGATCCCGCGATCCTGACCGACTTTTCCGGTCGCATCATCGCCGGCAACGATGCGATGGAGCAGGTGTTCGGCGTCGCCGAGCCGCGCAAACACCTGGCCAGCGTGATCCGCGCGCCGCAAGTGCTGGGCGCGCTCGATCTGGCGCTTGCCGGGCGCGGCGCGCAGCGCGTCGAGTTTCCGGTCGTCGGCACGCCCGAACAGAATTTCGAGGCCTATATCTCGCCCGTCGAGGGATCGGACCGGACGCCGCGCGCGGCGCTGATCGTGCTGCGCGATCTGACGAAGGCGCAGCGCGTCGAGCAGATGCGCGCCGATTTCGTCGCGAACGCAAGCCACGAATTGCGCACGCCGCTTGCCTCGCTCACCGGCTTCATCGACACGCTGCGCGGTCATGCGAAGGACGACCCGGACGCGCAGGAACGCTTCCTCGGCATCATGGCCGAGCAGGCGATGCGCATGCGGCGCCTGATCGACGATCTGTTGTCGCTGACGCGGATCGAACTCAACGAGCATGTGCGGCCGGCGGGAAGCGTCAATCTCAGCGACGTTGCGGAAGAAGTGCTGAACGCGTTTTCGCCCGTCGCGGCCGGCGCGAACGTTCAACTCGAAATCGTCGAACCGTCGTCGCTGCCGAACGTGGCCGGCGACCGGGACGAATTGTTCCAGGTGGTGCAGAACCTCGTCGACAACGCGATCAAGTACGGCAAGCCGCAGACGGTCGTCACGCTCGAACTCGGCACGCGGCGCGCGGCCCCCGGCGAGCCCGGGCCTTCGCCCGCCGTCTACGTCGCCGTGCGCGACCGCGGCGAGGGGATCGCGCGCGAGCACATTCCGCGGCTCACGGAGCGGTTCTATCGCGTCGACGTCCGGCGCAGCCGCGCGATCGGCGGCACGGGGCTTGGGCTTGCGATCGTCAAGCACATCGTGAACCGCCATCGCGGACGCATGTCGGTCGAGAGCAAGGTGGGCGAAGGATCCACGTTCACCGTGTATTTGCCCTTGGCCACCGAAGTGGGGGCGGGCGAAGCGCCGCAACCGGGACTGCTTGCGGCGTCATAATTCCTTCATCGATCTGTTACACTAGGTCCGCACGCGGCGCATAGCACGAGGCGGAAATGTCCGAACATATCGTCAAGTCCTTTCACGACCAGCTCGAAGCGCTGAGCACGGGGATCGTGCAAATGGGCGGGCTTTGCGAAACGCAGCTCGGACACGCAATCGACGCGATCGTGCGGCGCGACGCGGCGCTCGCCGAGCAGGTCGTCGCGCTCGACGCCAGGGTCGATCAGTTCGAGGCGAACCTCGAGCAACAGGCCGTGCAACTGTTGGCGTTGCGGCAGCCTCTCGCGCTCGATCTGCGGGAGACGATCGCGGCCCTGAAGATTTCGGCCGACCTCGAACGGATCGGCGATCTTGCGAAGAACGTCGCCAAGCGGGCGATGGTGCTTTCGACTGATACGCCGGACGCGCATCTGACGCAGGGGCTCGCGCGGATGGGGCGCTTGGCGCTGGCGCAGGTCAAGAACGTGCTCGACTCCTATGCGAAACGCGACGCGAACGCGGCGATGACCGTCTGGCGGCGCGACGGGGAGATCGACGAGATCTACAATTCGCTGTTCCGGGAACTCCTGACCTACATGATGGAGGATCCGCGCAAGATCGGACCTTCGACCCATCTTCTGTTCGTCGCGAAGAACTTCGAACGGGTCGGCGATCACGCGACGAACATCGCAGAGACCGTGCACTACGTGGTGACGGGCTCGCGGATCGGGGACCAGCGGCCGAAGAGCGACATCACCTCGACAACTTCGATGACCCCGCATGACAAACCCTGACGCCCTCAATCCCGCCGTCAAGCAAAGCGCGCCGCGCCGCCCTCTGGTCCTGGTGGCCGAGGACGAAAGCGCTCTGATGACGCTCCTGCGCTACAATCTCGAGAAAGAAGGCTATCGCTCGGCGGAAGCGGCCGACGGCGAAGCGGCGCTGATGCTGGCCAGCGAAGAGGCGCCTGACCTCGTGCTGCTCGATTGGATGATGCCGAAGGTCTCAGGCATCGAAGTGTGCCGGCGGTTGAGAAGCCGGGCCGAGACGCGCAACGTTCCGATCATCATGCTGACCGCGCGGGGCGAAGAAGCCGACCGGGTGCGCGGTCTCGATACCGGCGCCGACGACTACATCACGAAGCCGTTCTCGATGACGGAACTTCTGGCGCGCATTCGGGCCGTGATGCGGCGCGTGCGGCCGGCGCTGGCGGAAGACGTTGTGCAATTCGGCGACGTCTCGATCGACCGGGCGGCGCACCGCGTCCGGCGCGGGGACAAGGACATCCATCTCGGGCCGACCGAGTACCGGTTGCTCGACCACTTCCTGCAGCATCCGGGGCGCGTGTTCAGCCGCGAGCAGCTGCTGGACGCCGTGTGGGGCTCGGGCGTGTATGTCGATGCGCGTACGGTCGACGTTCACATCGGACGTCTGCGCAAGGCGCTGAACGAGCCCGGACAGCTCGATCCGATCCGCACGGTGCGCTCGGCCGGGTACGCGCTGGACGAATCGTTCAAGAACTGAAACGCGTTCGGCCATGAAAAAAGGGTCTGCCTTGCGGCAGACCCTTTTCGGCTTCCCCTCCGAAACCGGGTCAGCTGTTCGCCAGATAGCGGCGGAAGTCGCGGTCGCGCTCGCGGTCGCGGCGGCTTTGCGTCGGCTGGAACGCCTTGACCGAATGGGCGTCGCAATAGGGCGAGCCGGCTTTCGGCGGATGGCCGCAGAAGTGGAACTCCTGCGTCGAGGGATCGCCGATCGGCCATTTGCACATGCGGTCGGAGATCGTGAGCACCGTGGTCTTGCGGCCCTGGTCGTCGACCACGGGATCGCGTTCGATGATCGGAACCTGAACCACCGGCGCCGGGCGCGGACGCGCGGCGCGGCGCGTGACCGTCATGCGCGGACGCTCGGCCCGTGCCGGCGTCGCGCGGCCGGCGAGGCCTAAGCGGTGCACCTTTCCGATGACGGCGTTACGGGTGACCCCGCCCAGCTGGCGCGCGATCTGGCTCGCGCTCAGCCCTTCTGCCCAGAGCTGCTTCAGCTGCTCCACGCGCTCGTCCGTCCAACCCATTCGTACTGTCCTCCGCTCAGGGCAGGCTTGGTTAAGACGAGGCATAGTATGGATGTGAGTCGGACCCACAAGATCATATGCCTGGCGCTAGATATAGTTATTGGGGATTGTTGTGCTTCGACCACAATGGTTAACGTCGCGTTAACGCGTGGGGATCTGTGCCTTCGTTGACAGGGCGAGGCGCCGAGCGAATATTTCGCGTCCGCAGAGAACGGGTTTTCTGCGCCGTTTTCCGAGGAATTTGCCGTGATCGCTGCTGTGATGCCGACTTACGCGCGGGCGCCCGTCGCGTTTGAGCGGGGTGAAGGTCCCTATCTCATTTCGACCGACGGCCGGCGGTTCCTGGATTTTGGCGCCGGCATCGCCGTGAATGCGTTGGGTCACGCGCATCCGCATCTTGTGGAGGCCCTGACCGCGCAGGCGGCCAAGCTTTGGCACACGTCGAACATCTATCAGATTCCGGGACAGCAGCGGCTGGCCGAGCGGCTCGTCGAGGCGACGTTCGCGGACACGGTCTTCTTCTGCAATTCGGGCGCCGAGGCGCTCGAGTGTTCGATCAAGATGGCGCGCAAGTACCATTCGCATCGCGGTGCTGCGGAGCGCTTCCGGATCGTGACCTTCGAAGGCGCGTTCCATGGGCGCACGCTCGCCACCATCGCCGCAGGCGGTCAGAAGAAGCACCTCGACGGATTCGGGCCGAAGGTCGACGGGTTCGATCAGGTGCCGTTCGGCGACCTCGAGGCGCTGAAGCAAGCTATCGGGCCAACGACGGCCGGGTTGCTGATCGAGCCGGTGCAAGGCGAGGGCGGTGTTCGGCCGGTTCTGCCGGCGTTCATGCAGGCGCTGCGGGCGCTCTGCGACGAGCACGGGCTGCTGTTGCTGCTCGACGAAGTTCAGACCGGCGTCGGACGGACGGGCAAACTCTTCGCGCACGAGTGGACGGGTGTCACACCGGACATCATGGCGATCGCGAAGGGTATCGGCGGCGGCTTTCCGATGGGTGCGTGTCTTGCGACCGAACGGGCTGCGGCCGGCCTGACGGCGGGTTCGCACGGCTCGACGTTCGGCGGCAATCCGCTTGCGATGGCGGTCGGCAATGCGGTGCTCGACATCGTTTTGGCGCCGGGCTTTCTCGATCACGTCAACCGCATCGCGAACTATCTTCGCCAGCAGCTTGCCATGGTGGCCGACCGCAATCGGGAGATCGTCGAAGAGGTGCGCGGGCAGGGGTTGCTGCTCGGCCTCAAGTGCAAGGTGGCGAACAACGAACTCATCGACGCGCTGCGCGAGCGCGGAATGCTGGCCGTCGGCGCGGGCGACAACGTCGTGCGCATTCTGCCGCCGCTGATCGTCGAGGAGGCGCATGTGCGCGAGGCGATCGGCATCCTGAACGACGCCTGCGCGTTCCTTGCACACCGGCCGGCCAAGGACGCGGCGAAATGAACGCGCCCGCGAAACCAGCGACGCCGAAGCATTTCCTCGATCTCGACGCGTTCGATCCGGCGATGCTGCGCCGTCTCGTCGACGACGCCAAGCGGATGAAAAACGCGCGCAACGGGCGGCCGAAGGGATTGCCCGACGATGCGGCGCCGCTTCAAGGGCGGATGCTTGCGATGATTTTCGAGAAGCCGTCGACGCGCACGCGCATCTCTTTCGACGTCGGGATGCGACAATTGGGCGGCGAGACGATGTTTCTCGACGGGCGCGATATGCAGTTCGGCCACGGCGAAACCGTGGGCGATACGGCGCGGGTTCTCTCGCGCTATGTCGATGCCATCATGCTCAGGACCAAGCGGCATCAGAGCCTGGTCGATCTTGCGGCGGCATCGACCGTGCCCGTGATCAACGGGCTCACCGACAAGACGCATCCCTGCCAGATCATGGCCGACATCATGACGTTCGAGGAGCATCGCGGTCCGATCGCGGGAAAGTCGGTGCTCTGGTCCGGCGCCGGCAACAACGTGTGTGCCTCGTGGATTCATGCGGCGGTGCGCTTCGGCTTCGAGTTGCGCGTGGCGTGCCCGGCGGAGGCCGAACCCGATCCGCGGCTGACACAATGGGCGAAGGCCGCGGGCGGCAAGGTCGAACTCGTCCGCGATCCGTTGGCGGCGGCCTCCGGGGTGAGCGCGGTCGTCACCGACACGTGGGTGCAGATGTCGGAGAGCGATCAGCTCGGCGAAGGCGGTACGCGCTCGCGCCACAACGTTCTTGCGCGTTATCGCGTCGACGAGCGTTTGATGGGGGCGGCCGGCAAGGCCGCGATCTTCATGCATTGCCTGCCAGCGCATCGCGGCGAGGAGGTGACCGACGCCGTCCTCGACGGGCCGCAGTCGGTCGTGTTCGACGAGGCGGAGAACCGGCTGCACTCGCAAAAGGCGGTGCTCGTCTGGGCGCTGACGTGACAGCGCCGGATTTCGTCCAAAGCTTTCGCATCGAAGGCATGAGCGTTCGCGGGCGGATCGTGCATCTGACCGGTTTGGCGGATCGCGTGATTGCGGCGCACGGCTATCCGGACAGCGTCTCGGCGGTCGTCGGCGAGGCGCTTGCGCTGGCGGCGCTGCTCGGGGCGTCGTTGAAGTTCGACGGCGTGCTTACGCTGCAGACGCGCAGCGACGGGCCGGTGCGCATGATCGTCGCGGATTTCGGTTCGCCGGGGGTGCTGCGCGCCTGCGCGACGTTCGACCGTGCACGCGTCGAAGCATTGGGCGTGGCGCCCGCGTTCGAAGCTCTGGTGGGCACGGGCTCGCTTGCGATCACGATCGACCCCGGCGAAGGCATGGAGCGCTATCAAGGCATCGTGCCGCTCGAGGGGACGGGGCTCGGCGACGCCGCCACCGCCTATTTCGAGCGCTCGGAACAGCTTCCCACGCGCATCAAGCTCGGCGTGGCGACGCTGAGTTCGCGCGGCGACGCCGAGGCGCGGCCGCATTGGCGGGCGGGCGGCATCATGATCCAGAACCTGGCCGCGATGGGCGGGCGCGACGCGCCGTCGCCCGGCCACGACACGTCGGAGGATTGGAACCGGGCGTCGGTGCTGTTCGCCACGACGGAAGCGCACGAACTCGTCGATCCGCAGGTCGAGGCAGAACGGCTGCTGTTCCGCCTATTCCACGAAGACGGCGTGCGTGTGTTCGAACGCCAGGCGCTGCAATTCGGCTGCCGCTGCAGCGCGGACCGCCTGGCCACCGTGCTTGCGCAGTACCCGCGCGACGAGGTGAAGGCGCTGGCCGAAGACGACGGCCTGATCCGCGCGACGTGCGAGTTCTGTTCGACGGTCTATCGCTTCGCGCCGGACGACATCGCTCAAGCGGCGACGTGATCGATGAGCTTGCGCATGAAGGCGGTGCAGGCGTCGACTTGCGCGACTTCGATGAACTCGTTCGGCTTGTGGGCCTGCAGGATGTTGCCGGGACCGCAGACGACGGCTGGAATTCCCGCTTCTTGGAAGAGCCCCGCCTCCGTGCCGTAGGCCACCGCTTCGCTGGCGTTGCGGCCGGTCAGTTGTTTGGCGAGCGCTTCGGCCGGGCAATCGTGTTGCGGCGTCAGCGCCGGGACGTGGGCGCGCGGGTTGGTGACGATGTCGGCCTCGGGCGCGATCTTGCGCAGCTGGGTCAGCATCTCGGTCGTATGGGCGACGAAGCGTTCCGCGATTTCGTCTTGGCTCGTGCCCGGCAGGTAGCGGAACTCCCATTGGAACGTGCAGTGGCGCGCGAGGATGTTGAGCGCGGTGCCGCCTTCGATCGTCGCGGCCTGGACGGTCGTGTAGGGCGGGTCGAAGCGGCCGGACGGATCGCCGCGCCGGCGCATGTCGTCGGCGAGCCGGCTCAAGTGCACGATCAGTTCGGCCGCCACCATCACGGCGTTCACGCCCTTGTCGGTTTGGCTCGAGTGCGCTTCGCGCCCGGTCACGGTCGTGCGGAACGAGCGAATGCCTTTGTGCGCGTTGACGACTTTCATATCGGTCGGTTCGCCGATGATCGCAAGCGCCGGGCGCGGCATGCTCTTCACGATGTCGGCGATCATCGGGCGGACGCCGAGGCAGCCCACCTCTTCGTCGTAGGAGAGCGCGATGTGAACAGGCCTCTTCACGCGCCGGCGCTGGAACTCCGGCACCAGTGCGAGCGCGACGGCCGAGAACGCCTTCATGTCCGCGGTGCCGCGGCCGTAGAGTTTTCCTTGCCTTTCGATCATCTCGAACGGATCGGTGTGCCACTCCTGATCGTCGACGGGGACGACATCGGTGTGACCGGAGAGGATGATGCCGCCGGGTTCGTCGGGGCCAAGCGAGATCAGGAGATTCGACTTCGTGCCTTCCGCGTTTGGGATGCGGCGGGCTTTGAGCCCGTGCGCGGCGACGTAGTCCTCGACGAATGCGATGAGGGCGAGGTTCGAGCCGCGACTTGTCGTGTCGAACGCGACCAAGCGGGCGAGCATTTCACGGGGGGTGAAGACGGGCGCTGTCACGAATGCCGCCGGTTCGAGAGGTGAGGACGATAGGAAACAACGTTCAATTGCGGAAGCGCCGGCGCGGTGAATCTTTCCGGCAACAGTTTCGATTTATCGGCCACACTTCTCGTGCAAGTTGCATTTGCACGTTCCGCGTGTGGCGCGAAAATCTCTGTGGATTTACCTTGTTTCTGCGCCTGGCGAGGCGCTGCAGCGGGTGGGGATTTCCATGCTTTGGTGGGCTTATGCCGGCCTGTCCGGCTCGATCGTTCTGTCGTTTGCGTCGTTGGCGTTGATCTTGGGGCTGCCGCTTGAGGGCGTGGTGCAGGTCACAGCGCAGGCACTCGTGGCGCTCCTGGCGGCGGGGCTGCTTGTCCATTTTTGCGCGGCGATGGCGCGACGGCAAAAGCAGCAGCGGCCGGTGTCGAGCGCGCAGGCGCTGATGGTCGGTCCCGCGGGTCTGCGCACGGCCGCCAAACGGCCGGATGCGAAAGCGCCGCTTCCGGCGGCGGCGAATGCCGGACCCGGCGCGATTGCTGCGCTGTTCCCAACGCAGCGCGCGTGAGCCTCCTTCGAATGGTCTTGACGGTGGGCGCCGTGCTCGCGCTCAGCGCGGGCTGTTCCGACCCCAAGCAACCTGAGAACGGCGGCGCGCAGAAGCCAGCAAGCGAGGCGGTTGCGCCGGCGCCTGCTGTCACGCCGGAACGCAAAGTCACGCCGATCCGTGACGGGGTCGGCGTCGCCGGGATCGAACTCGGCATGACGCCCGCCACGGTCGAAGCGAAGCTCGGCAAGCCGTTGCGCACGAACAAGGCGGGCGATCAAGTTCTCTACATGGCCTTCGGGCCGGGCGAACGGTTTGGGGTCTACTTCGACGACAAGGGCGTGCGCATGCTGATCGCGAGCGTTCAGGACGGGTCGTGGTGCACCGACTACGACGTCTGCCTCTATCGCGAGGGCGATCTCGCGAAGCTGAAGGCGCGCCATGGCGCGAAGATGCTGCGCTTCGTCGATCGGGACGGCGGGATCACGTATCGGTTGCTCGAGCCCAGGGGCGACCGCAAGATCATGACCGAGTATACGCCGGTCGAAGAGCGCAACGGCGTCGTGCAGGTCGCGATCTTGTACTGGAGCGGCAACATCGACACGTCCGGATTCGATTGAGGTCCGTCATGGCGCTGGCCGTGCGGCCGCTGACTGCCGCCAATTGGGACGACATCGAGACGCTCTTTGCGATGAAGGGATGTTCGGTCGCGCGGTGGTGCTGGTGCGTGCACTACCGGTTCGCGCGCGCGGCGATGCCGAAGGACCGAAAGGCGGCGCTGAAGAAATTGGCGAAGGGCGAACCGCCGCCGGGTCTGATCGCGTATCGAGGCAAAGCGCCGATCGGATGGATTTCACTCGGTCCACGCGCGGCTTTTGCAAAGCTCGCGACGTCACCGGTGATGAAACCGGTCGACGAGATGCCGGTGTGGTCCGTCATCTGCTTCGTGGTGCCGCCCGCTTATCGCGGGCAGGGCGTCGCACATGAATTGCTGAAGGGCGCCATCGCTTATGCGCGCAAGCGGAAGGTTGCCACGCTTGAGGCCTATCCGGTCGACAAGAGCGCGCCCTCGAACGCGATGTCGATGTGGTTCGGCGCCGCTTCGATGTTCCGCAAGGCGGGGTTCGCCGAAGTTGCGCGGCGCAAACCGACGCGGCCGGTGATGCGGCTTGAGCTGACGTAGCTGTTAGCCGTCCATGCTTGAGGCGGGGTTGCCGATGATCGTCAGGAACTCGCGGCGGGTCATCGGGTCTTTGCGGAAGGCACCGAGCATGGTCGAGGTCACCATGGTGACGCCCGGCTTGTGCACGCCGCGCGTCGTCATGCATTGGTGCTGAGCCTCGATCACGACGGCGACGCCCTTCGGTTCCAGGATCTTTTGGATCGTGTTGGCGATCTGGGCGTTCATCTTTTCCTGCACCTGCAGGCGGCGGGCGTAGGCCTCGACCACGCGGGCGAGTTTCGAGATGCCGACGACTTTGTTCGTCGGCAGATAAGCCACGTGCGCCCTGCCGATGATCGGCGCCAAGTGATGCTCGCAGTGCGATTCGAAGCGGATGTCGCGCAGCACGATCATCTCGTCGTAGCCTTCGACCTCTTCGAAGGTGCGCTTCATGTAGTCTTCGGGGTCTTCGTTGTAGCCGGAGAACCAGTCCTCGAACGCGCGGGCAACCCGCGCCGGCGTGTCGCGCAATCCCTCGCGTGCGGGGTCGTCGCCCGCCCACCGCAGCAACGTTTCGACGGCGGATTCGGCCTCTTCGCGCGACGGGCGCGACGGTTCGACGGGCTTCAGCTTCGCCGATTGTTTGCGGATCATCGATGCCATCGCTCAAGCTCCCTGGTCTGCAGCTATTACGCCGCGAGACGCGCCTTAGATCAAAGCATTTGGAGCTATGAATTCAATAGAGCCACGACGGATTCGTGACATTCCACGCGCGGCGCAGTGAAACGATCAGTGCGCGCGGCGGCTTTCGTGCGGGCTGTCGAGCGGGAATACCGGGATGTCGATCTGGAACGCTTCACCGTCGGCGGTTTGCATCTGATAGGCGCCCAGCATGAGGCCCGACGGCGTTTCCAGCGGCGTGCCGGATTTGTATTCGAACGATTCGCCCGGACGCAGGATCGGCTGCTGTCCGACGACGCCCGCACCCTTCACTTCGATCGTGCGGCCGTTCGCGTCGATGATGCGCCAATAGCGCGCGCGCAACTGCACCGTCGCGGCGCCGCCGTTTTCGATCAGCACGGTGTAGGCCCAGAAGAAATGATTGCTGTCGGGCGCCGACTGGTCTTCCAAGAAGGCCGGCCGTACCGACACCGTGATTTCGCGCGTCGTGCGCTGGAACATGTGCGCCCCGCCCGGCACTTGCGCCGGCGTCCCCACAACGCCCGCGTCGATCCCCGTTTCCCGCTTCATTGGCTCACTCTACCACGACTTCCGATTTCACCGAATTCGCGACGAAGCAATTTTCGTGCGCAGCATGATGAAGTTCGGAAAGCTCCTCGGCTGTTGGTTGACGGGGGCCCGAAAAGGTTACCCTCGGGCGCAAGGTGACGCGGCTGATCCAGAATTTCCCCCCGGGGCCGCGTTCCATCGCGCCCGCAGCTTCGTCGATATAGGCATCCACCGTGAAGCGCTTTCTGGCTGCAATCGCAAGAAAGGTGAGCATGTGACATGTCGACAACGCGGCGACATAGGCCTCTTCAGGGTTTACGCGCTGGGCATCACCCTTAAATTCGGGGGCGCCGGACCAGGGGACGACCTCGCCACCGCCGAATTTGACCTCGTGGGCGCGGTTGTAGGTGTCGTAGGTGAAGTCGGCGGACGTGCGCCGCCACGTCGTGGTCGCGCGGTATTCGTGCATGGTTGGTTTCCTCAGAGCGCCTTCAGCGCCGCGGACAGATCGTGTGCCAAATCGGCCGGGTCTTCGAGGCCGACGGACAGGCGCATCATGCCGTCGGTCACACCCAACTCCGCACGGGCCTCGGGCGTCAAGCGATAATGCGTGGTTGTAGCCGGGTGCGTGATCAACGATTTCGCGTCCCCCAGATTGTTCGAGATGTCGATCAGCTTCAGTGCGTTCGCGAATCGAAACGCCTCCGCCTTGCCGCCGTCGATCTCAAACGTGACCAGCGAGCCGCCCAAACCCATCTGGGCGCGGGCGAGCGCTGCTTGCGGGTGGTCGGGGCGGCCGGGGTAGACGACGCGTTTGACTTTGCGCTCGCGGGCCAGCGCGTCGGCGACGGCGGCGGCGTGTTCGCACATTGCGCGCACGCGCAGGTCCAGCGTCTCCAGCGCCTTGATCAGGACCCAGGCGTTGAATGGGCTGATCGTGGGGCCGGTGTTGCGGATGAACGGCAGCAGATGTTCGAGCAAGAATTTCTCGTCGCTCAAGATCACGCCGCCGAGGCAGCGGCCCTGACCGTCGATGTGCTTCGTCGCGGAGTAGACGACGATGTCGGCGCCGTACTCCATCGGCCGCTGCAGCACGGGCGTCGCGAAGACGTTGTCGACGACGAGGCGCGCGCCCGCCTTGTGCGCGATGTCGGCGACGGCCTTGAGGTCGACGATTTCGAGCGTCGGGTTCGCGGGCGTTTCGAGGAACAGGACCTTCGTCGCCGGCGTCACGGCCTCGCGCCACGCGTCAAGGTTTGTGCCGTCGACCAAGGTCGACCGGATGCCGTAACGGGGCAGAATGTCTTCGATCACGAAGCGGCAGCCGCCGAACATCGCGCGCGAGGCGATGACGTGATCGCCTTGGCGCAGATGGCAGAGCAGTGCGCTCGTCACCGCGGCCATGCCGGTTGCGGTCGCGCGGGCCACGGGCGCGCCTTCGATCAGCGCCATGCGCTCCTCGAACATCGCAACCGTCGGGTTGCCGAAGCGGGAATACATGAACCCCGCCTCTTCGCCCTTGAAGCGGGCTTCGGCCTGCTCCGGGCTGTCGTAGGCGTAGCCCGAGGTGAGGTAGAGCGCTTCCGAGGTTTCGCCGTTGGCTGAGCGCTTCAGCCCGCCGCGCACGAGGCGCGTCTTCAGGCCGTATTTCCGGCCTTGTTCCAATTCTCCCATCGCGTCGTCACTCCGAATACAAAAAGCCCCGGACCAAGGGGCAATCCCTTTGCCGGGGTCGGAGGTCACGCGACCCGGCCTTTTAGCTGTTTGTTTAACGTGGCCGCGAAGCTGACCGGCTCAAATCACCACGAGCGCTGGTTGTACGAGGGGGGGCCCCTAGATGCAACGCGAGTGATTGAGAACAATCGCCGCACTATCCAAATGCAAAGGGGGGCGGTCGCATTGTTCAAATCGATGGGGAAAGCTGCCCCACTCTCGCCGTGTTGGCTGATGTGCTGTTTACAAGGCGGGCGATAGCGACTCATATTCCAGCGAACAATCCAGCGAAATCAGACATCAGGGAACATGTTATGGGGAATGTAGCGGCGCTTCAGGGGGCGTTCGCGGGGAACTCTGGGTTCTTCAATTCTTTGGAGACGGCGATGTCCGATGAGCTTCCCCTCGGCTCTCCTGCGCTTCGAAGAGAAGGAGTGGTCCCATGCCAGCTGTTGGAGAGAATGATTGCTGGCGGTGAGATCGTCCTGTCAGAACCGGTTTCGCATCAACAGATCCAGCCTGCGAGCCTCGACCTTCGGCTTGGTGACTACGCTTATAGAATTCGGTCGGGCTTTCTGCCGGGAACATCCACGGTGCAGGAGAAGCTCTCATCTGCTTTCATGCACAGGATACCGCTAACGGGCGATGGTGCCGTGTTGGAGACGGGATGTGTATACCTTGTGCCGCTGCTTGAGTCCCTGAACTTGTCGGAGCGTCATTCGGCCGTTGCCAACCCAAAGAGTTCCACGGGGCGAATTGACGTATTCACTCGGTTGGTGATTGATAATGGGACTTCTTTTGACACTGTCCCGGCAGGGTACAAGGGGCCACTGTACGCGGAAGTATCACCACGCACCTTTAGCGTCCTAGTTCGGAAGGGGTCCCGGTTGAACCAAATACGTTTCCGACGTGGTGGCCACGGCGGGGCGATCAGTTTGACTGATGCAGAGATTCACCGTTCTGGCATACAGCCGTCTCCTCGACTGGACAGCAAGGGGCTTGTGACCATTAGCGTCGACTTGCAAGGCGATGCTATTGGACGTTTGGTGGGGTTTAGAGCCAAGCGACATGCGGGCTTGATTGACGTTGACAAGGTGGGTGAACTTGACCCCTTGGCCTATTGGGAGCCACTGCAAGCAACGCCAGGTCGCTCCCTAATCTTGGACCCCGATGAGTTCTATATTCTGGTTTCGCAGGAAGCCGTGGGGGTCCCGCCGACGCTAGCCGCCGAAATGGTGCCGTACAATCCGCTCTTTGGCGAGTTCCGGGTGCATTACGCAGGGTTCTTTGATCCGGGTTTCGGGCATCGTGACGCCCACGGGGAAGGTTCTCGGGCTGTCTTGGAGGTTCGCAGCCATGAGGTGCCATTTATGCTCGAGCACGGCCAACTTGTTGGTTGTCTGACATTTGAGCCGTTGTTGGCAACACCAACACAGCTCTATGGTTCAGGAATAGGTTCGATCTATCAGCGGCAAGGTTTGGCATTGTCTAAGCACTTCAAACGAGCCTGATGGCTACCCCGCTGAGGGTGATTGAGATGGCAGTGTAGCGCGATGCAAGGGCTCCCGCTCTGGCCGTTCGCGCTCGCGGTCGTGACCTATGTTGCCTATCAGACCTTGCTGAAGTCGGCGCGGCCGGACGTGAACACCCTGGGTGTGCTGAGCGTCGCCTATCTTGCGGCGTTCGTTGCCGCGGCGTCGCTTTGGTTTCGCTTTCAGGATTTGGGCGCGAACCGGCTCGAGGCGCGCGACATCGCGATCGGCGTGATGATCGGGCTTTCGATCGTGGGGCTGGAATACGGGTTCGTGGCGGCGTTCCGCGCGGGCTGGCCGCTGAACGCGACGGGGGCGATCGTGAACGTGGTGGTGGCGCTCATCGTCGTTCCGATCGGCTATTTGTTCTTTGCCGAGCAGATGACGTGGCTGAAGGGGCTCGGGCTCTTGATGTGCTGCGGCGGGCTTTTGCTGATCGCCCGCTGAGGCGTCACGCCTTGCAGCTGCCGCCGCCGAGCACGCAGAATTTCGCGCAGTGGGGGTGGTTCAACTTCACGGGCGCGAGGGCTGCTTCGAGCGTGGTGCCGAGTTCGAATTCCGGCTCATAAGGCAACAGCGTGCAGGCGACGACGGCGGGGGCGGACGCGCCCTTGCGCTTCACGATCATGCGGCTTGAGGCGCACATCACGTCGGCGGGGCTTTTGTTCAAGATGCGCCAACAATCGACCGTGATTTCGGGCACGTCGATGCGAGGGTCCATCTCAGGGAACAGCACGAGCGCAGCGTGATCGGTCGCGTCGATAGTCAAACGCTCGCGGGCGAAGAGCGTCGCGAAACCGTCGCGCATGGCGTGTTCGTCGTCGCCCCAACGCAGGCGACCGGCGACCGCGGTCGCGAGGCCCTGATCGCGCAGCCAACGCAGACCGACGAGCGTTTCCTCGAAGGCACCGGGGCCGCGTTCTTCGTCGTGCAGATCCTCGCGCCAATGATCGAGGCTCACGCGCAGCACGAGCTTCGCGCCGAAGCGCCGGTTCAGGTCGGCGAGCGCCGCCTGCACGCGCGGGCGCATCATCGGCTTCATCGCGTTCGTGAGGATGAGTACGTCGTGACCGCGGGCGAGGGCGGCCTCCGCCATCGCCGGCATGTCGGGGTTCATGAACGGCTCGCCGCCCGTGAAGGCGACCGTCTTTGGGCGCTGACCCAAACGTTCCGCCTCGTCCAGGAGCGTCGCCATCTCGGCCAACGTCAGATAGGCGAGGCGGTCGTTCGTGGGCGACGATTCAATGTAGCAATTCGCGCACGTGATATTGCAAAGCGTGCCGGTGTTGAACCAGAGCGTTTCAAGCCGCGTCAGCGCGACCTCCGCGCGGCGTTCGCCCTTGGCGGTGATGTCCGGGTCTTTGAACTTTGCCGGGTCGATCGGCTTGAACGTCTTGGGCGCGGGAATGTTCTGGTTCATGACGTTCCAAGGCGTATCAGACGGCGCTTCCCTTGGGACAGCACACGATGCTATCAAATCGCCGTGCTTGGGCTCAAATGCGGGTGTAGCTCAATGGTAGAGCAGAAGCTTCCCAAGCTTACGCGAAGCGTTTTCGAGAGCAGTAAATTTCTTAGCTGCATCAAGCTCTTGAGAAAACCAGCCATGATGAAAACTTTGAATTTGCCACAGGTTTGTCACACCGAAGGGCAGATTCATGGCTTCAATGAGACGACGGAAGGACCGCTGGCAGGTTCAGGTTAGGCGCAAAGGTAGCCCGCAAATTTCTCGAACGTTCAGCCTCAGGGCAGATGCCCAAGCGTGGGCGAGAGAAATTGAACTGACCATAGACCGCCACGGGCTTCCCATCCCCAAGCGCCAGCTACAATCAATCACTTTGGCTGACCTCCTTCGACGGTATCTGGCAGAGGTGACGCCTCGCAAGAAAAGTCAGGTGAAAGAAACCTACAGGATCAACCGCCTCCTCAAGAGTGATCTGGCAGCCTTGAGCCTCGCTCATTTAGGAAGGCATCACATCGCCAATTTCCGTGACGCCCGGTTGGAGGACACAGGAACACAGGCTGTCCGGCATGACCTGAACCTGTTGAGCAACCTATTTTCAGTCGCTGTCCGTGATTGGGGTTTGAATCTACCCGGGAACCCACTGAGCCACTTGGAAAAGCCCCCCATCTCTAAACCCAGAGAGAGACGGCTGTCCCATGATGAACATCAGCGGCTTCTGCAAGCAGCAGCACAAATTGCGCCTGACTACCTTCCTGACCTCATCAGCTGGCTCATAGAGACCTCCATGCGCAAGGGTGAGGCTCTGAGGATCACCCGCGCAGATTTTGATCCTGAGAAACAGACAATTCTCATTCGTGAAGCCAAGAATGGATTTTCGAGACGGTTTCCCATCGGGTCTTTGGCATCTAAAATTTTCAATGCAAGGTGTCCCCGTGAAGGGTACTTGTTTCAAGTTCAAGAATGCCTTCTCAGGTCACATTGGCACAGAGCGACCAAACGTGCTGGGGTGTCAGACCTTCACATGCACGACCTTCGTCATGAGGGAATTTCCAGACTGTTTGAGAAGGGTCTATCAGTCCCAGAGGTTGCTTCAATCTCTGGCCACAGGGATATCAGACAGCTTGCGCGGTATGCACACGCGAACATGCAATTGGTTCACGCCAAACTGTGTGGGCCTTCTGCGGAGAACCTAAATAGGAGGGAACGTTCTAATAAGGAGACCCCAAATGATGCCAAGCAAGGAGAAAATGATAACGAATAAGGAGCTGAGGGAAATCCGTCTCCTGGATGACCGCTTGACCTACCTTAGGGAGAAGCTGGCATTGATGCATGCAGCCGTGCAGAGGCCGTTCAATGCGAACTCACATGGGTACGATTCGTTAGATTGCTTTTCTGACCGCAAGGAAGAGTTGGACCTGACATTCTCGGATGTGGTGAGTGCTGAAAAATTTCTTGAGGCCCTGCAGAAACTGGCCGCTGAATCAGATTAGTCTTTCCCGCGCAAAAATTTTTTGTTCCCGCGAGCGCTGGTAGGAGCTTCATAGAGGCAAGGACTTCAAAAAAAACTCCCCCCCCCCCCCCACTACCGCAAAGAAGCGAAATTCCCTTAGTTCAATTCCCCTGCCAGATGAGTGGCTGAAACCGAAATGTCACTTGCTCAGGAACAGATGCGTCAAGCGTGAAGCGCTTGCTCCTGATGTGTTGCGCGCACAATCCTGCTTCGGCTGAAGTGCCTTGTTCTGGAACTGGTATTTGGGTGGGCCAGCGTATGCAGGCGGTTTTGGATATTGTTCACGCATGGGCACTCCTCCCAGAAACGTGGCTGACGGCTTCGGCAATCCTAAGTGGGGTAATCCTTTGGAGCCGCTTTTCTAGGGTGACGCTTGATTCAAATTCCGACTTTGGTGGATCACCAATTTTCTCAAAGCGTGTCCCGAGTGCGTTGGCAGGTGGTGACTCTGATGGTGATTTGGCGGGCCCAGACGGCCTTCTGAAGCGCTTGGAGGGCAGTCGTGGCTCAAAAGTCTTTGCCTTCATCCACTCATATGCATTGAACAAGCGTGCCGAGACGGTCCCAAAGGGAGATTGGATTTCTGATCACGAACTTCGTGAATTTCTCAGTTACTTTCAAACCGCTCCAACCACTGAGAGGTTGGACATCGTGTTGCATAGCGACGGCGGTGATCCCACTGATGTGACCCGGATAGCACGAGCTATCAAGGCCCACGAGGGAGAAACAACGGTTTTCGTTCCCTACTATGCCAAAGGTTACACCAGTCTGATTGTGCTCGCTGCCGACAATGTGGTGTTGGGACCAAACGCGGTCCTATCGTTTATGAGCGATGTTGATGAGAGCTTGCAGCAGGCGGCTTCAAAAAAATGGCTGAGGAATGCGAAAGATTCGACGCTGCTGCAGCTCCATAATTATCGCAATCAGAAGAAGGAGCTTACTCGATTCATCTGTACCGTCCTTCACCATGGAGCGCATGGAGAGAGTTGCCGAATTGGTGCTGACCTAGTTGCAGGAAAGTTCTCCGGGGCCGGGTCGGTTGACGCATCCAAGGCTAGAAAAATCGGAATCAATCTATCAGCAGAAACCATGCCAACTGAGGTGTTTGAGCTGGTTCAAGAAGCTCAAGTCCAATATGTCCCCGCAATAGAATGCCCCTCTCGCCCAGCGCAGGTGCGCAATGTGTGCTCAGATACCTGCGACCTTTCTGTCAGGCCCCTGGTCGAACAGATGGAGCGAACCAGGGGGAGCAGGGTACTCTGTGTGGTTCACGATGCGTATGATACCGAGAGCAAGCGCGTTGATGAGCTAACAGCTGTGGAAGTACTCAAGGCTTTGTCCAAGATTTCGGAAGGCACCCCACTCGATATCATCCTACATACTCCTGGAGGCAAAGCTCTTGAGGGTCTGCAAATCGCAAGAGCCCTTAAAGCGCACAAAGGCAAGAAGACGGTCTTTGTGCCTTTCGAAGCATTTTCAGCAGGCACCATAATAGCATTAGCCGCTGATGCAATTATTATGTCCCCACAAGCGAATCTCGGGCCGATAGACCTTCAGATTGACTATATTCCGGCGGCAGCCTGGATATATGTGGAAGAAACAAAACCCAGGAAAAAAATAGATGATGACGTTCTTGGGATAGCGACAAGCTGCCGGAACAAGGTGAAGCAAGGCCATGCGAATGCGCTTGAGCTAATGAAAGGGGCTTACCCCCCACACCTGGCAGATCGGATAGCTCACGCGTTGAACGACGGTGTCCTGACCCATGCATATCCAATTGGGTTTGACGAGGCGAGGAAATTGGGGCTGAAAGTGTCCGCCGCTATGCCCCCTGAGCCAATGAAGATCGTCGGAGAAATTCTGGGGAGTGATGCCCGACCTTGCAGTGTGATATTCTGTAATTCGTGAGGCTTGGGCAGCTGCCAGCATTAGCGCAAAGATTGGCTCAATTGGCTTAGTACGTTGAGCCAAGGGACGAAGAACGCCAGCGGGATCAAGAGAAGCTCAAACACATTGATCCCACGCTTGCTCGTCTGCTGGTACAGCTTGCCAAGGCGGTACGTTAGAGAGGTTTTGTATTCTTTTTCAAAGTCCCGCCTTATCATGTCCCCATAATTGAATAGTAGTAGCCCTACTGTGATCACAGCCAAAACCGCATGTAGTGGCCGGTAGGCGATATTATAGGGCGCGAGTGATTCCACACCTTGAGACAGTTGCAGAAATGCGCCCAGTCCCACAACGACGATAAAGAGGACAATGGCAAGGTTAAGCCGGTACACCATCTCACCTGTCATTGAATGGTTTTTGGCTTGCTTTACTCCCTCAAATTTCAAGATGAAATTCGTCAACGAAATGAGAGCGTAGGCCCCTACCACGCTTCCCATAGCCCTCACCCCAATTGGATGAGCTAAAAAGGCCTGAAGGCCATCTAAGCCTTGCACAACGTGCCTTGTAAGCTCTGCTTCGTTTCCCATGGCTGTCCCCGATCCCCCGGGGACAACCCAACAACTCCTCAAACTTGGAGACAAATGTTTTTTGTGCAGAATTCTCTCAGCGGGGGTGCTTGGGTAAAGGGGCACGCTCAGGAGGCGAAAAGTGTGTGCCTCTCAGGTCACGAGTTGCCAGAGTTGCGGGGACATAATGAAAAAATGGCAGTTTATTATCTAAAGGGAATTTCGGGTCAAAATTTGCACATTTTATTCCCACCAATCTCCCAAGCCCAATTTGCCCCCAGAATCATAGCACAGGGCCTATCTGAACTCGGAGCTGGCCTGAGGGAACATTAGGTAGCATTCCTCCCACCTGCCTGAGCCAAAGAACCTGCTTGCGTGCCACGTCGCGTACTTCACCACCTGTTTCATGTCCTCTGGGGTGGGTTTGATCCGTTGCACGTTGAGCGTTTTCAGTTGGCAGATGCCCCTAATTTGTTTTGAAAACAAATCCGCGTTGGTTTTCTTACATAGATCATCCATCAGTGGGACGTGCCTCTGATGGCAGAGCATGATGCCGTGATGATGGAACGTGGACTCGTGCTTTGGGAGAGAGGGGTGCTTGTAGTGCTTAGGCTTGGAGCCAGGCACATCCAGAAAGGCATGAAACTCAGGCTCTATCTTTCTGAACCAGGGCCTTTGGTACTTTCTGGAGCCAGCCAGAAGCTCCAGAACGCACTTATGGAATTTCTCCAGAAACCTATTTGCCGAGGGTGCTGTGAGGGGGATGGCCTTAGGCTCTAGGTAGGTCGTGCTGACGTAATAGGCCTCTTGGTTCTTATAGTCCTTCTTAGCCAAAAAGTTTTCAGTGAAGTTGTGCACCATCCCTGAGTGTGCCTTGGATCGATAATAGATCGAGGGGGATATGGTTGGGTCTAGAGAGGACTCATGAAGGTAGGTACTTGAGGTATCAATTTGGCAGTGTTCAGTCTTGTCATGCATTGTTATCAATCTCCTGTAATAAATAATACTCTACAATTAGCTAGGATTGGTGTCCCTGCTTGGTTGCGATGATGAATGTGGACTCAGACGGTTGCTTTCAACACGTATTGTCGGCCCATTCTTTGCTATATATGAATCAGATATTCTGCGATTCGGCCTAAATCCTGTTTCTTCAAATCAAAACGAAAGAAAAATGCGAACTATTATTGATATTTATTGATATTTCTTGGATTTTAGTGCAAACTCGGGACCTTGTTTGTTCACGTTAGGGGGGTGTTGTTTGAATGAAAGGTGATTTCAATGTGTATTTTACCACTGATGATTGTAAAAATTGCGTGCTGTATGGGCGCTTAGTGCTCCCTAGGCTTTGCGTTGATCGGGAAATGGCGGCGTCCCTTTTTCAGGTTCTACCGTCCGAATTTGAAGGATTGGTCGCGCAGGGAGTAATGCCGGGGCCCTGTAAGCAGGATGAGGGAGGGCTTCCCTATTGGGACCTTCATGACCTTCGGAAGGTAAGTTGGAGTTTGGCAACCCACGCTGCGCTAAGGGCTTGCATGACGTGCTAGCGCGACCTTTAAGCGTCTTGGGCTTGGCACAGCGTTGTCACAACTCCCTATCCCACCGCGCTGAGCGACTCCCGTTTGTTGTTGGGTAGCCTCTAGGTTTTTCTAGGTGTGAGCCGCTGCTAAACCTGTTATGATTTGACAGGCAATTCAAAGGGTTGATTGGGCGTCAAGGCTTCCCTTGGGACAGCACACGATGCTATCAAGACTGTGCTCGCGGGTGTAGCTCAATGGTAGAGCAGAAGCTTCCCAAGCTTACGACGAGGGTTCGATTCCCTTCACCCGCTCCAGCGCTTCTCGATCCTGCCGTGTGTCGGCATGGATTATGATCAAACCAACATGCCGGAGAACTATGAGCGGGGGCGAAGTCCGCCGCCCGGGGTCCTGGATATGTGGACGGTGCGCATTGGGCGTTCGCTCGAGGGGCACAGGTTTGAGCGCATTGTCGATTTAGGTTGCGGGACCGGACGGTTCGCGGCGCGTCTCGCCGATTTGTTCGGCGCGCATGTCGTCGGCGTCGATCCGTCCGAGAAGATGCTTGCCGTTGCGCGCGAGAAGCCGTCGCGCCGCGACGTGGAGTTCGTCAAGGGTGCGGCGGAACGAATTCCGTGCCGCGATGGCAGCGTCGGCTTGATCTTCATGTCGATGGCGTTTCATCACTTCCTATCGCCAGAGAGCGCCATGCGGGAGTTCCACCGCGTGTTGCGGCCGGGTGGCTTGGTTTGCGTGCGGAACAGCACGCGCGATCGTGGCTCGCCGTATGAAGCATACTTTCCGAATTACCGAGACTCGCTCGATCGGTTGCCGGCGATCTCGGAGATCCGTGCAGCGTTTGTTGATGGCGGGTTTGAGCAACTTCATCACGAAGTCGTCGACCACCTGATGGCGCACAATCTCGATGAATTGGCGGAGAAGGCGTCCCATCGCGCGGACTCCACACTGCTTCGTTTGTCGGACAGAGATTTCGAGGCGGGCTTGTCGGCGATGCGCGGTGCGGCATCGCCGGATAGCAGACCCGTTACTCTGGGCATCGACCTCTTCCTGTTTGCGCGAGCTCCAGGTGCGCGCGGGACTTAGGTTGCCGTTGCAACGGCGTCACTGATCGAGCGAATACCGTCGCGGTCCATCGCTTGCAGCAGTTCGCGCTTGATCCGCGTTACGAGGCCCAGGTCTTCGTAGCTGAGGGCGGTGTAGAGTTGGACGAGGGTGGCGCCCGCTTTGATCTTCGCGTAAGCGTCGGCGCCGGAGGCGATGCCGCCGACGCCGATCAACGTGATGCGGCCTTGGGTGAGGCGGCGCATGGTGCGCAGGACTTCGGTCGAACGCACGAAGAGCGGGGCGCCGGAGAGGCCGCCGGTTTCGGTTGCGTGACGGCTTTTCAGTGTGGGGCGCGCGATCGTCGTGTTCGAGACGATGAGGCCGTCGATGTCGCTTGCCAACACGAGTTCCGCGATGTCGGCACAGGCGTGTTCGTCGAGGTCCGGGGCGATCTTGATCAGCATCGGCACGCGGCGTGACAGGGTCTTTCGCGCGTCGCTCAGGGCCGCGATCAACTCCGCCAGTTCGGCTTTGTTTTGCAGGCCGCGCAGGCCCGGCGTGTTCGGCGATGAGATGTTGACGGTGACGTAGCTCGCGAGCGGGCCTAATTCCTTCAGCCCCGTGACGTAGTCGGCGACGCGGTCGGTCGCGTCTTTGTTCGCGCCGATGTTGATGCCGCGGATGCCGGGCATGTGCTGAACCGCGCGTAGGCGCGCCTGCGCTGCAGCCAGGCCTTCGTTGTTGAAGCCCAGGCGGTTGATGACAGCGCGGTCTTCAACCAGGCGGAAGATGCGCGGCTTCGGATTGCCCGATTGAGGACGCGGCGTGACGGTTCCGGCTTCGACGAAACCGAAGCCCGCGCCCAGCATCGCTTGCATCGTCTCGGCGTTTTTGTCGAAGCCCGCGGCGAGGCCGAGCGGGTTGGGGAAATCAAGTCCGAGCGCTTGTACCGCCAGACGCGGATCGTCAGGCTCGGCGCGTGCGATTGTTCCGGCAAAGCTCAGCGCCTTGACGGTCAGCGTGTGCGCAAGTTCGGGATCGAGCGCGCGCAACGCAGGCGCGCCAAGCGCGGAGAGAAGGCGAAGAGCGTTCATCGTGGTAGGATTAGAATCACTTTCGCTCGAGCTTCGCAAACGCGCGGCGGAGATCATCGTCGATGTTGTCGCATAAACACATCTGGAGCGCGATCGACGCATTGGCGTCGCGGCACGGGCATTCGCCGTCCGGTTTGGCACGGGCAGCGGGGCTCGATCCCACGACGTTCAACAAGAGCAAGCGCCTTGGGCCGCAAGGGCGGCTGCGCTGGCCATCGACGGAGAGCATTTCGAAGATTCTGGGTGTGACGGGGGCCAGCATCGAGGATTTCGTGGCCTTGCTATCGGAGACGAGCGGCGGGCGGTCGTCGTCGCGCATGCTGCCGTTCCTGACGCAGAAGGATCTGGCGAAGAAGAAGGCGTTCGATGCGCAGCAGCGGCCGATCGCCAAGGCTTGGGACCGGATCGCGTTTCCCGATCTGACCGATGGGGCGGCATTCGCGGTCGAGGTCACGGGCGATGCGGCGGCGCCTTTGTTCCGCAACGGCGACGTGATCGTGCTTTCGCCCCAGGCCGATGTCCGGCGCGACGACTGTGCGCTCGTCAAAACCAAGCAGGGTTGCGCGCTGTTGCGCTTTCAGCGGCGCACGGCCAAGCGCGTCGAGTTCAAGACCTTGAACGGTGTGGCGGAACCAAAGGCCTTTGCGCGCGACGAGGTCGAGTGGATGGCGCGCGTCGTGTGGGCGCGGCGTTAGTCGGGGTAGCCCTGGAAGCGGCGCACGAGCGTTTCGATCTCATCGCCCGACGTGAGCTTTTCCATCAGAGCGTCGGTGCGCCTTCGCGTGAATTGGGTGAGTGCGTCAGCGCGCGGGTCTTTGTAGCCTGCCTGAAGTTTTGCCAGCGCTTCGCCTCGGAAGCGTTCGGCGTCGAGCGCCAGGATCGACAGCGCGTAATGATAGTGCAGCAGCAGGCTACCGGGGTCGGAGATGAGTGCGCGGCGGAAGTTCGCGAGTCCTTCTTCTTCGTCCGCGCCGTAGACCAGCGAGGCGAGGATCGAACCGGCGCGGTTCACGACTTCAAGATGCCAACCGCCGAGCGACGCGCGCGCCCAAGAATTCGTGGGGTCAAGCGCAAGCGCGTTGTCGATGGCAGCGCGACCCTTTTCGGCGAGGCCTTCCGATTGAGCTTCCAGCGTCGAAACCAGGCGGCCACGAAAGCCGATTGCGATTGCGAGCTGGACGTATCCTTCGGCGTGTTTCGGGTCGCGCTCGATCGCGCGCTTTGCGGTCGCCTCCGCGCGGATGAGGCAGTCAAGGCAGAGACCATCGGCACGTGTGATCGCGTCCGCGATCTCGGCGCGCGCTGCAAACGCGAGCGCGTCGGCCGAGCCCTCCGCTTCCGCCGACTTTGCCGCCGCGAGGTAGCGCCCATCAGCGAACGCTTCGCGCGCGGTTTCGGGAATCGCGGCTGAAGCCGCGCCCAAACTCAGCGCCCACAACGCGAGCGAAATCGCGGTTCGCATGCACCAGTGCATAGGCGAATTCTAAGGCGATGAGGCGGCGCTGTCAGGCGAGAAACTTGCCGGCCAGGCCGTCGCGGATCAGCTTTGCGGTGTTCGTCACACCGTAGAGCACGGCGAACGAGCCGAAGCGCGGGCCTTGGTCCTGGCCGAACAGGACTTCGTAGAGCGCCTTGAACCAGTCGCGCAGAGGTTCGAATTGGTGCTTTTTGCCGATTTCGTAGACTTGAAACTGAACGGCTTCGCCATCGGTTGCACCGGCCAGTTTGTCGAAGATTGCAGCGAGGTCTTCCATCGCCGCTCGTTCCTTGTCGGTCGGCGCGCGGTATTTCTTCTTCGGGCGGACGAAGTCTTCGTAGTAGCGGATCGCGTAGCCGACGAGGCGGTCGAGCGACGGGTTGTCCTTCGGGTTCGCGTGCGGCGCATACTGGCGGATGAAGCCCCAGAGGATTTCCGGCGTCGATGCGCTGGAGGCGGAGACGAGATTCAGGAGCAGCGCAAACGACACCGGCCACGATTCCTGCGGCGGGCGGCCGGCGTGGATGTGCCAGACCGGGTTTTCCAAACGCTCGGCTTCGTTCTGCTGCTGATACTTGTCGAGGTGCGCGACGTACTCGTCGACCTCCTTCGGGATCGCATCGAAGTAGAGGCGCTTCGCGGATTTCGGTTTTTGATACATGAAGAGCGCGAGGCTTTCGGGCGCCGAGTAGGTCAGCCACTGCTCGACGGCGATGCCGTTGCCTTTCGACTTCGAGATTTTCTCGCCGACGTCGTCGAGGAAGAGTTCGTAGACGTAGTTGACCGGCGGTTCGACGCCGAGTGCTTTGCAGATCTTCGCGTAGAGCGGCTGGTTCGGCAGGTGGTCCTTGCCGAACATCTCGAAGTCGACGCCGAGGGCCGCCCACCGCATGCCGAAGTCGGGCTTCCATTGCATCTTGGCGCGGCCGCCGGTGATGGTCTGCGTGATTTCTTCGCCGTCCTCGTCGTCGAACGTGATCGTGCCGGCCTTCGCGTCGTGGCGCTTCAACGGCACGTAGAGCACGCGGCCGCTTTTGGGGGAGATGGGGAGGAAGGGGCTGTAGGTCTTGCGGCGTTCCTCGCCCAGGGTCGGCAGCATGATCGCCATGATCTGGTCGTAGACGGCGAGCGCCTTCAGGAGCATCGCGTCGAACTTGCCGGACTTGTAGGCGTCGGTCGCCGACATGAACTCGTAATCGAAGCCGAAGCCGTCGAGGAACGAGCGCAGGCGCGCGTTGTTGTGATGCGCGAAGCTCTCATGCGTGCCGAACGGGTCGGGCACCGAGGTCAGCGGCTTTTGCAGATGCTCGCGCAGCATCTCGTGGTTCGGGACGTTGTCGGGAAGTTTGCGCATCCCGTCCATGTCGTCGGAGAACGCGATCAGTTTCGTCGGCTTGTCGGACAGTTCTTGAAAGGCGCGGCGGACCCAGCTCGTGCGCGCGACTTCGCCGAACGTGCCGATATGCGGCAGGCCGCTCGGGCCGTAGCCGGTTTCGAACAGAACGTAGGGTTTCGCTTTGCCCGCGGACTCGTCGCGCTTTACGCGCTCCAACACTTTGCGTGCTTCTTCGAAGGGCCAGGCCTTGGCGGCCATGGCGAGGTCTCGGCGGGTGGTCATCGGGTGAGGGATATTGGCAGCTAGGTTCAGCGTCAACGGCGCGGCATAGTGGGGGCCATGGAATCGACCTTCTCGACCTCGCTCGACGCGATCCCGGCGCTTGTCGCGACGTTCCGTCGCGCAGTGGTCGCGCATGGCGACGGCCGTTTGCAGGACCTTTCGGCGGAGCAGGCGCTCGGCGCTGCGAGCGCGACGCCGCATCTGGTTGCGCATGCGGGGTTGACGCTGTCGCGGCTCGGGCGCACGCGGTCGGAGCCCAAGGGCGTGCATTTCGACGTGCTCGAACTCTTTGCGTTCGTGCGTCCGGCGCGGCCGATTGCGCCCAGCGTCGGTGCGTTGGCGCGGGCGCTCGGGCTCGACGTGCCCGCGAGTTTGCCGGAGCAGGCGTCCGTGTTGCGGCAGGCGGCGATGCAGTTGCTCGACGAAGCGGCGGCGCTGCCGGGTCGGCCGATGGCGGCGCGCGTTGCGGCAGCGATGGGTTTGAGCAAGTGGGCGTGGGCGCCGCTTCTGCTCGAGCGGATGGACCCCGAGGGCCGTGCGAAGGCTTCGCCCAGGATCGACGTGTGGCGCGAATTGCCGGAGTGGGACGAGGCGCCGCCGCTGGGTCAGCCCGGATCGATGCCTGTCACGCCGGAAGAAGCGCGGGCGCACTTGGCGGCGATCGTGGGTGCGGGCGCCGAGGCGCGGCGCACGCAGTCCGACTACGCGGCGCTCGCCGCGCAGGCGTTTCGTCCGCGCGCGCACGAGAGCGAGCCGGTTGTCGTGCTGGCGGAGGCGGGGACGGGTCTCGGCAAGACGGCAGGGTATCTCGCGCCGGCGACGCTGTGGGCGGAGCGCAACGACGGTACGGTTTGGATTTCGACCTACACGAAGAACCTGCAGCGGCAGATCGCGCAGGAGCTTGCGCGCGTCTATCCCGATCCCGTCGAGCGCGCGGAGAAGGTGACCGTGCGCAAGGGGCGCGAGAACTATGTCTGCCTTCTGAACTTCGAGGAAGCGGCGGGGCGGTTGCCGGTGCTGATCGAGCGCGAGACGGTGGCGCTGGGGCTTGTCGCGCGGTGGCTGACGGCGACGAAGGACGGCGATCTTCTGGGCGGCGATTTTCCGGCGTGGGCGTGGCCTTATCCGGGGTTCGCTGCGAGCCTGACGGACCGGCACGGTGAGTGCATCTATGCGGCGTGTCCGCATTACCGGCGCTGCTCGCTCGAGCGCATCGTGCGCAAGACGCGGTCGAGCCGCGTCGTCGTTGCGAACCACGCGCTGACGATGGTGGAGGCGGCGCGGCAAGCGGCGACGGCCGAGGGTGACGGTGAAGAGCGCGCGGCGCCGACGTTGCGTTACGTGTTCGACGAAGGGCATCACATCTTCGACGCCGCCGACAGTTTCTTCGCGATCCACATTACGGGTTGGGAAGGGGCGGAGTTGCGGCGCTGGCTGCGCGGGGCCGAGGGGCGGAGTGCGCGGCGCGGGCGTGGGCTCGTCGAGCGGTTGACGCCGGTGTTGCAGGACGAGCCTGTCGAGCTCGACCGTTTGCAGCATGTGGCGCAGATGGCGCTGGCGCTCCCCGGCGACGGATGGCTCTCGCGGGTTGCGAACGAAGCGCCGCGCGGGGCGATGGAGCAGTTCCTCTCCGCCGTGCGCGCGCAGGTGCGGGCGCGTTCCGAAGACGTGTCGTCGCCCTATGGGCTTGAGTGCGAAGTGATGCCGGCGACCGACATGCTCGTTGGTGCGGCGGGTGAGTTGAAGCGGGCGCTGAAATCGCTCGTCGCGCCGCTCACGGAAGTGGCGCAGGCGTTGCGGCGGATGTTGCGCGAGGCACCGGAAGAATTGGCGCAGCATCGGCTGCGCGCAGAGGCGGCGCTGCGCGGGATCGAGCGGCGGGCGAAGCTGCAGTTGCCGAATTGGATCATGGCGCTTGATGCTGTCGGCGAAGTTGCGCCTTCGGGGTTCGTGGATTGGCTGGGCGTCGAGCGGTTCGACGGTCACGACACCGACATCGGCTTCTATCGTCATGCGATCGATCCGACGGTGCCGTTTGCCGCCGAAGTGTTGGAGCCGGCGCATGGCGCGTTCATCACCTCGGCGACGCTGCGCGATCGCGGCAGTGAGGAGGAACAAGCGGGCGAAGGTTGGCGCGCGGCGGAAATCCGCACGGGTGCAGGCCATCTTGTCGTGCCGCCGGTGCGTGCGACGTTCGCTTCTCCGTTCGACTATGGGCGGCAGACGCGGGTGCTGGTCGTGCGCGATCTGAACCGCGACCAAGATCTGATCGCCGGCGCGTTTCGCGATCTCTTCATTGCGTCGGGCGGCGGTGCGCTTGGTCTCTTCACGTCGATCCGGTCGCTGAAGTCGACGTATCGGTCGATTGCGGCGCCGCTCAGTGCGCAAGGGCTGCCGCTCTATGCGCAGCATATCGATGCGTTGGATACGGGGTCGCTCGTCGACTTGTTTCGCGACGATGAGGATTCTTGCTTGCTGGGCACGGATGCGCTGCGCGACGGGGTCGACGTGCCGGGGCGGTCGCTGCGCCTTGTCGTGTTCGAGCGCGTGCCCTGGCCGCGTCCCGACATTCTGCACAAGGCCCGGCGTGCGGCGTTCGGCAAGGGCTACGACGATCAGCTGACGCGGCTGCGTCTCGCGCAAGGCTTCGGACGCTTGATCCGGCGCGCGTCGGATCGCGGCGTGTTTGTGCTGCTCGATGCACGCACGCCGACGCGGCTGCTCGGCGGTTTGCCTCCCGGGGTTGAGATCGAGCGCGTGGGGATTGCCGATGCCATTGCCGTTGTTAAGGACTTTCTGCACGCGCCCGGGCTTGCCGGTCCGCCCGCCCACCCATAAGTTGCCGCCCGCCACCTCTAGCCAGGATCACTTCGCTTATGAACGCCGCACCGACGCTGAACCCGCATGCCGCCTTGATCTATGTGATGGTGGTCGTGTCGGCGGCGGACGCCAGCATGAGCGACACGGAATTGCATGCGATCGGCGACTTGGTGCGCTCGCTGCCGGCGTTTCGCGGCTTCAGCGAAGACAAGATCATCCCGGTCGCGCGCGAGTGCGGGGCGATTCTGCAAGAGCGCGAGGGGCTCGACGCGGTGATAGGGCTCGTGAAGGAAACACTGACGCCTGCGCTGCGCGAGACGGCCTATGCGGTCGCGCTCGACGTGGCGCTGGCCGACGCGCCGGTCCATCCGGAGGAGAACCGCATTCTGCACCGGCTGCGCCTCGAACTCGACATCGACCGGCTGACCGCGGCGGCGCTGGAGAAGGCCGCCGTCGTGCGGCATGCGCGCATTCCGATGTCATGAGCGCCGAGGGCGAGGCGCTCCTTCGGCTTTCGATTTTTGTCGGCGTGTTCGCGGCCCTGGCGGGGGCTGAGGCGGTTTGGCCGCGCCGCAGGCTCGCCTATGGGCGGGCGCAACGGTGGGTCACCAATGTGGGCTTGAGCGCGCTCAACACGTTGCTGCTCAGGCTTTCGTTTTTCGCGACTCCCGCGTTGACCGTGATCGCGGCAGCGGTCGTCGAGCGGCAGGGGTTCGGCCTTTTGCCGATGCTCGGGCTGCCGTTTTGGGCGGCGGCCGTCATCGGGTTTCTCGTTCTCGATCTTGCGGTCTATGCTCAGCACGTGGCCGTTCACTACATCCCGCCGTTGTGGCGATTGCACCGGGTGCATCACGCCGATCCCGATTTCGACGTGTCGACCGGGATTCGCTTTCATCCGCTTGAAATTCTGATCAGCCAAGGTTGGAAGATTGCGGTCGTGGTCTCCGTCGGCGTCCCGGCGGTGGCTGTGCTGGTGTTTGAGATCGTGCTCAATGCGACGTCGATGTTCAGTCACGCGAATCTGCGCCTGCCGCCCACGCTCGACCGCGTGCTGCGTCGCGTGGTCGTGACGCCGGAGATGCACCGCATTCATCACTCGACGATCGAACGCGAGACGAACTCGAATTTCGGTTTCAATCTCTCGGTTTGGGACCGCGTGTTCAGCACCTATCGTGCGGCAGCGGAGCGGGACCAAGCGACGATGCCGATCGGTCTGGCGTCCTACCGCGACAGCCAACCAACGCGGATAGGGTGGCTGCTCCTGTTCCCGTTTGCGCGAGGGCCTGCGGCATGAAGACGGTTTATCTGCTCAGGCATGCGAAGTCGGATTGGGGCGTGCCGGGCCTTGCCGATCACGACAGGCCGCTGAACGAGCGTGGGCAGACCGCGGCGCCGCGGATGGCGGCTTACATCAAGGCCAAGCGCTACAAGATCGGGCTTGTGCTTTGCTCATCCGCGCGGCGGACCGTCGAAACGCTCGCGTTGGTCAAACCGTCGCTCGGCGAGCCGAAGGTGAAGATCGACGAGGCGCTCTATCTGGCGGAGGCGGGGAGACTTCTCGAACGGCTTAAGCACGTGGACGACAAGGTCGAGAGCGTCATGTTCATCGGGCACAATCCGGGCATGGAACAGTTCGCTCAGGCGCTTTCAACCTCACCGTCGACCGAGGCGCAGGAGAAGTTGCACAGGCGGATGCGCGAGAAGTTTTCGACCTGTGCGCTTGCGGTGATCACGTTGCCGGTGAAGTCGTGGCGCGAAGCGAAGCCGGGCTTCGGTACCCTTGAGGACTTCATGCGGCCGAAGGATCTTTGACGATCAGGCGTGCGGCGGTTCGGGCTCGGCGCCGCGGCCGACGCGGTGCGGCGCAGGGCCGACGTTCAGCGTGTCCCAACCGTAGCCCACCTCGCGCATCGTCTTGCCCCACATCGCGTGCTCGCGCTCGGCGACAATGCGCCCGCCCATCGCCTCGTAGAAGAAGCGGCAGGGGTTATCACCCAAAGCCCAGATGATCATGCCGCGGCAATGCGCCTTCGAGAATAGACGGAACGTCGTCGACAGCAGCGCGGTGCCGAGGCCTTGGCCGGTGAGGCCGGGCGCGACGTAGAGCGTGTAGACCTCACCGTCGAACGGCAGCGACTTGTCGCGCGAGGGGCCCGCGCTTGCAAAGCCGAACACGCGCGACTTTTCGTCGGACGCCACGAGAACGGGCGTGCGCAGGTTGGCGGCCTTGATGGTTCGCGCCCAGGCGGCGGCATGATCGGTTTTCGACATTTTGAGCAGGCCGGCGTCGGGCAGGATGCCGGCATAGGTTTCGCGCCAGGAGTCGACATAGACCGAGGCAATACCGGCCGCGTCGCCAGCCCGCGCTTGGCGGATTCCGATGCGGACGGTCTCTTCCATGCGTCGCCTCAAAACAAAGACGCGAGGGGTGAGCATTTCACCCCTCGCGCCACAGTTCAACTCGAATTGCTTCGGGCGGGTCTCAGTACAGGCCCATCGCGTCCATCGTTTCGGCGCCGGCGACGCCGTCGACCGACATCTTGTTCGACTTCTGATAGGTCTCGACCGCCGCTTTGACGTCGGCATCGTAAAGACCGTCGACCGGACCCTTGTAATGGCCGGATTTCTTCAGCGCTTCCTGCAGGCGTTCGACTTCGAGACCCTTGTCGCCCGGTTGGAGCGAGAAGCCGGCGCGCTTGCCCGACTTCGCCTGGTAGAGGCGTTGTTTGCTCGCCTTCAGGTAGTCCTTCTGGGCCGATTCCGAACTCGCAGCCGCCGACATCTGCCGGTTCTCGACGTTGAGCGCTTCGATCTTGCGGCGGACCCGTTCGTCGTTCAGGACCGCGTTCTTTTCTTCGAGCTCCTTGGCGAGCGCGGTCATGTTCTTCTGCGCTTCATCGCGTTTGCCGGCTTGGTAGAGCTTCACCTGTTCCTTCTGCAGACGGTCGCTTTCGGCCAAAGCCGCTTCGGCGGTTGCGACCTTGTTGCGCGCGCGGTCGACGGCCTTTTTGTCGGACGAGACGTCGAGGGCGAGCGCTTGGCTGAACGTTTTCGCTTCGCCCGACTTCGCGGTTTTGTACGTGAGGTCGACTTGGCCGAGATCGGCGCGGCCGGAGGACGGGGCGTCGACTTCCAAGCGGAGGAGCACGGTGCGCTTTTCGCCCGCGAACACGTCCTCAAGTGCACGGCGAACGCTTGCGGTGCCCGATGCGTCGTCATAGCCAACGACTTCGGCCTTGCGCACGATCGCGCGGCCCGAGAAGCGGATTTCGACGTCGCGCGCCGTCGTTTCGAACAGCGAGCCCATCTCTTCCTGGAAGACGCGGGCCATCTGCGTCGGATGTTCAACGTAGTAGTAGCGCCCGCCGCCGTTCTCTGCGACCGATTCCATCAAATCTTCGTCGTAGTCGCGGCCGAGGCCCATGGATGAAATGCGGATGCCGTCACGCTTGGCGCCGCGGACGAGGCGGGCGATCTCTCCCGGGTCGGTGACGCCGGTATTCGCGAGACCATCCGACATGAGAATGACGCGCGTGATCGTGCCATCCTGATCGGCCGGCCCGTCGAGCGCGTCCTTGGCCTCATCGACGCCGCGCATCATGCCGCCGGTCAGGTTCGTGGAGCCGCGCGGCTCCAGGCGATCGATCATGGCCTTAACCTCACTGAGGTTACCGACGCGCCGGGCCGGCCACATGACCGTGATCTGATCGTCGTACTCGACGATGGAAAGCGTGTCGCGCTTGCCCAAACGGTCGACGGCGAGCTTGGCCGCGCGGCGCAGATACTCGATCTTGCCTTCGTCCGACATCGAACCCGAGCGGTCGAGGACCAGCGCAAGGTTCAAGGGCGGGCGCTCCGCTGCGGGGCCAGGGTCGACGTCGATCCCTTCGAACGTCACGACGGCGTAGACGACGGACCGTCCGCCGGCGAGCACGGTCGGCTGGTCGAGTTGGACTTGGCCGCGGATCGGGTCTGCTGCGTATGCGGGCAGCGCTGCCGCGCCGCCGAGCAGCGCCAGGCTGCAAAAAACGGCAGTGGCGCGGGATCGCCAGCCATGTCTCAATCGTGCGGTGAGCGCATCGTGCATGTCACATTGTCTCCAAGGGGTGCGGGTACGGACTGTCGCGCCGTTGCGCGGAAAGCAGGGCGACGCGGGCCCTGCAACCATGCGAGCATAAATCGCTTGCTGTGGCGCAAAGCAGCCGGGAATGCGGCGGGAATGCGGCTTCTCATGCGGCCAAACGATCACGCCGAATCGCTTTGGTGCCGAACGCCCGAGAATGGGCTAGGATGAGGACGGCGAAAATGTACACTCGTTCAGGCGAAAATCACCTTCCAGAGATTCCGGTGCGGACAAGCGGGATCCGAGAGGGTTTACGATTGCTTTAGGTGATGGGGGCACTAATTAGGAAAATAGTACTTGTGGGCCCTTCCGGCCGAGTTGCCATCTGAACGCCACCCTCGGACGCTTCAAATGGCCGCCTGACCTGACAAGGGCGCGTAACAGCGGGATAGGCGTGAACTCATGAGCGGCAACCTCGACGTCTTCGACGCGTTCTCTCGGGCGTATCAGCGCGAGAAGTTCGAAACTATGTCCCTGCGCGACTACCTGTTGGCGGCGCGCGACAATCCGATGATGTATGCGAGTCCAGCGGAGCGGATGATCGCGGCGATCGGCGAACCCGAACTCGTGGACACTTCTCGCGATTCGCGGCTGTCGCGGATGTTCTTCAACCGCACGATCAAGATGTATCGCGCCTTCGACGGCTTCTTCGGGATGGAAGACACGATCGAGCGGATCGTGGGCTACTTCAAGCACGCGGCGCAGGGTTTGGAAGAGCGGCGGCAGATTCTCTACCTCTTGGGCCCCGTGGGCGGCGGTAAGTCCTCGCTCGCCGAGCGCTTGAAAGAGCTGATGGAGGTCAAGCCGATCTACGTGCTGAAAGCCGGGGACACGATCAGCCCGGTCTTCGAATCGCCGCTCGGCCTCTTCCGCACGTCCGAACTCGCCGACCTGCTGCAGGACCGCTACGGGATCGACAAGCACCGGTTGACCGGGATCATGAGCCCGTGGGCGGTGAAGCGGCTCGACGAATTCAACGGCGACATCTCGCGCTTCGAAGTCGTGAAGCTGCAGCCGTCGAAGCTGCGCCAGATCGCGATTGCGAAGACGGAGCCGGGCGACGAGAACAACCAGGACATCTCGGCGCTGACGGGCAAGGTCGACATCCGCAAGCTTGAGCGTTTCAGCCAGAACGACGCGGACGCCTATTCGTTCTCCGGCGGCTTGTGCCACGCGAACCAGGGCTTGCTCGAGTTCGTCGAAATGTTCAAGGCGCCGATCAAGGTGCTCCACCCGCTGCTGACGGCGACACAGGAAGGCAACTACATCGGCACCGAAACGCTGGGGCCCATTCCGTTCCAAGGCATCATCCTGGCGCACTCGAACGAGTCCGAGTGGACGCAGTTCAAGTCGAACAAGAACAACGAAGCGTTCCTCGACCGCATCTGCGTCGTGACCGTGCCCTATTGTCTGCGGGCACAGGACGAGGTCGCGATCTATCGGAAGCTGCTTAAGGGCAGCGAGCTCGGTAATGCGCCGTGCGCGCCCGAGACGCTCGAGATGCTGGCGCGGTTCTGCGTGCTGACGCGTCTCAAGGAGCACGAGAATTCGAACTTGTTCTCGAAGCTGCGCGTTTACGACGGCGAGAAGCTGAAGGACACCGACCCGAAGGCCAAGACGCTGCAGGAGTACAAGGACGCGGCCGGCGTGGACGAAGGCATGAACGGCATCTCGACGCGCTTTGCCTACAAGGTGCTGTCGGAAACGTTCAACTACGACACGACCGAGGTCACGGCCGATCCCGTGCATCTGATGTACGTGCTCGAGCAGGCGATCAAGCGCGAGCAGCATCCGGACGAAGTCGAGAAGCGGTATCTGGAGTTCATCAAGGCGGAACTTGCGCCGCGCTACGCCGAGTTCATCGGCAAGGAAATCCAGAAGGCCTATCTCGAATCCTACAGCGAGTACGGGCAGAATCTGTTCGACCGCTACATCTCCTATGCCGACGCTTGGATCGAAGATCAGGACTTCAAAGACCCCGACACGGGCCAACTTCTCGACCGCAACAGCCTGGACAACGAGTTGTCGAAGATCGAGAAGCCTGCGGGCATCGCGAACCCGAAGGACTTCCGCAACGAGGTCGTGAAGTTCGCGCTGCGCCACCGCGCGGCGAACGACGGCAAGAACCCGGCCTGGACGTCGTACGAGAAGATCCGCAACGTGATCGAGAAGCGGATGTTCAGCCAGGTCGAAGATCTGCTGCCGGTGATTTCGTTCGAGTCAAAGAAAGATTCCGACACGCAGTCCAAGCACAACGAGTTCGTCAAGCGCATGCTTGCGCGCCACTACACGGCGCGTCAGGTGCGGCGCTTGGTCGAATGGTACATGCGTGTGAACAAGGCGGGGTAGCCGTTGAATCGAACGGCTGCTTCCCCCGGCGGCTTAAATGGCGAACTTCATAGACCGGCGACTCAATCCCAAAGGCAAAAGCCTTGCCAACCGGCAACGCTTCATCCGGCGCGCGCGCGCCGAGATCAAAGAGGCCGTGCAGAAATCGTTGAAGGACCGCACGGTTTCGGACTTCGCGAAGGATCAGAAAATCTCGATCCCGACGAAGAGCACGAAGGAACCGCGGTTCCGGCTCGACCCGGCGTCGGGCGGCCAGCACGAGCGCGTGCTGCCCGGCAACAAGGACTTCGTCGAGGGCGATCAGATCAAGAAGCCGCGTCAGGGCGAAGGCCAGGGCCGCGGCAAGGACGCGTCGACGAGCGGGGAGTCGGAAGACGATTTCTCGTTCACGCTGAGCCAGGACGAGATTCTGGACATCTTCTTCGAGGACCTCGAACTCCCGAACCTGATCAAGACGTCGCTGAAGGAGATCAAAGTCTATTCCTGGCGGCGGGCGGGGCTCACCACCGCGGGATCGCCGACGCAGATCAATCTCGTGCGCACGATGCGCAACTCGTTCGGACGCAGGCTTGCGATGCGCCGGCCGAAGGAAGAGGACATCGAGGTTCTGCGCCAGCAGTTGACGGCGCTTCGCGGCGCCGCGCCGGACGGCGACAAACGGGAAGCGATCGCGGAGCTCGAGGAAGAAATCGCCCGGCTTGAGCATAAGCGCAAATGGGTGCCGTTCCTCGATCCCGTGGACGTGCGCTTCAACGCCTTCGTGCAGGAGCCCGTGCCGACGAGCCAGGCCGTTATGTTCTGTCTGATGGACGTGTCGGGGTCGATGGGCGAGCGGGAAAAGGACCTCGCCAAGCGCTTCTTCATGCTGCTGCATTTGTTCTTGAAGCGGCGCTACGAGCGGCTCGACATCGTGTTCATCCGCCATACGCACGACGCGCAGGAAGTGGACGAGCACACGTTCTTCTATTCGCGCCAATCGGGCGGCACGATCGTGTCGACCGCGCTTGAGGAGATGAAGAAGATCGTCGCCGACCGCTACGCGACCGGCGAATGGAACATCTATGCGGCCCAGGCTTCCGACGGTTACACGCAGACGGGCGACGCTTCGCGTTGCGTCGATCTGCTGAATCAAGAACTGATGCCGATGTGCCAGTATTACGCCTACATCGAAATCCTCGACGAGCGCGAGATGGAGGTGTTCTCGAGCGAGGAGTCGGGGGCTGAGCTGTGGCGCGCCTATCGAACGGTCGCCAAGCAGTGGAAGAACTTCGCCACGAAGCGGATCGCGAAGCCGCAGGACATTTTCCCGGTGTTCCGGGAATTGTTCTCGAAGGAGAGCGCGGAGGCCAAGACATGAACGCCGCCGGGGCGAGCGTGTGGGGCCGGGTCCTGACCTGGCTCGACCACGAGGCCGACGCGGACGCCTATGCGCGGCTGCGGCGCGCGCCGCTGGCCAGCGACGTGACGGAACGGCTTTGCGCCTTCTTCGAACGCGACCGTCTGAATCCGGATAGGGCCGAGGCGGCGTTCGGGCGTGTTGCGCACCGTATCCGCGCATCGCGCATCCTGTTCGTGCCGGCGGTCTTGAGCGGGATCGCGCTCAAGGCGAGCCGCGTGCGCCTCATCGAGTATTTGACCCATCAGGTTCGCCAGTTGAAGGACGAAGGGTTCGCCGCCGAGATCGCCGACGTCGATACCGGCGCGTCGGTCGCCGAGAACGGCCGGCGGCTCGCCCGGATCTTGGCAGAGCATCATTGCCCGACGTGGATCGTTTCGCACTCGAAGGGCGGGCTCGACACGCTGGAGGCGCTGATCGCGCATCCGGACATCGCGCGCTTCGTCGACGGATGGATCGCGTTCCAGGCGCCGTTTCACGGTTCGCCGCTGGCCGACGTCGCCTCGGGCAGCGGGCGGGCGCGCAAGATCAGCCGCACGGCGCTGAAGGTGCTGGGCGCAGATCTGCAGGCGATCGTCGACCTCAGGACCGACCGGCGGGCGCAGTACATGGACCAGCACGCGACGCGCGTGGCCGAGATCGCTCGGGCCGTGCCGATCCTGTGCGTCGGCTCTGTCGCGGGCACGAACGCGATGTGGCCCTCGGCGCGTTGGCCGACGGCGCGGTGGATGGACGGCTTCGGGCTCAAGAACGACGGCATGGTGCCGGTGAATTCGACGATCCTGCCCGGCGCGCGGTTCGTGGGCTTGCGCGGGCTCGGGCACGGCGAGGTCGCCACGCATCATGTGCTCTCCCGGCGGCGGTTCGAGCATGTCGACTTGCTGAAAGCCCTGTTTGCGTTGATGCTGACGCAGAATCACGGCGTGGCAGCGGCATGAGCGAGCTTCTCTTTTCGGGCGCCGAGTGGGATTTCGCGCTGCTCAGGCGCGTGTTTTCCGCGATCGAAGACGTCGCGGCCAACGATCTCAAGCTCGACACCTATGCCAACCAGATCGAGATCATAACCTCCGAGCAGATGCTCGACGCCTATTCGGCGCACGGCATGCCGCTGATGTACCATCACTGGTCGTTCGGCAAGATCTTCGCGC